>DATEKE010000360.1:0-4570 GCA_035277605.1 Terriglobales bacterium | reverse complement strand
GTCGATTAACTCGCGAACCTTCTTCCGACGCGAAATAAGCTGCTCGATCAGGCGCTCCATTTCGGTGAGACTTGAGCCGTACCACTCCGGCGGCACTGATTCAGCAAGCTCCCAGAGAACTCGAGGATCGAATTCCTCGATGCGCGAGAGCCATGGCTCGAACGACTCCCATCCACTCACACCGGCATAGACTTCGTTTCGCGGATAGACGCCGCGCAAGGGGGAATCAGGAAAATCCCAGTCGCCGGCGTTGAAGCAGTAGCCCTGGTCGATGAACGTGGCCGTGTACTTCTTGTCGCGAGTCTTCTTCCAAAACACCGCCTGTCGACCATTGGTGTTGCAGGTCCATTTATCCAGGGCGAGCATCCCGGCGAAATCGTTGAGATTGCGCACACGATCGAGCGCAGCTACCGGCAAATAGTCGAACACCGTGCCTTCAAGTGGCTCGATGACGAATCGGATGGCTAGCGCAAGCCCGTGCTGACAGGGAACACTCGATGACCCGGTGCGGATGCGAAGCTCGGGAGTATTTTCAATCAGCCACGAGCTCACTTCAATCAGTTCCGTGACGGGAACCGGCAAGCCGATCCGCTCGGCGATCCGCGTGGCCAGCAGTTCATTAGCGAGCACGCGAACGTGCTGGGGATTGTTCTGGAACTTGACGATGTAATAGCGGCCATCGTCTGCGTACATGAGATGGCTCTGCGCGCCTCCGCGCATGGGACGCAAGTGCTGTTTGGCCCGGATCACGGTAAGGGAAGGATGATAACTGATGGCCGAAAATTGAAAGCGATTATCGTTCCGCAGGCTCGGCGGCGTAGCCCTTCATGAACTCTTCGACGCTGCGAACGTAGACATCGGCAAAGTCCACAACCGGGCGGCGTTTCTGGATCAGCTTCTTGGCGTCTGAGAGCTGCCATCCCATAGCGCGCATAATGGCCAGCGTCATCATCGGCGCGCGATGCACGCCGGCAGCGCAGTGAATGAAGACCTTTCCGTTGGGATGTTCGAAAGCCTCGAGCGCGAACTCTACGCCGCGCTGAAACAGCTCCGGGGGTTTGACTTGGAAATCATCGTCAGTTGGATTCCAGAGGACGCGCACCCCGTAAGGCACGCCGAGGTGACGATCATCGAACTCAATCTGCATGTTGATGATGTGGGTTACGCCCTGGTCCACCACCTCCAGCATTTTCAGCTCGTTCCAGATGCCTCCCCCGACCGCAATGCGGTCGGTCACCCACGTCATGTCCATATGGCTCCAGCTTACAGCATGGGATAAATGCCGCTTAGCCGCGAATGGCTTTGTCGGTGAGCATGACCGGGATGTCGTCGACGATCGGATATACCAGATTGCATCGCTCGCAACGCAGCCCATTTCGCTCAGGCGTGAGCTTCACCGGTTGTTTACAGGAGGGACAAACGAGAATGTCGAGGAGTTCCTGGGCAATGGCCATAGAGGGAGTCTAACCCCAGCTACCGTTTCGTCCAGCTTTTGCCGGCATTCAGTGTGGTCCAGCTTCCATCGGGAGTAATCACGGTGAGTGCGTTTGCGCTATCGAGATTGAGCGTGCTGATGAGGGACTGCCATGGGCCGTCAACCTTGGTCCAGGTTTCACCGGCGTCGGAGCTGTGAAAGAGCACCGGGCGCTGCTGCGATTCCTTGGCCGAGAAATCCGGCTGCGAACCCGCTGCCCATACTTCAATTCCCTGTGCTGCGACCGCCCGAATCGAGACTCCCGGCGCAGGTTCGATCGAAGAGAACCGGCCATCGCCCGATTCGCGCTGCAGCTTGCCGTTTGATGAGATCGTCCAGTGAGCAATTGGCGCAAAGCCGTGAATCGCGCTTTTGCGAACCGGTCCGCCGATTGCCGAGGGTGCGACAGTTTTCATCTCTGCCAGTGAAGCAGGCCGCTGCTGCAAGCTGGCCCTCGTGGGGCCATTGTACGTTGACCCCTCCACCTTCGCCGCCTCAGCCGTTGTCTCAAGTTGCGCGTTTGATCTCGCTTCAAGAGCAGGTTGCGCAGAGGCGGAAGGAGCGGCAACGCCTCCAACCACAGCACCCGCTGCCGTGACGTCAGAGATTGCTTTCGCATCTACCGGTGCAGGCGGAGGTGGCGGTGGCGGCGCCACCGCATTGGAAGCCATAAACCCATCAGCAACGGTTGATGGCGGGACCATCGCTGGTCGCGAACGGGCAACGAGGCTGCCGTGAACTGCGTCACTTTGCGCCTTCTTTAATTGCGGTTCTGCCCTGCGAGCTGAAGCATTTGCCGTGACTCGAGATTGAGAATTGGCTCTTTTGGAATTCGCAGCGTTCATCTGCGTCTCAGCTTTCGCCTCCGTCTTGGGAACCTCAGAATTCTGTTCAGTTCCAGGCTGCGCAGCAGGCGCAACAGATTTTTCCTGTACTTGAGAAGAAGATGACGCGGCCCTAAATGTCGGTTGATTCTGGTGCTCGTACGAAAGCACGCCTACGCCAATTGCGACGGCTAATGCCGCTGCGGCAGATGCCCACTTCAGGGCCATTGGGAATCTGAGGCCTCGGGCCCTAAGAGGCAGCTCAGCTGAACTGACTGGCTCGGCGGAGATCGCAAGCGAGACAGTCTGCCGGCATGCTGGGCAGACTGCCAGGTGCGAGAGAACCTGCTGCCTCTCTGAGGCGCGCAGTCCCTGCTCAGCGAACGCCACCAGAGTATCCGCTGAGGGATGCTCGGCCTCGCCAGCCACCTGCTGCGCCGCGAGCCGCTGCTTCATGATGTTGCTCAGACGATCCAAACTGCCTCAATTCTGCTCGTTAATGATTGAACGTCTAATCTTTCGCTTCTTGCAGCCGGCATCAGCAGCTCATGAGGAGTTTTCTGCCGGAGGCTGCAGTCGCGAACGCACGTCCAGGGCAAAGTCGCGGACGTCAGCTTCCAGCGCCTCTTCTGCTTGTCGCCGGCTCATGCCGCGTCGTTCCAGGTCCTTACGGATGCGCTTGCGCAGGTCCTTGAGCAACTTTTCCAGCTTGCGGCTAATGGTTGATTCATGCACACCCAACATGCGCCCGATCTCAGCGAGCCGGCGGCCATCGAGAAAATACGATGAAAGCAGGAAGCGCTCCTCTGGCTCGAGTTCGCTGAGCACGTGATCGGTGGCTTGTTGAAGCCGTGGATCTACCGGCGAGGACTGCTCCGCGACAGGCGCAGCATATTGGGTTCCGTGCTCCTCTTCTTCCTCCTCGATACTAACCAGCCGCTTCCCTGCCCGGATCTGGTTCACATAACTCTGCGACAGAACCATTCGTAGCCAGCCGGCCAGCGAACCGCGTCCGGAGTACAAAGCGAGCTTCGACCTGCGATCCTCAGCGCCGCCAAGCCCATACAGCTCGGCATAGAGCGAGGCGGCCAGTTCGCGGCCTACCGATTCGCTGCGCGTGATGCTGCGCGCCGATTGGTAAATTGATTCGCGATAACGGGTGAGAAACACGTCCCAGGCATGTTGATTGCCGGCTGCACATCCGTGCGCCAGCGCCAGCTCATCGAGCTTGAGTCCTGAAAGGAAGCTGGAGATTTCGCCGGCATCGGCCGCGTTCATCTCCTCTGTCCGACTGACGACCCGCTGCAGAATCTCCGTGAATTGCTGCTGCGAGAGCGAATATGCCGAGGCGCCGCTGCGCTCATAAAGGTCGCTCGCCTGGTGAGTGTCGATTCTCACCGCGGCAACTGATGTCGAACGGCTGCTGCTTTGGGCCACGGGCATATAGGACGAGACTTGCGCTGAGGCGGATGGTAGCAAATTTTCCTGCAAGGCGTAGGCGAATGAACGTTCTTCTCTCAAATCGCGAGGACTCTCCCCCGATATGGCCTCGCAATTGGGAAGCGAACAATTCGAAGGGCGGTGGTCGGAAGAAAGCCGAGCAAGGATCTCGCTCCGTGACCTTTCTTTCAGACCGTCGTGACCTTCGTGTTCCGGAGGTGAAGCATGTCTCGATTCCTGCCGTCCCGATTTGGAATTGCGTTGCTATTCCTGATCTGCGCGTCCTTACTCTGGGGAGGTAATCCCAGCCCCAGCTACAAAGTCCTGAGTCCGATCTCGCACGGCAATCTGACCATCTTTCCGGTGGTTAGCTCCAACGAGCACGACACCAGCGAGTTCATCACCCTGGACGATGGTATCCGCTCCGGCGAGGTCATCATTACCGAAGCCGGACGCATCGGCGGACTGATTCGCAGCCCGCATCATCACATTCCGGTCTCAGGCCCGCAGGTCAACAATCTCGTTCTCATCAACAACTCGAAGCATCCGTTGATTCTGCTCGCAGGAGAGATCGTCACCGGCGGCAAGCAGGACCGAGTAGTCGGCAAAGATCGCGTGATTCCCGCTGAGAGCGATCCTGTCGATCTCGGCGTCTTCTGCGTAGAACCCGGACGTTGGACGGAAAGCTCGACCCAGTTCTCAAGCATGAAATCGCAGATGGCGCAGCCGAGCGTTCGCAGCAAAGCGATGGTCGCACAGAACCAGCAGCAAGTATGGGATTCCGTGGGTGCTGCCAACGGCGCAATTCAGGGAACACTCGGAGACCTCGTGA
>DATEKE010000359.1:0-5634 GCA_035277605.1 Terriglobales bacterium | reverse complement strand
TATGTCGGCTTTTCGGGCCTGAGCATTGCAGGGAACGTGCCCGCGTAATCCATCAGCTAAGATTGAGGATTCCGTGACTGCTGCGCGCAAAACCTTGCTGCGTCCTCCTGCTCTTCGCTCCGGGGACACGATTGGCATCGTTGCTCCTGCGGGGGCTGTCGATCGTGCGGAATTTGCGGCCGGGGAGGCTCGCCTTCGCGGGCTTGGCTTCAACCTCGTCTACTCGGACGGCATCTTTCAGCGCGACATGTACTTCGCAGGTAATGTGCAGCGGCGCGTCGACGAACTGCACGAAATGTTTCGCGCGCCAGATGTGAAGGCCATCCTCTGCGCGCGCGGCGGTTATGGGACAAATCACTTGCTGCCGCATTTGGACTTCGACCTGATTGCCGGCCACCCAAAGATCTTTTGCGGATACAGTGACCTGACCACGCTCACGACCGTATTTTTTCAACGAACAGGGTTAGTTGGCTTTCACGGTCCAATGCTGGCGAAGGATTTTTCCAAGCCGGATGGAGTGCATATTGAATCCTTCTTCAGTGCCAGTTCGGGAACCCAATCGTGGAGCATCAGCGCTACTGACGCTTCTGCACTCCAGCCGCTCCGTCCCGGAACTGCTGGTGGACGACTCTATGGCGGCTGCCTCTCTCTTCTCGTGGCTTCGCTGGGCACGCCGTATGAAATCGAAACGGAAGACACAATCCTCTTTCTCGAAGATCTGGGTGAGTGGCCCTATCGCATCGATCGCATGTTGATGCATCTTAAGTACGCGGGCAAACTGGATGGTGTGCGCGGAATTATCTTTGGCGAAATGAAAGACTGCGGACCGCCTGCAGGTGCGGACTACACGCTTCAGCAGGTCATCACAAGCGTTCTCGACGACGTGAACATTCCTATCGCCTTCGGCTTGCCCTCCGGACACGTGAGCGCGGGAAACATCACCTTGCCGATGGGTGTACGCGCTCGACTGACCGTGGATGATGCAGTCAAACTCGACATTCTCGAATCGGCGACTGTGCCGCAAGCAGTCGAGAGCAAGGCAGGCAGGAATTGAGCGAGCGCCAACACGTGCATCTGATCGGCATTTGCGGCACGGCGATGGCTGCATTGGCGGGATTGTTGAAGCAGAGAGGATTTCACGTTAGCGGCTCAGACGCTGCAGCGTATCCGCCAATGTCCGATCTGCTGCGCAGCATGAACATTCCCATTGCGGAGCCTTACTCAGAGGCGAACCTGAAGCCGCGTCCCGACCTGGTAATTGTCGGCAACGCAATTTCCCGCGGCAACGTTGAGCTGGAGCATGTTCTCGACCATCACATCCCGTTTCGGTCCTTGCCGCAGATTTTGCACGAAAGCTTTCTTCGCGGGCGTGAGCCGATTGTGGTTGCCGGCACCCACGGCAAAACCACGACAACATCCATGCTGTCATGGATCTTTCAGACTGCTGGGCTCAATCCTTCATTCCTGATCGGCGGCGTCGCGGAAAACTTCGGGACGAGCTTCGCCTTGCGGCAGAGCAAGCACTTCATTCTTGAAGGCGATGAGTACGACACTGCATTCTTCGACAAGGGACCGAAGTTCCTGCACTACTTCCCGGACGCGGTGATCCTCACCTCGGTCGAATTCGATCACGCCGACATTTACAAAGATCTCGAAGCCGTAAAAACCTCCTTCAAACGCCTCGTGAATCTGATCCCACGCAGTGGTTACCTGATCGCGTATGACGACTCCGCGAATGTGGACGACTGCATCGCTCGCGCTTTCTGCAAAGTCGAGCGCTACGGAAAAAAGCAAGGATCCGCGTGGCGCATTCGGGAAATGAATTTTTTTCCCACCGAAACTAACTGGACCGTGGAGCACGAGGGGCAGCCCTGGGCAGAACTTCGAATGGGGCTTGCGGGCGAGTACAACGTGCTGAACGCAACCGCAGCGGCGGCCATGGCTACTAGGTACGAGATTCCCATTGCGGTAGTCCAGGAAGCGCTCGCGACGTTCAAAAGTGTAAAGCGTCGTTTAGAGGTCAAAGCAGAGGTCGCCGGTGTCACCATCATCGATGACTTCGCGCATCATCCGACCGCCATTGCCGAAACGCTCAAAGCGCTCCGCACGCGCTACAAGGGGCGGCGCCTCTGGGCGATTCTTGAGCCGCGGTCTAACACACTTCGCAGAAACATATTCTTCAAGGAACTCGTGAACAGCTTGAGTAAAGCCGACGAGGTTGTACTTGCGAGCGTCTTCAAGGCCGAAGCCATTCCGGAAAACGAACGGCTGTCCATCTCGGCTCTTGTCAAGGAACTCAAGCGTCAGGGACACTCCGCTCGTGAGTGTAAGGATGCGGATGCGATCGTGGAATCAATAAGTCCCGAGCTGCGCGAGGGCGATGTTATCGCTATTCTCTCTAACGGCGGCTTCGGAGGCATCTATGAGAAACTTCCAGCGCGGCTCGCCAGCATAGCTTAAACACTTGGTACGTCCTGTCGATACCGTCCGCGGTAGCGGACAGTTAGTGTGCGGTCTTCACAGTGCTCTAACGGCTCAAAATCACATGAGATGCCAACCTATTTTTTGCGATCAACGTATTACTACACTCACCCATCCGCTACCGCGGGCGGTATTGACACACGGTTTCGTTGCGGTGCTACTTTTTCTTCTGTCCTCAATTGGTTGGTGCCAGAGTGAATCCAAGCTCGACTACACGGTTACCTTTGCAGACGCCGTTCATCATCGTGTGCACGTCAGCATGACCTTCGATCCTGAAGGCGCCGGCAATGCTGTCCAACTCCCGGTTTGGAACGCGCTTTACCAGGTACGCGATTTCGCGAAAGATGTGATTTCAGTAAGGGCTTCGACGCAGTCCGGGGAAACGCTTCCTCTTCATCAGGTCGATAAAACCACCTGGGAGTTCCGTCCGAAGCCAGGATGGGTTGTGATCGATTACGACATCGTTCTTGACGAGGCTGGTCCGTTCGGCGCGCAGTTCAACCAGCACCACGCGTTCCTGAACTTTGCTGAGCTGCTCATGTATCCGACGAACCGGCGCGAACTTCCCATTTCGGTTCGCCTGCAGCAAATCCCAGGGCAATGGAAGCTTGCAACGGCATTGCCGTCGGATACTCTGCCGGCCGGTCCGGGGGTACCGTCCGGCTATCTTCTTCGTGCGCCGAACTACGATCGACTCGTCGACAGTCCTGTCGAGTTAGGCCAGTTTGCTGAAAGCGACTTCGCGCAAGACGGAGCAAGGTACCGCGTCGTGGTCGATGCCGATCCGGCTGATTACAGCCTGCCTCCCATTGTGGATTTTCTAAAGAAGATCACTGCGGCTGAGACCTGGTGGATGAACGATCGGCCCTTCGATACCTATACCTTCATCTATCACTTCCCGCATGGACCCGCAGGTGGTGGCATGGAGCACGCCTATGGCACCGCCATCGACCACTCTGCAAACGATCTCAAAGACTTGAAGAGTCTCGAATCGACCAGTGCGCATGAGTTTTTTCATCTCTGGAATGTGAAACGGATTCGTCCGCAATCCCTCGAGCCAATCGATTACACGCGCGAGAACTACACCCGCGCTCTGTGGTTCAGCGAAGGAGTCACAAGTACGGTGGGTGATCTTGCCTTACTCAAAGCAGGCCTCCTTGATTCGACGGAGTATTTGCGTCGGCTTGCCAGAGGGATCACTGTTCTGCAGTCTCGACCCGCGCATCTCACGCAATCGGCAGAGCAGTCAAGTCTGGATACCTGGCTGGATAAGTATCCGGATTACCGCACACCTGAGCGCAGCATCAGCTACTACAACAAAGGCGAGATTCTGGGTGTGCTGCTCGATCTGAAGATTCGCGAGGACTCGCATGGCGCGCATTCTCTTCGCGATCTCTTTCAAGCCATGAATCGCGACTACGCCAAGCAAGGCAAGTTCTTTCCCGATTCTGAAGGCGTACGAGAAGAAGCCGAAAAGCTCGCGGGCACCAATCTACGCAGCTTCTTCGAGCAATATGTAGCGGGCACAACCGAATTGTCCTATGACGACCTATTCAAGACCGTCGGCCTGGTGCTGGGAAAAGAAAACCAAACGGTTGCCGATCCAGGCTTCACGGCGAATCGCAATTTTCGTGGGCCGCTGATCATTGAAGAGGTCTATGACGACGAGGCGCGCAAAGCGGGACTGCAGGAAGGAGACGAAATCGTCAGCGTCGACGGTCACACGCCGCTGCGAGGGCTCGACCAGCAATTTGAAAATTCCAAACCCGGAGACACGGTGCGAATAGTCGTAATGCATCATGGAACACGAAAAGAAGCCTCGCTGGTTTGGAGCCAACGGGAGATCGAAGCGTACGTTTTCCGTGATCTGCCGGGCGCGACTGCCGCCCAGCTCGCGCGCCGCGACGCCTGGATGCGCTCTGAAGATCAGCCGGCCCGCTCTGCTCCATGATCACTCTGATTCGCACTGTCGCAGCAGGGCTCTTCACCTGCGTTTTCACCTTTCTTGGAGCACTCATCGGATTTCCGGCAACGTGGCTCACAGGCAGTGCCGACACGCTCTTCGCGATCGCAATGTGGATCACGCGCTCCGGCCTGAGCATCGCCGGAGTTCGCGTTGAGGTCGAAGGTCTGGAGCAGATCGATCGCGACGCCACTTACATTTTCATGTGCAATCATGTATCGAACCTCGATCCTCCGATTCTCATTCCGAAGCTACCGCGCCGAACCTCAGTATTGGTAAAACAAGAATTGTTTAAGATTCCCATTCTTGGACGAGCCATGCTCATGGCCGACCTCGTTCCCGTGGACCGGCGCAATCGCGAAGCCGCGGTAAACAGCATGAGAGAGGCTGAGCAGGTGATGGCTCGCGGTTTGAATATGACAGTGTTTCCCGAGGGAACGCGCTCGCCCGACGGACGCCTGCTGCCGTTCAAAAAAGGTCCGTTCTATCTTGCCATGGACAGCGGCGTCCCCATAGTTCCCGTTACGATACTCGGCTCCGACTTGCTCATGCCGAAAGGGAGCAGCACAATCCATCCCGGATTGGTGAGGTTGAAATTCCATCCTCCGATTTCGCCAGCGCAGTTCGCAGAAAAGGAGGACCTGATCGGCGCAGTCAGGCGAGCGATTGCTTCGGCGCTACCGCCCAGTCTGCGCGAATCGGATCTTGATTCCACGGCGTGACATTTCGCGCAGGAAGATATCCGCAGGCACATCCGTTTCCTGTCGAATGCCGCCGCGCTTCGTAATTACGCCACTCACCATCATCTGCAGCACCACCGAGGCCGGCCACGCTGTCGTGCGCATCATCGAAGTGAGCCCCGTCCGCCGATCGTATTCATCAACCATGGCGTACGACAGCACGCGTTTTCCGGCATGAGCTTCGATGCGCATGATCGTTACGTCCGGCTCTTCACCTGAAAGTTTTTCCAGAAACAAGTGTGAAGTCAGCTCACGCGGGCTCACTTCGCCGGAGTCGAGCCTGCGCTTTTCGCTCGAAAAAAATCCAAGGTCGTAAAGGCCGCGAACGAGCTTGTAGTGATCGGGATAGCGCAGCGTCTTCTCGAAGCATTCGCCGACTTCGCCCTGGAAGGTATCTGGCATGGTGGAAGTTCCACCAGAAGTGTGAAATGCCACCAGCGGCTGAAAACC
>DATEKE010000358.1:0-3657 GCA_035277605.1 Terriglobales bacterium | reverse complement strand
CGAGGACAAGCGTTGATCCTCGACACGAACGCCCTTTCTGCTCTGGCTGAAGGCGAGCCGGGTATCGAGCCTCTGCTTCGGAAGGCACACCAACTCTCGATTCCGGTGATCGTTCTCGGCGAATATCGTTATGGCATTTCTCTTTCGCGCGAACGACGACAGTATGAAAAGTGGTTGGCCGAATATCTGCCGAAGTTTCAAGTTCTGGATGTGGACGAGCAGACGACGCTTCCTTACAGTGCCATTCGCACCGAATTGAAAACGGCCGGAACGCCAATTCCGTCGAACGATTGCTGGATTGCGGCCCTGTGCCGCCGGCACTCCGTACCTATCATAAGCCGCGACCGCCATTTCGACCTCGTGCCTGGAATCCAAAGAATCAGTTGGTGAAAGGAGGAACTACTGGCCGTTTTCGTGGTTCCTCCTCGCCGGATAAGCTAGCGACGAAAAACAAAAGTCATCTCGCTCCAAGGCACGAATGGTTAGCTCGCCGGCCTTCGATTTCCCGATGGCGAGCGTCTCGCGCTGCCGCTGGGTGTTGTGATGCGATGCCACTTTGACCCAGCGAAAAGCAAGACGCTGCGTGCTAATCCCAAGCGCGGCCTTGAGGAAGTGAAGAGATTTTCTCCGACTTCCACGCGCGCCGGCAAGTAACCGGAATATACTCGTCAAGACATCAGGTCGATCTTGATTGCCGGCGCTAAGGGCTGGCCGAGGCGGATTCGTTGCAGCCGTTCTAGATTAGCGAGCGTCCGATTGAATTCGCGGCTGAGGTGCGCTTCGTAGCGGGTGGTGCGCTCGATCATGGCTTCGTCGCGTAGGGGTGCGACCGTGAGCTCGATCGCCAATTTTTCTTTTTCATTTTCTACCTGCTTTGACGCAAGCTCCCTCAGGCGCTTGATCTCGGCATCAAGAATTTTAAGCATCCTTTCTTTCCAATCGCCGGGCTTAGGACAGTCATTAGACTCCTGCTCTTCGGCCGCAATTTTGGACAGCGCCAGAAACGATTTGAACACACCCCACGGTGCACCATTATCGTGATCGAGCCCATACAATTTGCGAAGGATGAAAGGATCTTTGTCCTTCTGAAATCCGACGAGCGCGAATGCCTCCCGAAATACCTCCAACAGTTCGATTGCATTGCGCGTGACAAAAACATTCTTACGCTGCCGAAGAATTCCGCCCCCCAATTCGCCTGCGCGCGCCGCGTCCCACGCCTCCATGGCTTTGTCACTAATCGAATCTTCTGCGCGCAATTTGACACCTCTAACGATTTCAGTGTTTTCCGCAAATATCAGCCGATGCTTTCGCCAGACGATCGTCGCCAATTCTTCAACAAGAAGTTCCTCAGGCATACCTTGCGGTTCGAAATAGTCCTTCCATCCTTGTAGCAACGCCTGATATTCGGCAGGTGATTCGTGTGGCAGAAAGAGCATTTTCGAAAAGATGCCGGTCTTAAGGGCGTTGGCTCGGCTGCGCCGCTTTCCTGCCGCGGTTCTTGGACCCGTCGCGCGACCCGCACGCCCGCGAGACCCTCTGCTAGCGGAGACCGAATGTGACTCCTCGGCGCCTTCTACAAAGTCGGGGCTCTGAAATCGAGGACCTGCCTTGCGAGTATTGGCAACCTGTATCGAGTTCTTCATGTCTCGAATGAGCGTCCCTCCACGCCGACTATCAGCTTGTCACGTCCACTTTAATGGTTGGCGCAACCGGCTGCCCAAGGCGCATTCTTTGGCAGCGCTCCAGTTGATTCAACGTCCGATCAAATTCCCTGCTGAGATGCGCCTCATACCGGACGAACTTCTCCATTTTGTCTTGATCCGGAACTAAAGCTGCAGTCGCGGCGTATTCCCTTCTCAAATGGTTTAAGCGCTCATGAACATCTTGCCACGTTCTCAACCGATTGATCTCGTTATCGACAAGATCGATAGCATATTGCTTCCAATCGTCTGGTCGTGAGCTCTTATGCTCCTTTTGAAACTCGGCCGCAATTTTCGAGAGTGCCACAAGCGATTGTAAAAAGCCAAAAGGGGCAGCCCCTGCACGGTCTAGGCCGTATAGCTTCCGCAACACCCAAAAATCATAGCCCTTCTCAAAACCCGTTTTCTCAAAAATATCTCTGAATTGGGTCAGTATTTCAAGCGCATCGCGAACCACGTAGGGGTTCGATTCGTGTCTCAGCGTTCCACCATCTGTGTCGGCCATGCGTAAAGCGTCCCAGGCTTCGAGTTTCTGCGCGGTCATTAAATCCAGCGATTTGAATCGAATCGAACTCTCAATTTCTGCCCTCTCGGCACATACCAAACGCTTCCTGCGCCAATCAAGCATTGCGAGCTTGTCGACAAGTGAGTTTTCAAAGGTGCCTTGCGGCTGGAAGTGGTCGCGATATCCAGTCAGAAGCGCCTCGTAATCCGTTAAAGACTCGTCTTTTAGAACAACGGCTCGAGAGAAGATTCCAGCTTTAACCGCGTTGTACCGACTCCTGTTTTTCCCCGCTGTCGTGCGCGGTCCAGTCATTCGGCCGCGGCGTTGCGATAAGTTTGTATTTGGAATAGCCGGACTAGGCTTGGGGCCTGTTTCCGCGAGATTGTGGTTTTCGGCCAACAGCTTAGAAGATCCCACAGTCCGATTCCCTCCTTGCGAATCGCTCATCATCCCACAGCCTCAAAAACACATTTCGCTTTATGTTCGCCAGCATAGCGAGGACTGCATGGATGTCAAATTAGGAATGACACAAATGAGTGCAGATTTCCAATCTTTTAGTCACTCGGCGGGCTCGACAACCGATGAAGTGTCGTCCGGGCGCGGCTAATAAATCGAATCGCCAAGGTCAGATACTTCACGCGCTATTCTCGCTCCCCGGTCAATAACCAATCGATGCTCACCTGAAAGCGCTGCTTTATCAGAAAAAGGACGTCAGCAGGGGGAGCAGCGACACCGCGTTCATATTTTGAGAGTTGGCTCTGGCTTATACCGAGGTCGTCAGCAACTTCTCCTTGATTCAGATCGAATCCTCGCAGCTCTCTAAGACGCCTTCCAAGCGCTTTTAAGTCGGGGCTCTCTCGCTGCACGATCCGGCGTTTTTCTCTTGACTGCATATTCTATTATGACTATATTAGTTTTATTGGACTACAGCTTTAGGAGCAACTCATGACCCAAAACATCAAGCGTAGATCATCACTCACACGACGTAACTCAATACAAGCCAAAGCATTGTGGCCAGAAGTTTGTTCGACATCAACGCTCAAACTTCTTCGCGAGCTTACCACAGTCTTTGGATTTTCCGTGGAACACGGTGAGATAAGAGTTGTCGACGGCCACTGGTATGTCACCCACAGCGGACTGTTACAGCTTGCGGCCCGCCGTCGATGCAACAGTATCCGCGTTGAGCCGGTACCGGAATTCTCAAATCCTTCGATGAACCGATGGGTATTTAAGTGCACTGTTCACAAATCGCGGCGTTCGCGTGGGTTCGTCGGATTCGGCGATGCTGATCCTTCCAATGTTTCGTCGGTTGTTCGCGGCGCCGAAATGCGGGTTGCTGAAACTCGTGCCGTCAACCGTGCTCTGCGCAAGGCGTACGGAATCGGTCTGTGCTCGGTCGAGGAACTAGGTTCATCTTCCTTCAGATGCGAACAAAACGAGATTAAGCCTCAT
>DATEKE010000357.1:0-2360 GCA_035277605.1 Terriglobales bacterium | reverse complement strand
TGCCCATATCACGCGAGACAAGCAGCGCGCCCGAGGATGTAGGAACGAAGAGGTTGTTGCCCTCGATTGCCAAATCGGGAATGTTGGGCATCATGCCGGGCAAGCTTACGCGCATCCACTCACGCGCGCCTGTAGCCAGCTTGAATAGACCGGCGTTGGTTCCGGCGAACAGATTGCCGCGCTCATCCTGCGCGAGCGTGAAGACGTCGCGACCGTTCAGGCCGCTGCTGAGCTGCGACCAGCGCTGTCCCGCGTCGCGCGAGACGAAGACGCCGCCGAACTCTTTGTCGTTCACCATGCCCGCATAGAGCACGTTCGGATTCTTGTTGTCAGCGAGCAGCGCGCGTACCTGACGATGAGCAAAGCCCTCGTTCGAGGCGCTGAACGACGCTGAGTTGTTTGTGCTCACCAGAACGCCGCTGCGGTCGGTCGCGAGCAGAACCCGTGTCGAATCGCGCGGATCGATCATCACGTCGTTGACGATGATGTTCGGAGCAGTCACGCGATGCCATGTCGCACCGGCGTCTTCGGTCTTCCACAAGCCTTCCGTGGTTCCGGCGAAGACGACGTTGTCATGTTGCGGATCCTGCTTCAAAACGCGAGTGCGGCGTGCCGAAAAAGGAATTCCCTGCGCTTTCTTGAAGAGATCGGCTGCGTCGGTGCTCTTATAAATTCCCGAGCAAGCGCTCAGATACACCGTCTGAGGCAGCTGCGGATCGACGATGATCGAGAACACGTCGGAGTCGTCGATCACGCCATTCTTAATTTGGTGCCAGTTCTGGCCGGCGTCATCGGTCTTCCACGCGAGGTGCCAGGTTCCGGCGTAGATCACGTCAGGATTCTTGGGATCGATGGCCAGCGACTCGATGTTCTTGATGTCCTTGTGGCCTTCGGGCGAAATGCGGGTCCAGTGGTCGCCGCCGTCTTGGGAGCGGTACACGCCGTCGAGCGCGCCTGCGACCAGAACCTTGGAGTTCGACGGAGCCATCGCGAAGGAGCGGATCGACTTGCCGCGCATGCCGCTCAGCGATTCAAACGACTTGCCACCATTATTTGAGCGAAACACTTCGCCGGTTTCATGCTCAATGCTCCACGCGGCTACATAGAGCCGGCGGGAGTTAGCGGGATCGAAAACGATGTGATCAAGAACGTAGTCAGGCCCGTCGCCGAGGTGAGCGTAGCGCGTCCATGAGGCGCCGCGATCGCGAGATTCGAAAATTTGCCCTGAGCTGGTGCCCAGCAAAATGCGGTCAGGATTCTGCGGGTCGTACGAGAGCGAACGAACGTCTCCCCCATCGGGACCGATCATGTGTGGCTGCGCCCCGTGCGCATATCCGACGCAGAACGATAGCGCGCCGGCCAGCGCAGCAAGGTACAACCATCGTTTGCTGAACATGGACACTTCCTCCGGTGACTTTGGTAACTCGTACTCTTCGGGGAGAAGGGCTGGTTAACAATGCCATCGGCAGCGGAAGGAGGGTAGATGACCAAAGTGCGGAAAGGCTCGGCAAGACCTTCGTTACTGAAGGGATATCTGAGTTCAAAAGATCTGATCTAACAATGACTTACAGAGGCTTTGCCGGACTCGGAAATGATCGCAGAGGGTTCGTAGAGGCGCGAAGTCGGACCGGCGGTATGGTATTTTGGGCGTGCTAAATGCGCCCCAAATTGAGTTCCGCTTATTCTCTCGTGTTCTTTGTCGTGTGCACGCTTAGTCCGTCTCTTTGGGCACAAACATACAGCTCGCCAGAAGGTCAAATTCAGAACACGGGCATTTCAGGAATTTGGGTGCTGGCCAACATTAGTTTTGCCGGAATGCGCGCTCAGAATCATCAGAGCATCCTTTGGCGGACGCTGGCATTCATCTTCGGACTGCCGGGTACGATCGTGAGCTTCTTTGCGGTGAAGGAAGGTAGTAACCGAGCCTATGGAATCGACTTACCGCGACGCTGAGGAACGTTCCAGCAAGAGCGGAATGTGCAAAAAGCGGCTGAAACATAGCAATCACGCAAATAGAAGAAAGCGATGGCTCAGAGATCGTCGGGTGTGAGCCCGGTGTGCTCGCGATTCTGCTGAGCATCTTCGGCCCGATTTCGTCTTTATCGTGGAATGCCCATGTGAAATCTGGCCATCCTTCCCGTTCAAGCTGGACGTGAGAACCGCCCTTCCTGTTCTTCACCTTCCACCCAATGCGCAAGAGAGCGCTATAGACTCGGCTCGCTTTTCTGCTCGGCCACGAACTCACAAAAAGCGGATTGATTTGGGAGGTTTTTTTACCTGCTCGGTGCGATCAGCAAGAACGCGCAAGGCCAGCGCCGTAACCTTGACCTCGGCATCTTGCTTTGTTTCGCCATACGCCA
>DATEKE010000356.1:0-2616 GCA_035277605.1 Terriglobales bacterium | reverse complement strand
GAACCTGCTGCATCCGGCGGAGAAGGAAAAACAGCCTTACATCCTCAAAGCTCTTGAGGGTGTCGAAGGCCCGATCATCGCCGCCAGCGACTACATGAAGATCGTTCCCGACCAGCTCTCACCGTGGCTGCGTGAGCGTCTGGTCAGCCTCGGTACGGACGGATTCGGTCGCAGCGACAATCGCGAGTATCTGCGCAAGCATTTCGAGATCAGCCCGGAGGCAATCGTCGCGGCAACGCTCTCGAAGCTTTCGCGCGAGAAGAAGTTCGACGCGAAGAAAGCGCAGAAAGCGTTCCAGGAACTGGGAGTGGATCCGGAGAAGATCGATCCGGCAAAAGCTTGAAAAAATATCGGGTCATCGGATGATCGGGTCATCGGGTGAAGTAAGAATCAAGACACGATGCGGGTTGTGCGCACGTTTCGAGCACGAATTCGCCGATAACGATTACAAAAGTGTTTTGGTTTTCACTTCACCCGATGACCCGATCGCCCGATGACCCGATTACAATTTAAGTATGGCTTCAACTTCTCAAGAAATTCCACGTAGTTCATTCCTCATCGATCCGCATGACCGGGAGCGTGTCTTTGAGGCCTTCCGGCGCTGGGGGTATCTTCAGGCCAAGCTCGATCCTCTCGGGCAGTATCTGCAGCCGCAAGCAGTTCCTGAACTCGACATCCAGGGAGATTTCGCCGACGAGGCGCGTCGCTGTTATTGCGGCACGATTGGCGCCGAGTTCATGCACATTCCCGATGCGGCACGAAGAGAGTGGATTCAGGAGCGACTCGAAGCCGATGCTCCTGCGGTGGATCAGAAGCACATTCTTGAGCTGCTCACGAAAGCTGATCTCTTTGAACACGTAATCCAGTCGCGCTATCTAGGCACAAAGCGTTTCTCGCTCGAAGGCGTCACGTCATTAATCCCATTTTTGGACGAAGTCCTGAATGACGCAGCCGAACGCGGCACGATCCAGGTTGTGATTGCAATGAGCCATCGCGGACGCTTGAACGTGATGGTCAACACCGTCGGTAAGTCTGCCACGGACATGTTCGCGAAGTTCGAAGATGTCGATCCACGAAGCATCCTGGGTGGCGGCGATGTGAAATATCACCAGGGCGCAACCGGAACGTTCACCGGACGCAATGGCAGTACAGTCGATCTGCACCTGGTTTCCAACCCCAGCCATCTGGAGGCCGTCGATCCCGTAGCCACTGGCCGCGTGCGGGCCAAGCAAATTCGCTGGGGCGGCGAAGATAAAGTGCTTCCTGTAATGATCCATGGTGATGCGGCATTCGCGGGCCAGGGGATTTGGGCAGAGACACTGAATCTTGCCGGCGTTGATGGATACACGGTAGGCGGCGGCTTGCATGTGATCGTCAATAACCTGATCGGCTTCACCACCGAGCCATACGAAACGAATTCCTCGCGTTATTCGTCGGATTTAGCCAAGCGTCTTCCCGTTCCGATCTTTCACGTAAATTCCGAAGATCCGGACGCAGTACTGCGCATTGCGAAGCTCGCAGTTGATTACCGGTACACGTTCCACTCGGACGTGATCATCGATCTGATCGGTTACCGTCGTCACGGTCACAGCGAAGTCGATGATCCCACGATCACGCAGCCGCTTCGCTATGCACGAATCAAAGATCATCCCCCGCTCCATGACATTTACGCAAAGCGCATTGGCGTCGATAACAGCCAGCGCGTGCAGGAGATCACGACCGAAATCAGCGAAGCGCAGAAGCAAGCTACGCGCATGAAGAAGATGCCGCGCCTGGCTCAGCTTCCCGAGTACTGGGACAAGTACAAGGGTGGATGCTTGCTCCCCGAGTACGAAGTCGAAACGGGAATCTCTGCGCAAGAGATCGCGAAGATCTCCGACAAGCTCGCGAGCTATCCGCCGGAGTTCCACATCCATCCCAAGATCAAGAAGCTTTTGGAACAGCGGGCCGAAATGGGACATGGCAAGCGTCCCTTCGACTACGGCATGGCCGAGGCTGTGGCATTCGGCTCATTGCTGATTCAAGGCACGCCAGTACGTCTGAGCGGGCAGGATTGCAAACGCGGCACCTTCAATCAGCGCCACAGCGTACTGATCGACGTCGAGAACGAAGACGAGTACATCCCGCTGAATCATATTCAGACTGGGCAAGCGAAGTACGAGGTCTATAACTCGATTCTTTCCGAAGCCGGCGTCCTCGGATTCGAATACGGCTATAGCCGCGACTATCCCGAGTCACTGGTCCTCTGGGAAGCGCAGTTCGGCGACTTCGCCAACGGCGCGCAGATCATCATCGATCAATTCATCTCGTCGGCAGAAGACAAATGGGGACTGCTCAGCGGACTGGTAATGCTTCTTCCTCACGGCTACGAAGGACAAGGTCCGGAGCACTCCAGCGCGCGCTTGGAGCGCTATCTGCAGCTGGCGGCGCGCGACAACATGCAGATTTGCCAGCCCTCGACTGCCGCGCAGTACCTCCATCTGTTGCGGCGGCAGGCGCTGCGTCCGTGGCGTAAACCGCTGGTCGTGTTCACACCGAAGAGCATGTTGCGCCATCCCGACGCGAACTCTCCGATTCAGGACTTCAGCCGTCCGCACTTCCTCAATGTGCTTCCCG
>DATEKE010000355.1:0-8672 GCA_035277605.1 Terriglobales bacterium | reverse complement strand
TGCGCACGCGTGCGGAATCTCCTTCGCCTACCAACCCTTCCACGCTGGTGCGCGACCTCGATCCTGGAGTGGAACGCGTCATCCTTCGCTGCCTGGAGCCTGATCCAGCCATGCGTCCTGCTTCTGTGCTCGCGGTAGCTGCAGCGCTTCCGGGTGGAGATCCACTGGCTGCGGCTCTCGCGGCTGGCGAGACGCCTTCGCCCCAAATGGTTGCGGCGGCTGGCGAGGTGGAAGGACTGGCGCCGCGGATTGCTGTTCCATGCATCGTGGGAATCGTGCTCGCTCTCGCTGCATGTTTCTGGATCGGAGTCCGCGTGAGCGTGTTCCCAAAAATGCACATGGATCTGCCTCCGGACGTGTTGACGCACAAGGCGCAGGAGGTTGCGAATCAACTCGGTTACACGCAACCAGCGGCAGATAGCGGCTGGGGCTTCTGGGAGGCCGACAGTTTCCTCCAATACGTCAAAGCTCAGAATGCCCGTCCTGATTGGAACAAGGTTCTCTCGCAATCGCCTCCACTGATTCACTATTGGTACCGCTCGAGTCCGCAGCCGATGTTGGTTACGGAATTCAGGGACAGCTTCAGCTTGAATCCGGGTCTGATTGGCCCCGACGATCCGCCAAATATCATTTCGGGAATGCTCCAAGTGGAATTGGATCCACAGGGCAGGCTGCTGAGCTTCGGGGCGATTCCTCCGCAAAAACAAGATGCCCCTGTGGTTCCGAAAGCTGTGGATTGGAGGCCCGCCTTTGCTTTGGCCGGACTGGATCTGTCGCAGTTCCAGGCGGCAGCACCGCTATGGAACTCGCTGGCGAGCGCTGACACGCGCCTGGCCTGGACCGGATCGTGGCCGGGCAGTGGTCTTCCGCTTCGAGTAGAAGCCGCTGCCCTGGGAGGACGCCCAGTATTTTTCAGTTTGATTGGGCCATGGAACGAACCGAATCGGCAGGTACGCGAAGAAAAGTCCTCCGATAAAGCTTCAGGGATTTTCGTCGCTACCCTTGGAGGCATCATCCTGTTCGCCTCTGCATGGTTGGCCTATCGCAACACGCAAAAGGAACGTGGTGACCTGAGCGCCGCCTGGCGAATCGGAATCTTTTATTTCGTCGTGGACATGCTGGTTTGGGTTTTACGAGCACACTTTGTTGCCGGCGTTGGGAGTTTTGGCCTATTGCTCCTGGCCATTTGCGGAGCCCTGTTTCTGAGCACAACGGTCGCCATTCTGTACCTCGCGCTCGAACCGTATGTCAGGCGGCACTGGCCGCAGACGATCATCTCCTGGACACGACTACTGCATGGCCGCTGGCGCGATCCACTCGTGGGCAAGGACGTCCTCTTCGGCATCGTTGAGGGCCTGGCCATTAGTCTGATTCTCTATACATATGGATCGATCTTGCTCCGCCTTGGCGATTCTCCCGTCTGGGGTGACCTCTCCTTCCTACTCAGTACGCGCGAAGTTGTCGGCAATTATTTGGTCCGCGTTCTCTGGGAGTTTCAGGGCACGCTCATCTTTTTCTTCGTCCTCTTTCTTTTGCGCGTCCTGCTTCGCAAGCGATGGTTGTCGGCAATCGTGTTCGTGGGGATTTGGGTGTTCTACAAAAGCCTCGGAGGACAGCACCTGGCCGTTTTGATTCCGACGCTTACCCTGATCTACGGAACTGCAGCTTTCGTGATGGTGCGCTTCGGATTGATCGCACTGGTCTCAGGATTTTTTGTTAGCGATCTTTTGCTCAATCTTCCTATGACCTCGGATTTCTCGAGCTGGTTTATCGGCGCGGTGATCTTCGGATACGCAGGAGTCTTGGCGCTTGCTCTCTGGGCGTTCCATACATCCGTAGGAGGGCACAAGCTGTGGAAGGAAGATTTGTTTGACTGAAGCGGGTATCGCGGCTTGACTGTCCTCGACCGAATTTCCATCCCGCGGCTTTATCCCATTTTGGTCCCTTCCCGTATTGGAAACGGCGGAATGCAGGAAGTCTTGGACTTTGCGACCGAGCTTGCGGCCGGTGGAGCGACACTGATTCAAGTGCGCGAGAAGCATGCCTCGTCGCGCGAAATTCTTCGGCTTGCTCGCGAGTTGCGGCGCGTTCTTCCTGAGAACGTTCGGTTGATCCTGAACGATCGCGCCGATCTTTGCGTGGCTGCCGGCATGAACGGCGTTCATGTGGGGCAGGACGACCTTCCTTCGGAGGCTGCACGCAGAATCGTTGGATCTAAGCGCATTCTCGGGGTCTCCACTCACAATTTCGAGCAAGTCAAAGCGGGCGATGAATCCTCCGCAGATTACGTCGCCATTGGACCGGTGTTCAGTACCACGTCGAAAGACAATCCTGATCCGGTAATCGGTCTCGAAGGCGTAAAGCGGGCGCGAGCTTTTACACACAAGCTGCTAGTAGCGATCGGCGGAATCACACTTGAAAACTGCCGCGCAGTCATCGATGCCGGCGCAGATTCAGTAGCAGTTATCAGCGATCTGCTGCCCGATCCGCGCAAAAGAACAGCGGCTTTCCTGCAGAAAATGAGGTAAAACTATCAGGCAGTGACCACCCAGACCCAGATTCGCGTACCCGTCCGCGAATCCACTGACTTCGTCAAGGGAATTAATCTCACCAGCGCGACCTCTCTTGTAATTGGCTCCATGATCGGTTCCGGAATCTTCATCGTATCGGCCGACATCGCGCGTTTGGTCGAGTCGCCCGCACTTCTGATTCTGGCTTGGGCCGTGACTGGATTCATGACCATCGTCGGCGCGCTGACTTATGGCGAACTGGCCGCGATGATGCCAAGGGCCGGCGGACAGTATGTCTTCCTGCGCGAGTCGCTTGGGCCGCTTTGGGGATTTCTCTACGGATGGTCGATGTTCACGGTAATCCAGACGGGAACCATCGCTGCCGTGGGCGTTGCGTTCGGAAAATTTCTCGGCGTGCTTTTTCCCGTGATCTCCGCCGACAAATGGATCTGGCATATCGGCCATGTTCCGAAATGGGTCGTTGGGCCGCTTGCACTCGGCAATATGGATGTCGGCCTGAATCGCCAGAACCTGGTTGCCATCGCCACAATCCTGCTTCTCACCGGAGTGAACGTCCTGGGTGTGCGCAGCGGCGCGATCGTGCAGAACATTTTCACTTTTTCCAAGACAGCTGCGCTGCTTGGTCTGGTGCTGATCGGTGCGGCACTCGGACGAAACTCTGAAGCCATTCGCCAGAACTTCGGACACTTCTGGCAGAACGCCTCGTTTCATACGCTGCATCCTGTTCAGGTGGGCATAGGTGGGCCGACTGCGTTTGTCGGATTGTTGACGATCATCGCGGTTGCGCAGGTCGGATCATTGTTCTCCGCCGACGCATGGAATGGCGTCACGTTCACAGCTGCGGAAGTGGAAAATCCGCGGCGCAATATTCCCCTTTCGTTGGCTCTGGGGACGAGCATCGTGATCCTGCTCTACATCGCCGCCAACTTCGTTTACCTGATGGTGCTGCCGCTGCATGGCGATCCGCACGGCACTACGATTCTGGCTCGCGGCATACAGTACGCTGCCGACGATCGCGTCGGCACCGCAGTCATGCAACAAGCCTTCGGTGCGTCGGGAGCTGCGCTGATGGCCATCGCCATACTCATCTCGACCTTCGGCTGCAACAACGGACTGATTCTCGCGGGAGCGCGAATCTATTACGCGATGTCGAAGGATGGACTGTTCTTCCGCTCGATCGGCGACCTGCACCCGCGATACAAAACACCGGCAGTTTCACTGGTCGCGCAGACCGTGTGGACATGCATTCTGTGCCTCTCCGGCACATACGGCCAACTGCTTGATCTGACAATGTTCGCCCAGATTGCCTTCTATATCCTCACCATCGGCGGCCTGTTCGTGCTACGTCGGACTCAGCCCGATGCGCCTCGTCCCTATCGCGCCTTTGGCTATCCTGTTTTGCCCGCAATCTATATATTGATGGCAATATTTATCGAGATCGTGCTGTTGCGCTACAAGCCGCAATATACTTGGCCCGGACTGATCATCGTGCTGCTGGGAATTCCCGTGTACCTGTTCTGGTCGCGGCAGAGTACGCGCGCGAAATCTTCCGAACTACAGAGTCAAGCAGGCTGAAATCGCAAACACAGGAGAACAATGAATGCCTGATTTAATGGCAAAAAAGCCTCTGAACATCATCATGCAGGAGGCGGAAGAAACCGGCGAGCACAGTCTGCGGCGCGCGCTTGGTCCCACGAACCTTATTTCGCTTGGAATCGGGGCCATCATCGGGACCGGCATCTTCGTGCTTACGGGCACGGCGTCGGCGGAGAATGCCGGCCCTGCCATTGTCCTTTCATTCATCCTGGCGGCCGTTGCCTGCGTTTTTGCCGGCCTTTGCTATGCCGAATTTGCCTCGATGATTCCGGTTGCGGGATCAGCCTATACCTACGGCTATGCGACTCTGGGCGAGTTCATCGCATGGATCATCGGCTGGGATCTGATTCTCGAGTACGCGCTCGGAGCAGCCACCGTTGCCAGCGGCTGGAGCGGATACGTACTCAGTTTTCTCGGTGATCTCGGAATTCGCGTGAGCCCCACTCTTGCCGGAGCGCCGGGCACGCCATTCGTTCTGTATCACGGACATTGGGAGCGGTTGGCCGGCATCATCATGAAGCTCAACCTTGAGCACATCGATCCCGCCACCCTGCCCACTACCACTTCTTCTTTCAATCTCTTCGGATTTATCGGGATTGCGATTGTCACCGTCATTCTCGTAATCGGAATCAAGGAATCGGCTAACTTCAATTCACTCATTGTGATTATCAAAGTTGCCGTACTCCTCGTCTTCCTTGGACTCGGAGCATCCTATTTATTCGCGCATCGCGCAGAGACAATCGCGAACTGGACTCCCTTCCTGCCGAAGAACACCGGGCATTACGGAGACTTCGGAATTTCAGGAATAGCCACTGCAGCCGGCATCATCTTCTTCGCGTACATCGGATTTGACGCCGTATCAACCGCAGCTCAGGAGGCGAAGAACCCGGCACGCGACATGCCGATCGGGATTCTAGGCTCTCTCGTGATCTGTACGATCCTCTATATCCTTGTTGCGCTTGTTCTGACAGGACTGGTGAAGTACACGAACCTTGACGTTCCCGATCCCATCGCGATCGGCATCGACGTAACCGGCGTGAGATGGGGCAGCATGCTGGTGAAGATTGGCGCCATCTGCGGGCTCAGCAGCACGATGGTCGTGATGTTGCTCGGGCAATCGCGCGTCTTCTTCTCCATGTCCCGCGACGGCCTGCTGCCTGCATGGGCGAGCAAAGTTCATCCTAAATTCCGTACGCCGTATCTCTCCACAATTTTTGTCGGCATTTGCGTAGCGCTCGCCGGAGCTCTCACGCCCATCAACGTGTTGGGCGAGATGGTCTCGATCGGCACGCTGCTTGCGTTCATCATCGTCTGTTCTGGTATCTGGGTGCTGCGCCGCCGCGGAACTCCGGTGAAGCGCGCGTTTGTGACTCCGTGGGTGCCGTTTACACCCATTATGGGAATCATCACTTCGGCGTACATGATGTACAGCCTGAAGAATGCCACGTGGATTCGGCTCGTTGTATGGCTGGTGATCGGCCTCATCATCTACTTCGCATATAGCCGCCACCACAGCAAAGTCCAGCAGGGACACCCAGAACCGGTGCTGCAACCTACGGGAGATAGTTACACCCGATAACCTCGCACGTTGTTTAGGATAATAGGTAAATGAAATACGTCTCCGACACTGACGCCAAACAAGATTTCGCTTCTTTGCTTGACGCTGCACAAAGAGAGCCCATTGGCATCCGGCGTAAAGATCAGGAAATTGCCGTCCTGCTATCGGCTGAGGAGTACGAAAGACTGCGCGACAGAAATGCAGCGGGATTTCAGAGCTTTTGCGACCGCATAGCTGCCCGCGCAGCCGAACGCGGTTTAACTGACGCTAAATTTTAAAGCGCTTTTGGATGAGCGTTAGAGCGAATTGGCGGATGTCTTGTCCCGCCCGAAGTTCGACCCGCACGTCAGTGTAGAAGAGCGACAGCAGTTTTTTCGATTGCTGGTTCGACTCATCCATATGATCCTGATCGTCCGACGAGTCCGCATTTGTCGCGATCCGGATGATGACAAAATCCTCGAACTAGCAATCAACGGGAATGCGCATTCAATTATTACCGGAGACCGCGATTTAAGCCTTAAGCAATTCAAGGCCATCAAAATAATTACGCCGGCAGCTTACATTCGAGAGTGAGGGACTGCGTTTCCGCGCTCAAGCTGGCGATTGGGAGTCGCTCATGAGTCTCGACTGCACTCACGGCAAATTCACTAGCCCATTCCGAATCGCGTATACCACGAGCTCCGCCGTCTTGTGCAGCCCCAGCGCGTTCATAATGTTGGCGCGATGGACAGCGACGGTGTTCACGCTTACGTCCAGCTCGCTCGCAATTTCTTTATTCGACTTACCCATGGCGATGAGCTGAAGAACTTCGAGTTCACGCGCGGTTAACCCTGCAGTGCGCTCGCCTCTGAGGTTTTCGGCGCGTTTAAGTTGCGCGTCGAGCACGATATCGCCTTCCAGCACACGGCGAATCGCAGCGGCAAGATCGAGGTCAGACGCGTTTTTCAGGATGTAGCCCCGCGCGCCGGCTTCAAATGACTGCCGCACCAGCGTCTCTTCGGAATGCATGCTGAGCATGAGCACTGCGGTTTCAGGAAGAGATCCCATAATGGTTCGCGTTACATTGATCCCGCTTTCGCCCTGTAGCGCGCAGTCCATGAGAATCACTTGAGGCCTAAGCTTGCGCGCCAATTCCACAGCTTCGGCGCCGCTGCTCGCCTCACCAGCGACGTGAATGTCGCTCTCGTCTTCGAGCATACGGCGAAATCCGCGACGCACCAGGCTGTGATCATCGACTAGCAGGACGGAAATTTTGTTCTTAGGCATTCGGGAATGTTGGTGTTGCATTCGCCACAGGCAATAGGCTAAGAACCGCTGGGGAGCACCGGCGCCAGCTAATTGCTCTTTTTTTTGCTGCTTGTTGCCTACTGCCTATCGCGTACCTCTTGCTTTGTTCCTGCCTCCGCCCTCTCTACTCCCCGTGGTACACGCAGTCGTACCAACGTGCCTCCTTCCGCAGGTTGGCTGAACTTCAATTCTGCCCCGATCAGTTGCGCGCGTTCGCGCATTCCTACCAGGCCGATTCCTCGCGAGCCGTTTGACGTCGTCGGGAGACCGCGCCCGTGATCTTCAATTTCAATCTCCAGCGTATCGGCTAAATAACGCAGGCGCACCCACGCCCGCGGCGCTCCGGAGTGACGGTTGATGTTGTTCAATGCTTCCTGCACTACGCGATAAATGTGAACACCTGCGCTACGCGGCACGTCGAAGGGTGTTCCAGATTTTTCGTATGAGATATCGATCCCAGTCTGCCGCTCGATAGTGGGCAGATACCAGTCGAGACTCTGCTCGAGTCCCGACTCGTCAAGCATGACTGGATGCAATGCCTGGGAAAGCGTTCGGGTTTTGTCTAGCGCCGATTGCGCGACCTCGCGGATTTCGCGGAGATTTTCGTTCAGTTCTGAATCGGGATTGCGTTTTTCCGCTCGCGTGAGCATCGCTCCCAGCGCGGTGAGGATCTGCCCAAACTCGTCATGCAGTTCGCGCGAGACATAGCTCAGAGTGGACTCCTGCGTTGAGATCAGCTTCTGAGCGAGCTCGCCCCGCTGCTGCGAGACTATCGCGAGCTGACGGAACAAGCCGCGATTGGAGCGGATGATCAGTGCGCTGGTGAGCACGATCGCCGCGAGCGTCGCGATAAGAAAGATATAGGCCTGGCGCTGGACGCGATCGTAGATGGATGTAACCCGCTGCTGCGCCTGCTGCTCGCTTTCGTTGTTCGCGACGAGAAACCGCGCAACTGCGTTGCTCAGAGCAGCCTGGCGCGGCTGGAGCGACGTGAGGATTTCCTCTCGTGCCTGGCGTTCGTTACCTTGGCGGGCCTGCACGAACATGTCATCCATCGCATTCCAGAATTGGGAAACAGAGTCACTCAAATACTGGCGTTGCGCCGGAGTGCGCGTTGCGACAGCTAGCTCCTGTTCGCGCTGCAAGGCATCTTTTAGATCGGTGCGGATTCGCTGGAATTGTGGCTGAAATGCCGCAAGCGGGTAGTGCTCGGGATTGTCGAGCATGTCTCGCATGCTGAGCGCGGCATCGTTAAGGTTGTTCTGAATGCGCAGCAACTGCAGTGAGTCTTTGCGATTGCGCTCCGTAATGGAGGTTTGCAGCTCGCGAAGGCCTGCGATCTGCTGCGTCACGTACCACGAATAGGCCACGACAGCACTCAAGGTAACAGCAAGGCCCAGCAAGCCGGCACGCCAGATTGCGGAATGGGCTTTGGCCAGCGGAGCAGCCATTTACTTGCCTGCGAGCGCGATGTAGTAGGGGCCGACATAAAGTCGCGCCGAGCCATCGTCAGCAACAATGATTTGCAGCGGCTTCACCGGACGTAGATTCTCCTGCTTCGCAGTTGTGATCTGTGCAAGCTGATCTCCGCCCATGTTGTAAACGAGGAGCGCGACGCTGCCGACATCCTTCTTTCGGCCAAACGCATACGCGCCGGCATCGAACGACTTCGAGCCGAGCGCAAATCCAGTTTGGGCGAG
>DATEKE010000354.1:0-30899 GCA_035277605.1 Terriglobales bacterium | reverse complement strand
GACGGATGGACGCTGCCGTGACTGCTCAGCACGCATTTGCTTGCTGACCTGTTCAACTTGACGAAAAACTCGCATAAAATTGCCGCCAAGAATTTTCCGAATCTGCGTGCCAGTGTATCCTCGCTTCAACAAGCCTTCAGTGATCTTGGGCAGATCTGCCGCCGAATCCATCCCTTCAGGCATGGATGGCGTACCGTCGAAATCCGAGCCGAGTCCCACGTGATCGATTCCGGCAACCTTGGCGACATGGTCGATGTGATCGATGATGTCGTCAAACGGCGGCCGTGGGATCTTCGCTGCCCACTCTTTTGCCACTTTGTCAGTCTCGCGATATCGCGTGACCGGATCGGCGTCTTTGTATTTGTCAGCAACGGCGTCGATCGCAGCCTTGCGATCTTTTGCCTGAGCTTCGTAGGCCTTCCGCCAATTTTCATCGACGAACGCAGAGTAGTAGTTGACCATCACCACGCCGCCCTTGCCCGCAATGGCTCGGAGCATGTCATCGGTCATGTTCCGTGGATGGTTCGTCAGTGCGCGTGCGGACGAGTGTGACGCGATCACCGGAGCGCGGCTCACAAGCAGCGTGTCGTAAAAAGTCTTATCTGAAACATGCGAAATATCGACGATCATGCCGAGGCGGTTCATCTCCTGCACGACCTGTTTTCCGAAGTCGGTCAACCCATTGTGGTGTTGAACTGAAGGATCATCGATATCACCCGATGAGTCAGCCCATTCGTTCGTGTTCGACCAGGTGAGCGTCATGTAGCGGACGCCTAGATGGTAGTAGTCGCGCAGGAGACGAATGTCATTCTCGATCGAGTGGCCGCCTTCAATGCCCATGAGGGCAGCGAGTTTGTGCTCTCGGTGCGCGAACTCGAGACCGGTCGTGGTGAACACCATCACCATCTTGTCCGGATGCTTCGCCGCCTGCTGATACACGGCGTCGATGAGATCAAGCGTGCGGTGGGCGTATTGTCCCTTGAACTGCGTGGGCTCGACCCAAATCGAGAAAAACTCTGCTCCGAGATTTCCCGCCTTGGCTTTCGCGAAATCCAGATTGCCGGTATCGCCGGCGGGGGGATTCGCCATGTCGAAGTTTTCATCGAGCAGCCGCTGCGTTGTATCGGCGTGGGTATCGATAATGAGAGCTGAATTGTGAATTTGTCGTGCTAAAGAAGACTTGCCCGTCTTTTTTGACGGTTTTGCTTGAGCCATAAGGAATGAAGACGAAGTAAAGAGGCTAACCACCGCGCACAGCAAAATCCGTGGCAGCATCGTCGTTTGTGAATCCTCGATAGAAATAGAAATGAAAGGCCGCTTACGCGGCCTTTTCGGATTCTACACGACGGAATTTTCTATGCAGAGCTATTGTTGCGGAGGAAGCGGCGGAAGCACTGGAGGTTCTGGCGCCGCCTCTGGAGCAACCACTGCCTTGGTCTGAATCGCTACGGGGTACGGATAGCGTTGCGACACCATCACGTGGAAGCAAGCCTGACGGCGCTCCTCTTCCGGCTCGATCACATCCTGCTGTTTCAGATTTGCAAGATAGTCGGCGATCCACTTGTGCTGCTTGCGCGTGAGTCCGCGCTTGGCGATGTCAACCGTAGTGCCGGCAAGGTGAGAGGACGCCACTTCGCCTTCGGCTGGCGCGGCGTTGTGGTTATGTCGCATCAACTTGCGCTGCTGTTCGACAGTGCGCACGGCCGAGTTGACCTCGATCGGTCTGTGAAACTTCTCGTAGAACTCACGCCCCATGTCATCGACGAACTGCGCCGTCCAAGGCCGCGCGTATCGACGCTTGTCCTTCAAAGAAGGACTGATCATCACGTATTGCGTATCTTCGAGACGAATCAGCACGCCGCGCTCTTCGAGCTGCTGCAATTGGTCGTCATCTTCGATGCGCTGCAGCCCAGCCTGATCGATTTCAAGATTCTGTTTGAGCAGCGAGTCGCGCGATCCACGCAACTCCGGAGCAACCGGCGGTCCGTAGTAGCGGAGGCGGCGCAGATGCGCGTGGCGACGATGACGGTGCGAAGAGGAGAGGTGACGCGTGGTCGTCCGGCGCGGCACATTGTGTACGCTAGCCTGGGCCGACACCGCAACGATGGCCGACAGCAGAATGAGATAGAAACGGCGCATTTGTCCCTAGGGTCCCTGAGTTCTCCAGAGTTCAGCTACAGCTTCTCTGGATTGTACCTAAGATGCAACTGGGTATTTATCTGGTTCTCTCTTTAGTAACAACAATTTGCATCAGTAGGTGAATTTTGGCCAATGACCTTTCGTGTCTTGCTTTAAACGGCAGAGTTGGTCGAAGCCTAAATTCAACAACTTACGTTGTGAGAACCCGCTGTGTTATTCTGCCCGGCGCTTTTTATTCGCCATTCGCTTGCCGCTCTCGCTCTTGAATACGGTCTTGCTGGACCTGTCGGTCTGGGTATTTTGTGTCGTCGCCCTCTTCGCCTTCGCGCGACTATCAGTGACGCATCCGGCTACGTCGTATCTCATTTTTCATGGGTGGTTTGTTTCCGCACGCACTATCGCCATTCTCAGCGGTGCGCCTACCCTGTTCTCCTGGCCGGGAGGAGATCCCGTGAGTTCACATGAAATCTCTCGCGCGGTAGTTCTCGCAGATGCCGCTCTTATCGCAATGACTTGCGCGTGGATCCTTGCAGCGAACCGAGATTCAGCAAGTGGTGAATCCCGATCTGACTTCGAAGCGATGGTGCTCAGGCGGGACGTCATTCATCTGGTTGTCGCGTTTGTTATGCCCATTGGCGCCATAGTTCTTTTGTTATCGAGCAAAGTTCCTGGGTTTGACGCTCCACAATTTGCGACGAACTGGGCAGGCTCAAACTGGACTGTAGTCGCCCAATCGTGGGGGGGACTCGGCCTTCTCGCGTTGATTTACTTTTACGGCTTCAGATTGGTACTCATCGCGCCTTTCGCAGCTTATCTCGCATTGGCTGCGTATCAAGGCAACTTTCGTTTTCGGCTGCTGATTCCCGCGATTCTGCTGGTGCAGATCTATGCCGATCGGCGAGGCAAGCGATGGCCCTCGCTAAAGACGACCACTGCGCTGCTCGGCTGTGCGGTCCTGTTCTTTCCCATGAAGGGAATTGGAGAAGGTTTACAGTCTGGAGCCGAACCTGCAGCACTCTGGCGGGCCGCCGAACGCGAGATTACGGACGCGCTTCGCGGAACTCATCCCGACGAAATGATTCTCGACCAGTTCGCGAGTGCGCTCACTCTCGCCGACCAGCACGGGAAGCTGTTTCTCGGAAAAACTTACGCAGGGATTCTCACGGTTGCGATGCCACGAGAATGGTGGCCGGGAAAGCCGGGCTTGGCAGATTTCGAAAAGGAGATCTCAAGTCCAGGACGACCTATCGCGGCAGATGGAATGGTCGTCACCATGCTCGGCGAATTCTATGTGAACTTCTGGTATCCGGGAGTAATTCTGCTTTCGTTTCTTGTTGCATACGGCCTTGGAACCGCCTTTCATGCTGCTTACCGGAGGAGTTATTTCACGCTTGCGCGATTTGCGTACCTTCTGATTGCGTGCAATCTGATTCAGGTGTATCGAGACGGGTTGATTTCGCTATTCGTGTTTGTGGTCATCAACATGATGCCGCTTACCGTGATTGTTCTGTTGCACCTTCTATTCCGTTCCCACAGCGTTCGATCAGCTCCGATTGTTCAAACTCCGCGCGTGCGTCAACGCAGGCTGGAGCAGCCGGTCCTCTGATGCGTATTCTGCTCATCCACCAGGCCTTCTGCGGGCCGAATGACCCAGGCGGCACGCGTCACTATGAGATTGCGAAGGAACTTGTAGCGCTCGGGCATGAAATCACGATCGTGACGAGCCAATACAATTATCTGACCGGCGGTGTGAAGGCCGAGCATTCCTATCCTTCAGGATTCCATATCCGCTTCGCTCCGGCGCTGAGCGGCCTGCATGGCAATTACTCTACGCGCATTTGTTCTTTTCTCAGCTTTGCTGTTAGTTCTTTCTTCGTCGCTCTGCGTGCTGGGTCGCAGGATGTAGTTCTCGGCACTTCGCCGCCGCTGTTCCAAGCCGTGACTGCGTCGATCATCGCCGCCGTCCGCAGGTGTCCGTTTGTCTTGGAGGTGCGGGATCTGTGGCCGGAATTTGCAATTGCGCTCGGCGTGCTGCGGAGTTCTCTCCTAGTTCGTGTGACTCGATTAGTGGAGAAGATGCTCTACAACGCCGCGGTGAGCATTATTGTGAACTCGCCAGCGTTTGAGACGTATCTGCAAGCTCGAGGTGTGGCGAAATTCAAAATCACGATTGTTCCCAACGGCGCAGATGTATCTATGTTCCAGCCCGAAAGGTTCGGCGAGAGTTTCAGAAGAGCCCATGGTCTGATCGATGACTTCGTCGTGATCTATGCCGGTGCACTCGGCCTGGCAAATGGCGTTGAAATTCTCCTCGAGGCTGCGAATCGATTGCGCGACCAAATCGGAATCAAGTTTGTGATTGTCGGCAGCGGAAAACATGAAACGCAATTGCGTCGCCAAGCAAAAGCCATGAAGCTTCCGAACCTGCTATTTGTGACCGCGCAGCCGAAAGAACAAATGCCTGAGGTCCTGGCGGCCGCGGACGTATGCGTTGCGACACTGGCACCCGCTCCCGCTTTGCAAGTCACGTTTCCAAACAAAGTATTCGACTATATGGCCGCGGGCCGGCCAACCGTTCTAGCCGTGAAAGGCCCCATTCAAGAGGTGATCAAAAACTGCGGAGGAGGTCTCTGTGTGGCTCCAGGCGATGGCGAGGCGCTTGGTCAAGCCATCCTGCATCTTCGCAACTCGTCCTCTCTTTGTGCCGAAATGGGAGCAAAGGCAAGAAGTCACGTGGAGCAAAACTTCAGCCGAACGCATCAGGCTCAACGGTTCGTTGAAATCCTAAAGCAAGTTTTTCCGATGCCCACAGGGATCGGTTCTGGCACTACAAAAACTATCGTGGAAGAGCACGGCTCGTAGCAGGTGGAATAATCAACTCTGTAATTCTGAATTCCGAGTCCAATGTTGAAAACGATTTCTGTGGCGCCCATGCACAACCGTGTCGTAAAGCTGTTCCGCGCGCGACATTACGTTGGCCCTTTCGGCTCTTGCCCGAATCAATTCCCGATTAATTTGTGAGGCACGTACTCTCAAGCTTGCATTGCTCAGAGCCCGGATCACGCCGGCCGCGAGTGACCTGGCATCTGTCTCGTCGCAAAAGAGCCCGTTGTCCTCGTCGGCGATCCATTCTCTAATCGACTCCAGGCGCCCCGCTACCGGAAAACATCCGCATGCCATTGCTTCGAGTAACGAATTCGGGGTGCCATCGTGAGAACTGGGACTGACCATTACATCGGACGCGGCAAATAGCCGGGCGAGATCCTGTCTTTCCAAAACGGGAAGCAGCAACACGGATTCAGAGATTCCCATTCTCCTTACCCACCGCTGAGTAGCGTTATTTCCACGTGTCCCAGGAGCGAGAAAGAAAGCACCTGGTATTTGTTCGAGCACGAGAGGAATGGCTTTAAAGAAAACGTCATTCCGCACGTAAGCACGAATGCCGCGAGGATTAATCACCAATGGTCTTCCGCTCGGGATCCCGAAGTCGCTTAGAACGCAGGGATCTGGCTGCAGATTGAAATAGAAGTCGCAATCGAGCCCGCCGTTACCGGGCAAGACCGCACTTGGCTTCTGCTCCGAAAATCCGTGCGCCAGCGCGAGTTTGCGATCGCGTTCGCAATCGCAGTGCAGCCCGTCTGCACGTTGCAGAGCATCGCGGGTAAGTTTGCCGAGGCGTGGATAACCTTTAGCAAATAACGTCAGATCATTTCCCCAAACCGAAATCAGCAGAGGAGGCGATATGAAGGAAGCCCCAGCAAACAGTCCTTCGTAGGGCAAGCGCATCGCGTGCACTAGATCAGGCTTGAGCTCAGAGATGAGTCGATTAAGAGAAGTGGATCGCGCGCGTATGCTCAACGGAGCAGACCATGCTCGCAGCGGCACCGTCCAGCTTGCCGGCAGAGCAGGCACTGGTATTGCCGCTCGCTTCGACAAGCTCGGTCCATTCAGTCCACGCCTCGTCCACTCAGTCCATATCAGAGGGAACTGAACGATAGATGCTCCTGGTATCTGGTCGTGGCGACACGGGTACGAGCTGATGACTGTGACCTGATGTTGCTTTTCGACAAAGTGCGAGATCCAGCTCTTCGCGATTGGACTGCGGGCATCGGCGATATAGCAGACATGCACTTGAGCTCAGTCCGGCTTGACGATGTATTCAACAGGAAGACGAGATGATATGCGTATCGTGTGTCCTGGGCAATGCATTCGTGCTCAGTTGGAGTGCGATTTTTGCGAATGCACTCGAGCAGGTACGCCAAAGGCGACCACGTTGGCCGGAATGTCATCAATGACGACCGCGCCCGCACCAATCACCGCGTGATTGCCCACACGCTTACCGGGAAGCACGACGGCGCCGATCCCAATCTGGGCAAAGTCTCCGATTTGCACTCCGCCTGCAACCACACAGCGAGGAGCCAAATGCGCATAGCGGCCAACACAGACTTCGTGTTCGACGATAGCTCCGGAGTTAACAACTGCTCCGTCGCCGATGCGGCATTCCGGATTCAAGATGGCGCCTGGCATGATCACCACACCCGCTCCGACGCTAGCACTGCGAGCGACGATGGCGCTGGGATGAATCGTTGCAATCAGCTTTCCGCCAAAGCTCGCGACCTGATTCGCCACGAGTTCGCGCCGTGAATTGTCGCCGATCCCGAGAGCGATTTGTGCGCCTGCATTTTGCTGTAGCCATACAGCGGTGAATACTGGAAAGCCGAGGACATGTGAGCCACTTAGGGCTGGATTATCGTCAATAAACCCGGCGATTTGCTGCCGAGATGCCAGCAGAATCTCGGCCACGACTTTGCCGTGACCGCCTGCGCCATAAACTACCAATGGTTTCCTCACCGCTCTTTGATCATCCCGCCGCCTGGTGGCGCGTCAGTTTTCGATCCAATGCAGCACCGATCGCCCTCACTGTTGGAAGCACCTGGTCTAAGAACTGACGGACAGCTGCTTCCGGACTGAACTTCTGTTTGGCAATCTCCAGCGAACGGTTCCCGAATTGGCTCAACTCCCCGGGACGAAGCGAAAGCCATCGCGAGATCGCTCCTGCGACAGATTCTGGCGCGAGCGGATCGAATAGAAATCCATTCTCTCCAGAAACGAGGCATTCAGGATGATTTCCAACTCGCGAAGAGAGCAGTAAAGGCAACCCAGCCCAAATGGCTTCGATTACTGCCAAAGGATTTGGATCTGACAGCGACGGCAGACAGAATCCATCTGCTTCGGCGTACAAATCCAGAAGCTCTTGGCCGGCCTTGTGTCCTGAAAGAACAATGCCCAGATCAAGCGCCTGTTCCTGCACCAGCCGCCGTTGCGGCCCATCTCCAGCAATGACGACATGCAATCGCGAGCGTTCGTCCTTTTTCAGCAGTCGGACACCGCGAAGAAATTGGAGAAATCCTTTTTCTGGAGCAAGGCGCGCGACGAGGAGCAGCGTTCGGTGATCACGCTCAACCCACGGTCGAACTGTTTGTCGAAGCGCATTAACGCGATCGCCAAACAGCGCCGGATCGACCAAATTGGGAAGATCGTGAATGCGTGCCCGTCCTGCATTTTCTTCGACGTATTCCCTTGCCAGCTTTCCCGGAACGGCGAATTCCTTGAATCGTCCCAGGACCAATCGGCGCAGCAGGGTCGAAGTTCGGCCCGGATGCTGAATCGATGCAAGATGCGATTCAGACCAGAAGATTGTTGTCCTCGTCTTCATGCTGAGTGTCGCAAGCCAGACGGTTGGCAGCGTCCAGGATCCCGCAACCAGCAAAACATCAGGTCGTGTGCGGCGGAGACACCGAATGACTTCGAGGTTGAAATGCCGGGAGGACCTCGCGGGATTCCAGTGCAGTCCGCGCAGGAAGCGATGAGGGAAACCGAAGTCAGATTCGCGAAACGTCCAACTTCGATCAGGCTCTGACCGAGCCATGAACCAGACTTCAAAATCCCAATTCCTGGCCGTCAGTTCGCGGTCCATCAGCAGGAACTGAAAGATGCGATAAGGAGTCGGGATGTTGGTGAGACAGACGAACCGAGGTGCACTCACGGCCCATACAAACTACCACGCGACGTCTTCGTTGCAATACGCGCGATGGCAGGCTGGAGTGGTTCCAGGTACGAGGAATGGAGCGGCACGTCGGGTCAATGAGCCGGGTAGCCCGTCGCGAAAGGCGCGAACATCTCTGTTAAATGTTCGTTTTATTCAAGAGGCACAAGCAGGCACACTTTGGCGTTCACAGACTGCTGTCGAGCTGAGGAAATCTCGGAGCACCAAGCAAATATCTTGCAGAGCAACTCTGTTCCGCAGTTCTGCATCGAACTGTGCGTTATATTGGAAATCTGTACAGATTAATGCGGTATTCACGGATGCTTCCCCCGCACCCGTCCGGGCACGTTTTCCGTTAGACTCTTCGGGAAGTAGGCGCAGCCGTACGTGAGTAAGACTGCGTTTGTGCGGTCGTTCGCAACAAAGGGTAACCTGAAGCTTAGGGCCTTTGTAGCGCCGCGTTTTCGACGCTGTGTGCGTGGCGCAATGAGAGCAGGTGGCTAGGAGCAATGGGGTTCTTGCTTTAGCCTGCAGCCAGGAGCTGAAAGAGAGGTCAACGTCTTACAGGATGGAACGCTTCCCGACCGTATCCGGCAATACCAATCTCGTCGATATTCTGGACCGCATTCTCGATAAAGGGCTGGTCATCGCCGGCGACATCCGCATCTCCCTCGCGAATGTCGAGCTGCTGACGGTCCGCATTCGTCTGCTGGTCTGCTCGGTCGACAAAGCAGAGCAGATCGGAATGAACTGGTGGAAATTCGATCCTAATTTGACACATCGCCTGCCGGCGGCTCCAGAGAGCCAGCCTCTGCCGGCTCAGGCGCAAACGCGCGCAGCAGGCGCTCGCGGACAGCGGCGTTCGGCGACTCCGAGTTCGACTCGTCCGAAGCCCAGAGGAACCAGAAAATAAGAGCAGGTTTACAGATTCAGGAGGGCCTTAAATGGCTGTTGAAAGAGTATCTGGCGGATCAAGTCTAATCGACGTTCTCGATCGCGTTCTGGACAAAGGCATCGTCATCGACGCGTGGGTGCGCATCTCGCTCGTCGGCATTGACTTGATCACGGTGGAAGCCCGCGTCGTCGTCGCCTCTATCGATACATACCTCAAGTACGCCGACGCAGTCGGACTCATGCCGACTGTTAGCCGTCCGCAAATCGCCGGGGCGCCGGAAGAGACCTTCGGCACCGAGGAGGAAGAGCTTCCCAGTACACGGCCTACACGGGTACGTCGTGGAGGCAGGCGATAAGCCTCGCCGTCTAGGGGCCCATGATGGCAACGCCCGAACTTCGCCTGCAGAAGCCGGAGACAGCCAAGCGAAATGGCTCGCCTCGTCGTGCTCCGGCGGCGCTGCGTCTGCTGCAGGCGGAGCGCTCGGAAGAGGTTTATCCGATTCTGCTCGAGGAGATCGTCGGCCTTGGCTTTGACCGTACCTTCATCGTCGCTGTGGACTTTGAAACCGGCGAAGTCCTCCCCTCAGCCTCGCTGAACTGTTCAAAGAACTATCTCGATCGCTTCCGCAGTTCGCTCTTTGCCGCTGAGAATCCGGTGGTCGATGTGTTGCACTCGCAGCGACCGAGCGTGGTTAAGGACTCCTCGCTTCACCATCGGTCGCTCTACTGCCATCCGATTTTGTACAGCAACACCACGCCTTGCTGGGAAGCGGAGCGCGAGCGTCGCAGTGAGTGTCTGGCTGTCGATAACTGCATGCGTCGCCGCAAGATGAGCCTGGAGAGTCAGGTGTGCGGCACGTGCAACATGCGCGCCTATGCTGCGCTGGTAGCCGTCGAGCTGCCGACGAAAGCGGCTCCCGACATCGTTCTGCTCAACAACCTGATCGAGATGGCGAACCGCTATCTCTCGCGGCTCTTCAAAGTTGAGCATTACTACAACCGCATGACGGACATGGACGTGACTATCGCCCAACTGCAGACCGTCATGCAGTCGATGAGCGATCCCGTCATCCTCACCGACAATCACTATCGTGTGATCGTGCAAAACCGCGCTGCCGAACGCTTTTTCAAAGTGCCAGACAGCACAATCGCCGAAGGGCTAACCGAAGGTCTGGCGCGAGCCGTGGAGATGAACAACCTCCTGTTCTCAGCGGCGCTCTCATCAGTCGCGGTCTCGGGTGTGGAAGCCTCTCGTGACCTCACGCTCATTGACGCCATTGAAGGCGAAGAGATGCTCTTCGAGGCCGTCTGTACTCCGACCTTCGGCCGTGACGGCATGCCGCTCGGCATGGTTACGGTGATGCGTGACGTGACCGATCTGCGACGCGCCGATCAGGAATTACGCACCAACTACGAAAAGCTGCGCGCTGCCGAAGAGTTGGTTCGGCAGGATCGCGATCGCCTGAACGTCATCATCGAAAGCGTCGGCGATCCTATCGTGGTGTGCGACGGCTCGGCGAAAGCCGTCCTGCTCGATCCTCTTGCACAGAACCTGTTTGGGGTGAGCGAAAAAGAAGGCATCACTCCGACGAGGATTCCCGACACCATTCGTGTTAAGAATCAGGCGCAACTCGATGCATACGTTACCGCTTTCACCTTCGGATTCGCCGATAAAGAAAGCGGAAGTATCAAGCTCTCCGATCCAAACAGCCGCCAGGAGATCGAATACGACACCCGCTCGGGAAAGATTTATGACGAGCGTGGACAAGTGGCGTTCACAGTCACTGTACTGCGCGATCTAACTGCACTGCGGCGCGTTGAGCAATTGAGAGTCGAGCGGCGAATGCTCGAAATCGAGAAGTTCGCTGCTGCTGGGCGCCTTGCCGCCACCATCGCTCACGAAGTCAACAATCCGATGGAGGCGATCAAGAACGCTATTTACCTGCTCGCGGATTCCGTCCGTCCTGATGCTCAGCCTGTATACGACATTCTGAAGTCCGAAACCGAGCGCGTGGCCCGCATCGTTCGCCAGATGTTGGGACTCTACCGCAACAATGAGCAGGTGAAGCCGGTCAACATCAACGTGCTGATCGAGGACACGCTGCTGCTGCTGAATCGACAGTTACAGCGGAACAACATTGAAGTTGCAACCAAGCTGCGCGACATTCCCGACGCGGTGGTTGCAGCCGACCAGTTGAGGCAGGTGCTTTCGAATCTGGTGATTAACGCAAAAGATGCGACGCCGGACGGTGGACGCCTGCAGATACGCACGCGTCATGTACGCACCAGTAAGGAGTTTCCGCTGGGCAACATTCGCATTCTTGTAGCCGATACCGGTTCGGGAATTCCGAAAGACTTGCAGAAGAGTATCTTCGAGCCGTTTGTGACAACCAAGGGAGAGAAAGGCACCGGCCTCGGCCTCTGGATCGTGCGCGGCATCATCGGCAATCACGGCGGAAAGATCTCCGTGAGGAGTAAGGTAGGGAAGGGAACGGTCTTCAAGATCGAGTTGCCGGCGGCACGGTAGCAGTTTGTTGTCATTCCGAGCCTAGCGAGGAATCCCTACTACTACGAAACGGCATGCGTGTGGTAGGGATTCCTGGATACGCTCGGAATGACATTAAGAAAACGGAATGGCGACAGATAAGAAATTCTCGATTCTCGTAGTCGACGATGAGCGCGCCGTGCTCACCACTTACGGCCTCATCTTGTCCAAGAAAGGCTATGACGTCGAGACGGCGCTTTCCTCTGTCGATGCGCTTGCCGCACTCAAGCGGCGCGATTTCGATCTGCTGCTCTGTGATTATTCGCTCGAGCAGGAGCACACCGGTTTCGAGGTGATCGAGCAGGGACGCCGCAAGAATCCCAAGGCGCGCGCAGCAATCCTCACTGGCTATGCGAGCAAAGAAACAGCCGAGCAGGCGCGCAAAGACAATATTGCGATTCTGTACAAGCCGATTGACATAGAAGAGTTCTTCGGCACGATCGACAAACTTTTGAAGGAAGAGTATGAGCCCAAGCAAAGCGAAGAAGAAGGCGAGTCCCATGCCGATTCGAAGCAAGAAGGAAGCCCGAAAGGAAGTTCACAGCCTGGAGCCGGTCGAAGGTCCCGCGCCATCTAGCGCGCGCCTGCAACAGCAGCAGGAGGGCAGATATGTGTATGGCGTGATTGAAGCGCGCGATCCTCTCAGCTTCGGCAAAATTGGCATCGGCGGGGCCGGTGAAAACGTTTACAGCGTGCATCATGGCGATGTGGCTGCGGTCGTGAGCAAGACGCCGGTCTTCATCTTCGATCCCACCCGCGAGAACGCTCTCGCGCACGAGCATGTGATCGAAACCGTGATGAAGAACAACACCATCATCCCCATGAGCTTCGGCACGGTCTTCCGCACTGACGACGACATCCGCGAGGTACTCAAGAGCATTTATCCGTCGCTGAAAGATGTGCTTAAGCAGATGGCAAACAAGCTCGAATTCGGACTTAAGGTCACATGGGATCGCGATCGCATCGTTGAAGAACTGAAGCGAGAAAACGAAGAAATTCATCGCTTCCAGCACGAGCTCACGCGCAAGCATTTGCAGTCGACCTACTTCGCTCGCATGCAGCTCGGTCGCATGATTGACAAAGCACTCGCGGAGCGTGCCGCTGAAGTGGTCCGAGAAATTTACGATGGGCTTCGTGCCGTCTGCGTAGCTTCGCGGGATAACAAAGTCATCGGCGACAAGATGATCATGAACGCCGCGTTTCTCATCCAAAAAGACAAGGAGCCGGAGTTCGATGCAGCCGTAAATGCCGTCGCCCAAAAGTTCGGTGACCGACTGAATTTCAAGTACACCGGGCCGTGGCCTCCGTATAACTTTGTGAATATCAGGTTGAAATTGGAGAGAGGAACGGCAAGCTAAGCTGTCCGATTGTCATTCCGAACCGCCGGCCTTTGGCGGTGAGGAATCCCTGCGAACTTAGAAGGTGCTTCGCTGATCCCCGGCAGCATTGGAGTCCATAGGGATTCCTCGCAGAGCTCGAAGTGACAGCAGAGATTCAAAACATATGCTCTTCGTCGACGATCTTCTCATGCTCCCCTTCACCGGCTTCAAGTCCATCCTGCGGACTTTGGCCAAGGTGGCCGAGGAGCAGTACACCGACGACGCCCCGCTGAAGGAGCAACTCCTGCATCTTCAAATCGAGCTGGAAGAAGGCACGATTAACGAATATCAGTACGTGGAGCGCGAAGCACAAATCCTGCGCGAGCTGCGTGAAATCCAAAATCGCAAGCGCGAACTTGCCGGTCTTCCACCTGACGAAGGCACCGGGCTCTCCGGAAAAGTAAAAGAAGGTTCCGGAGTGGAACTCACTTGGGATCCCAACTCCAGTGACAACGTCGGGCCGGGACGCTGAACCGGAGCTACTAAGCTCTAAGCAATCCTTCATCAAGCTTCGCCAATGCACGCGGACCTGTGCGCGAGCGGCGGTGTGTCGATTTTCTAACCTGGAACCAGCTGCGGATTGGCTGCACGCATGTACGAAGTCTGAGCCGAAAGCCGATTGCCGACAGCCGACCGCCCGTTTTCGTTACCAAAGTCCACCACCCCACACGCATCTACTTTCGTTTTGTGAATGCAGGTACGCTTGCGCAACTTATGTCTTGGCTCATGCAGCACAGCGGCGTGGTTACCTCGGTCATCTACTACATTCCTGTAGTTGCCACCGTGGTCACGAGCATTCTCAGCTTGGTGCTGGCCCGCGCGACGCTGCGCCAGGTCGAAGCCTCGGATAAAGGACTTGCACTCGCGCGCGCCGAGTTCGAGCGTGAGTGGTCTCCTGAGCTGCACATAAAACTGCGGAGGCTGTCCGCTACTGATGTAGAGATTGTGGTCACGAATCTCGCCAAAGTATCCGTGCTGCTCCAGGTAGTTCAATTTCGGAACCTATCGACGTCAGTTCCGTTCGAGCGATGGGTGCTGAACGATCCTCTGATCGGTGGCACCTCGTGGAGCGAGAACGTAAGTAAACGGCTGCTCACAATGACGGGATCCGAATTTGAAGGCGTGATCGACGCCTCCGCGACGTTCTTCGCCGCCGGTCGTATGTATCGCACAGATTGGTTCCGTTTTAATACCCTTGTGCACAATGGTCATTTCCTTCGTATGGATTCGGTGAATGTAGTCGCCCGCCGAGTGCGCGTCGAGCATGTTCACGAAGAGCTCGGCACAGACAGTGAGCTGGGACGCGATGTAGTGGGAGCAGAGAGCAAGCCAAGTCAGGAATATGAAGGGCGTTAAGTAGGAGTTCTCCCCAATGCCTCTCAAGAGTGTGACGTGCACCTGCGGCAATACCCAACTGGAGAAGATCCCAGTGCGTCTGCAGATGCTTCCGAATGGAAATGGCAGCAAGGCTCTCCAGCTTGTGGCATTGATGTGTCGCGGTGACGGCTGCGGCCGTGTGACATTTCGACCGGATGAATCACTGCAAGAGATCCCGGAAGAGACTCCGACTCCTGCCAAGCCGGCACTAACAGCAAATCAACGCATCGCGGCGCTGTTCGAGCGCGTCTATACCGAACGGCTCGTCTACAAAGCCATCGCCGAGCGCGATCCCGCGTGTGCACAATTGTTCGATGCTCTAAAAACAAATCCTGAAATTCGCGCCAGCATCACGGAAACGTTTGCGAAGGTAGATGAACGTCTTGCCGCCGGCGGAGAACTGGTAACAATCCTGGAAGGTTTACCATCGATCAAGACATAACGCACTCTCTGCGTATGTTTAACGTCGATGGAAATCGATCGCTACAATCTGCAGCGTTTTGTGGAAGTGCAGGCGCCCGTCTATCAGCGCGTACTGTCAGAGCTGCGCGAAGGCCACAAGCGGACCCACTGGATGTGGTTCATCTTCCCCCAAATTCGCGGCTTAGGACAGAGTGAAATTGCCCAGCGATTCTCGATCGGATCGCTCTACGAGGCTGAGGCATACTTCGAACATCCCATTTTGGGACCACGACTGAGGGAATGCACGGAGCTGGTGAATGCAATTCAGAGTCGGGCAATCGAAGATATCTTCGGCTACCCGGACCATTTGAAATTCCGATCTTCCATGACGCTTTTCGCGCAAGCTGCTCCAGGAGAAAAGATCTTCAACGAAGCTCTCGACAGATACTTCGCCGGCTCACCGGACGAGTTCACGTTGTCACGATTGGCGCAGTGAAAATCACTGTTCGACCAAGAGTGTAACCGTCGTCACAAACCAGCCCAAAGGGCGGAATGTTTTTGGCCCGCGCGCGTAAGCCGTGGGTTTGCGTGACGAATGAGCGAGCCCCGAAGGGGCGGCATAGCTCAGCTCGCAGGGAGAGTCAAAGCTTCACAGGCGCCGGATTCTTTGGATCGCTCCAATCGTAAAATCCTTTGCCTGTTTTCTTTCCATACCATCCAGCTAGAACGAGCCGCTTGAGCAGCGGAGGAGACGCAAAGCGACGTTCCTTGAATTCCTCATACATCACATGAGTGATGTAGTACGTGGTATCGAGTCCCACGAAATCGAGCAGAGTGAACGGCCCCATTGGATAACCACAGCCAAGCTTCATGGCATTGTCGATGTCTGGGATCGAGCCCACGCCTTCCTCGTACGCGCGAATGGCGTCAAGAAGATAGGGCACCAGCAACCGATTGACGATGAAGCCAGTCTTGTCGGACGTACGCACCGGCACCTTGCCCAGCTTCTTGCCGAAATCGACCGCCGTATCCATCACCTGGTCGGATGTGGCAATCGTGCGTACCACTTCGACTAATTTCATTATGGGAACAGGATTGAAGAAATGCAGGCCGATAAAACGATCCACTCGCTTGGTTGCGGTCATTAGCTCCGTAACGGAGATAGAGGATGTGTTTGTGGCAAAAATACTGTCAGGCTTGACGATCGCATCGAGCGCTGCATACATCTTCTTCTTCTCATCGATGTTCTCGATGATGGCTTCAACTACAATGTCGCACTGCGCCAGATCCTCTTTCTTCTGTGTGCCCTTAAGCCTTGATCGGATCTCGTCTTTCTGCTGTGCAGTGATGCCACCTTTCTCTGGTCCACGCTCCACAAACTTCGCCAGCGAAGAGTCAATTCCGGCGAACCCTTTGTCGAGCGCTTTCTGCTCGGCTTCGAGCACGGTGACGTTGCAGCCGGCCTGCGCGGCGACCTGCGCAATACCAGAACCCATCAGCCCGCAGCCTAGTACTCCCACATTCTTGATCTGCATTCGTGTCCTTAGTTCTTTGTCATTCCGAGCCGCACGATGTTCGCGGCGAGGAATCCCTACTGAACCGATAGAATCTGGGTCCAGTAGGGATTCCTCGCTACGCTCGGAATGACAATTATTGAAGCGATTCCAGTATGACGGCGATCCCTTGGCCGCCACCAATACAAGCGGTAGCTAATCCGTACTTCTTCTTGCGACGCCGGAGCTCATAAAGCAGCGTAATCACCAGCCTCGTGCCAGTGGCTCCCAAGGGATGCCCGAGCGCAATGGCGCCGCCATTCACGTTCGTCTTCTCGCGATTGAGACCGAGTTCCTTTTCGACCGCGAGATACTGCGCGGCAAAGGCCTCGTTGACTTCAATCAAATCGATGTCATCGAGAGTGAGCCCGGCTTTCTTGAGCGCAGCCCGTGTGGCCGGCACCGGCCCGCTTCCCATAATGGAAGGATCCACTCCCGCGATTCCCCAGCTTATGAGCCGTCCGAGCGGCTTAAGCCCGCGCTTCTGCGCTTCCGCAACCGGCATGAGGACGACTGCTGCCCCGCCATCGACGATGCCGCTGGCGTTGCCCGCAGTCACAGTTCCTTCTTTGCCGAACGATGGCTTCAGCTTGGCCAGCCCTTCGAGCGTGCTCTCCGGACGCAGATGATCGTCTTTTTCGAACATCTCGCCTGTGGGATTGCCGCGCCGATCCTTGAGTGGAACCGGCACGATTTCTTCGCCTAGACGGCACGCCTTCTGCGCGTCAGCCGCGCACTGTTGTGAACGCAGCGCGAATTCGTCCTGCGCTTGGCGGGTGATGCCTTGCTGCCCAGCGTACTTCTCCGCGGTTTGCGCCATGTAAAGCCCACAGTAACTGTCGAGGAGCGCAACCATCAGCGAGTCTTCCATCTTGCCTTCGCCCAGGCCGAATCCCCAACGTGCGCCGCGAATCACGTGAGGCGCCTGAGACATGGACTCCATGCCGCCGGCCAACGCGATCTTGCACTCGCCAAGCTGGATCATCTGGGCAGCGCTCACAATCGATTGCATCCCTGAGCCGCATAGGCGGTTCACTGTGAGCGCGGGAACTTCGACCGGCAGTCCTGCGCGCAGCGCAACATGGCGCGCTCCATAAATCGCGTCACCGGATGTCTGCTGTGCGTTGCCGAAGACGGCGTGGTCGATTTCTCCCGCCTCAACGCCGGAGCGCCGGATCGCCTCCTGGCTGGCAATGGCGGCCAGTTCCATGGCAGTAAAGTCGCGCAGCTTACCGCAGTACCTCCCCATCGGCGTGCGCGCACCGTTCACGATTGCAATGTCGGATGTCTGAAGCATGAATACACAGTCCCGCTCTGAAAATTAGATGCTCCCGGTGCAGTCGGAACGGCAAGGAGCAAACTTTTGAGTGTATCAAGAGACGGGAGTTAGTGGCCTATGCCACTGCTACGGTTTCGATGCCGGGCGGTTCGGTGTGGGCGCCATTTGGACTCTCGGCAGTTGCTTTGTCGAGGGCGTGCTCCGCGCGGTTAATCACTTCAGTGACGATGTCCACCGGATCGTACTCCTTATGGATCACAGCACCTGCGATGCCTGCCCCCATCGTTACCGGGCGATCTGTTCCGGGAATTTTGGTATCGGCGATGACCTTGCGAATCTTCTCCACGACGAAGAAAGCGTTGGCATCTTTGGTGTCCCCGAGGATGAGGGCGATGGAGATCTTGTCGTAACGAACCGCAGTATCCGTCTGGCGGATATTCGCGCAAACGCTCTGTCCCACGTTCTGCATCATGCTCTCCACGGCCGATTCGCCGAATTCGCGAATCAATGCCCCCGCCTTTCCGAACTTGAGCAGCATGACGGTCATGCTCTGGCTTTGCTGCAACGAACGCTTGACCTCAGCAGTGACCACGTCGATGTACGAAGCCCGTTTCAGCAAGCCCGATTTTTCATCGGTGACGGCGAGCGTCTTCATCAGACTGCGCAGCTTGGCATTGTTGACGGCAAGCACCATCTGGTCGGCGATGGTTTTGAGAATCACAAGGTCCGGCGGACGCCACTGCCGCCTTTTATCAATCTGCTCAAGGATGATGATGCCCACATGCTCGTCGCCGTCCATCAGCGGAGCCGCGAGGGCTGACTTGAGTTCCAGGGCATCGATGTGTTCCTTGATTGCTCCCAATTCTGGAATCTTGCGGACATCCTCGATCGCCAGCGGTCCGCGCTGAACCACGAGAGCCTGCAGCGCTCCGATGAGGCGGACGATCGACATCACATCCGACTGCTTCACGCCCGGCGCACAGTATTCGAGCGCAGCAGACGGAGGCTTGCCTGGACTGCAAAGGCTGGCAATACAGCGGCTTGCATTCCAGTGCCGCCCGATGTCATTGGCCGAGGCGAAGAGCACGCCTTTTACGTTCGATTGCCGGTAGATATTGCGGGTGATTTCAGTGATGCGGGTAAAGTCGCCGATAGAATCCGCTCCTTCAGCTGGGGGAGGCTCTGCGCTCGCAGATGCTGCAGGAGCCGGAGCAGGAGCTAAAGGCCGTGGCGGAGCAGCTGCAGGCGCAGGAGCAGCAGGACGGGCCTCTACCGGCGCGCGTCGGTCTTTGTATTGCGGAGAGATGCCGGCGCTTAGGTAGAGTTGACGCAGCTTGTCGTTGTGTTCTTCCTCGCGAGGAAATAGCTTCTGGATTCGTTCCAGACGTTCCATGGCCTTCGAGCGCATCGAATACTGCAGAAAAATCTCCGTCTGCAGAATGAGATCCTCGAGCACAGTGGATTCGCCTTCCAGTTCTTCAGGGGTTGGCTCGAGATCCTGTTCTTCCTCCTCCTCTTCGCCGGTTGCCGTTTCGGTCTCCGCATTCCTGAGGCGACTCGCCACACTGCGCAGACGATTGGCGTCGATCTTGCCGCGGAGCATGTCCAGGCGGCGCTCCAAGCCTTCGATGTAGGGATCGACCTCCGCAGCGCGGTCGAGAGCTTCGGCGGCGCGAGGGAAATCTCCGGCTGCATAGCACAGCTCAAATAGCTGGATCAGCGCGTCGCTGTAATCGTGCTCTCGATTGGCGTCGTTGAACAGCGTGGCAACGAACTCAAGAAAATCGCTGTCCGGCGGATGTTCTCGCAATACTTCTCGCAGCATGGCAGCATACTCGCGGCGATTACCCAGACGATTCTGCTGGGCATCAGCCTTTTTGGCCAGTTCCAGCGCCTTTTTGTAGTTTTGCGAGCTGAGCAGCTCTCCGATCAGCGCGCCGACATTTTGCATCTTGCCGGGAGTCTTCTCGTAGAGCGGCCACAATAAAGGATAGGCATCGGCTGCGCGATGCGCGGCGACCAGCGCGATTCCGTACGCCTCACGATGATCAGGAAGACTAACCTTCGCCGTGCCCGCAGGCTCAAGCACCTTCAGAGCCCGATCGATCTCGCCCTTATCCAGCAGGCCTTTGCCATATCGGTACGCGATATTTGCGTCGGAAGGGTCTTCCTTGTAAGCGCGCTCAAACCACTTGAAACCGATATGACCTTCATCTTCTTCTTTGAGACCAATCTTCAAGTAAGCCTCGCCCGCGGTATGCCGATCCTTTACCTTGCCCGCAAGCTCCGCAAGCCGCAGCAGGCTGGATTCGCTGGCATCGATCGCCGTCATCCTGCGCAGCGCTGAAAGCGCCTCGTTTTCCCGATGCTCCTGCACGAAACCTTTCACCGCGGTGTCGTAAGCATCGAGCGCCTCGCGACGGTTGCCGACACGTTCAGCCACCTGAGCATAGCGAAGTGTTTGTCCCAGCTTGGGAATTGCGAACTTCGAAAGCTTTTTGTAGGTCACGCCGGCGCGGATGTTGTCTCCGGAAGCCAGCTGCCGGTCGAAGAGCTCGCTAAGCAAAGCAGCAGCTTCGGCAGATCGGTTCGACTGCAGAAACAGATCGGCGGTCGTCTGGCGAATGGCATCGTTGCCCGGATCTTCGTCCAGGATGGAGAGGTACTCCTCCAGGGCGGAGTCGATTTTGCCCTTCTGCAGGTACTTTTCCGCTTTTTCTATGCGTTTAGAGATATCTGCCATTCGGTCGTTAGCAGCGCGCCAGTACTGAATTCAGAGCTAGCTCGATTGTAAGGCAAAGCGGCTGATACTCACCCCGCTCTCCAGTTTCGGCGACCACCCGATGGTTCAGTGTCCAACTCGTCCACAAAGTCCACGGCGTCCACGATGTCCACTAGAATCTCTGTCATGCCTGACGAGCTTCTCCGTTTCCGGCCCGAGTTTCCTATCCTCTCCAACACCACCTATCTCATCAGCAACTCGCTAGGCGCGATGCCACGCGGCACGCAGCAGGCGCTGAACGAGTACGCCGAGACCTGGGCCACGCGCGGCGTCCGTGCCTGGGAGGAAACCTGGTGGATGCTCGCCCGCGAAGTGGGAGCCATGATTGAGCGCCTCATGAACGCCGAAGCGAACACCGTCTCGCTCCATCAGAACGTGACGCAATGTCAGGCGGTAGTCTCCTCGTGCTTCGATTTTTCCGGCAAGCGCAACAAAGTCGTGTACACCGACATGAATTTCCCGTCGGTTATGTACTTCTGGGAAGCGCAGCGCGCTTACGGAGCCCGCGTGCACATGGTACCGACCGACGACGGCATCCACGTTCCGACGGAGCGCCTGCTCGAAGCCATCGACGAAAGCACGCTCGTGGTACCGGTGTCGCACGTGATCTTTCGCAGCGCTTACATCAACGACGCGAAGGCAATCATCGAGCGCGCTCACCGCGTGGGAGCACATGTCGTGCTCGACACGTTCCAATCACTTGGTACGGTGCCGGTAGATGTCCGCGATCTGAACGTCGATTTTGCCTGCGGTGGGGTACTGAAGTGGCTGTGCGGCGGACCAGGTACGGCGTATCTATACGTCCGTCCCGATCTCGGACGCAAGCTGCAGCCGAAGTTCACCGGCTGGGTAGCCCATGAGAAGCCGTTCCATTTCGAAACCGGACCAATCCGCTACGCCGAGCCTCCATACAAATTCATGAACGGAACCCCCAATGTGCCTGCGCTGTACGCCGCGCGTCCGGGACTGAAGATCGTCGCCGAAGCCGGAGTAGAGAAGATCCGCGCAAAATCAAAGCACCAGGTCGCCAGACTCATCGAACTCGCCGACGCCCGCGGATGGCAGGTCAACACGCCGCGGGATCCAGAGAAGCGCGGCGGCACTGCATCGATCGATATGCCCAACTCGAAGGAAGTCTGCGCCGAGCTATTAAAGCGCGATGTTCTGGTGGACTGGCGTCCAAACGCGGGAGTGAGAATGTCCCCGCACTTCTACACCGAAGACGGCGAGCTTGAAGCCGCAATTGCCGTGGTGGAAGAGATTCTCAGCGGCATGACGGTGGCTAGATAAGCCACAACGTGGAGCCGGGCGCCCTCGCACGGGTGTTGCGATCAGTCAATACGGTTCGCGGTAGCGAATGGGTGTTTTCTTTCGAGATCGGAGGAACCCATCCGCTACCGCGGACGGTACTGACCTTTTTCGCGAACTACCGATACCGCCACTGTGAAATTGCTTTTACGTGATTGTTCAGAACGTCGTCGGCGTTCGCCGATCGGCAGAAATCGCGTCGAAGTTTTGAGCGATAGCGGCTCCGTGGTGAAAATTATTGGTTCACTCCGGCAGCTTTCTCCAACGTAAGTAACGTCGCCGCATAGTCGAGATCGGATTGGCCTTCGGCTCGCGATTTTTGGTAGACCTTGTCTACCGTTTCCAGCGCCGGCAGCTTCACGCCGTTTTGGCGGGCGGCTTCAAGCATTAGGTTGATGTCTTTGTGCATGAGCTTCATGGGGAAGTTGGCGGTGAAATCGCGCGAGAGAACGAACGGAGCTTTGTAATCGACGACGCCGGAGCGGACCATCGATTGACTGATGAGGCTCATCAGCGGCTCGAGATTCACGCCTTGCTTCTTGGCCAGCACTAACGCTTCGGCGAACCCCTCGAAAGTTAACGCGATCATCAGATTCATCGACAGCTTCGCGGCGAGACCTTTACCGTTCTCTCCGACACGAACTGCGCTCTTGCCCATGGCGCTGAACAGCGGCTGCAGCTTATCGAATGTCTCCTGGCGCGCGCCGACGATGAAGATGAGCTGTCCGCTCTCGGCTCCCGTTTTGGAACCGGTGACCGGAGCATCGACGAACTCGCCGCCTTTGGCACGCAGGCGCTCGGCGAACTTGAGACTGGCCGAAGGAAGAATCGTGCTGGAGTCGACCACGATCGCTCCCGGCTTGAGCGACTCGCTCACGCCGTCTTTCCCGAAAAGGACCTGCTCGACGGCTGCGGTGTCGGAAACGCAGAGCCAGACGATCTCGGCGTCTTTGGCGGCTTCTTTGGGGGTGGCTGCTCCATGAGCGCCGCCAACGATCTTGCCCGGCGTGCGGTTCCAGACTTTTACTTCGTGTCCGGCTTTGACTAAGTTCTGCGCCATGGGCTTGCCCATGATGCCTAGTCCGAGAAATGCGATGCGCATGAAGTAAGCTCCTGAGCTACTCAGCTTCTAAGCTGCTGAGCTCAACACCAAAATCAAAACACGACGCGGATTTCGCGGATGCTGCGCCCGCGAATCCCTCCGATAAGCCTATAGGGGTTCAACTCTGTAAGGACTGTCATCCTGAGTCCGCCTCAGGCGGACGAAGGATCTCCCGCGATGTATCGAACTTGAATGCGCTCCCCGGGCTCCTCTACGATGACTTGGGTCAAGAGCCTCGACAATGCAATTTATTCTGACGCATTCCGGGAGGTCCTTCGTCCGCCTGAAGCGGACTCAGGATGACAGACCTAAAAAGTGCCGTTAACTCGCTCGCCGTCTTCGTCTCTCCCCTCCGAGAGATGCCTGCAATGCATCCACGCTTTCCATCGGCGGCTGACAACTGAACCCTGAACACAGCACTGCCACGCTCTTCTTCTCCTTTACCGCTGGAAGATTCGCCAAGGTTTGGGCCAATGCCGGTGGCAGGTTCTCGGCGACCACGTGATCCGGATCGAAGCGCAGTACCGATTTGGAAATGCTGTAGGGCGATGCTGCGGCCCGGTGCAACTCGTCGGCTCGCTGGTCGTTGCCGATTACGACTACTTGCGTGTGCCGACGCGAGTAAAGCGTCAACGCGATTCCATAGGTTGCGGCGAAGATGCCGAAGTGTCCGGCGACGCCCGCGAACGTTTTGAGCGTCGATTCCGCGATGTCGCGATGGCGTGCCTCACCGGAATACGCGTACACACGAAGCAGAGCGATTGCGGCCGCAGGATTTCCGGCAGGCGTCGGCGAGTCTTGCAGTGGCTTGCGTCTTGCGCTCAGCGCGCCGAGATTGCTTTGCAGTGCTTGCCGCGAAGTGTCGAAGAATCCGCCCTCGGTTTCGTCGTAGAAGAACTCGATCATCTTCGCGGCGATGCGCTCGGCGAAACGGTAATAGCTGAGGTCGGTCGTGATCTCGTAGGCATCGAGGCACGCGATTGCTGTGAACGCGTAGTCATCGAGCATGCCTGAAACATCGCGATGCTCGGCGGAGGTGTCGGAGTAGGCGATCACGTGCTTGAGTCCGCGCTCGGCGGACCAGCCTTCGGAGAGCAGACGATCGAGCGAGCGTAGCGCGAAGTGTTCGGCTTCTTCAAGCTGCAGCGCCTTCGCGGCTTCAAGATAGGCCGAGATGCAGAGCGCATTCCAGCTCACGTATACGGTCTTGTCGATGTACGGAGTAGGACGCTTCGTACGCGCGTCAAGCATCTTGCGCCCGGCTACGGAAATGAGTTGGCGCACTTCGTCGGTGCTGAGCTTCATGCGTGTGGCAATCTGCTCCGGAGTCGCGCGCACGTGCAGCACGTTCTTCTCCGGACGATGATGCATCTCGCCGACGTCGCCGATGTCGTAATAGAACGAAATCGCTTCGAGCTCCTGCGGTTCGAGCACGGCGCTCGCTTCAGCTTTCGACCACGTGAAATAATCGCCGTCATCTTGCAGGTCGATATCGGCGTCCTGCGAGGCGTAGAAGCCGCCGCGCTCGCGGTCGCTCAGCCACTCGTCCATCCAGCGAATGATGTCGCGCGCGATGTCGGCGTAGAACTTGTTGGCGGTGAGCTGATAGGCGTGGACGTAGTTCTTCAGCAGCTCCGAGTTGTCGTACGACATCTTCTCGAAGTGCGGCACCACCCAGCGTTCGTCGACCGAATAGCGATGAAACCCGCCGCCGAGATGGTCGTAAACTCCGCCATTGGCCATATGGTCGAGCGTGGTCGTGATGACCTGCAGCGCCTGGGGATCGTCGGTTTCTCCGCAATGATCGATCAGCAGGTCGAGAATCGATGGATGAGGAAATTTCGGAGCGGATCCGAATCCGCCGTTCTGCGGATCGAAGCCCTGAATTGCAGATTTGATCATTCCATCGACGAGCGTCGGCGAGATCTCGCCTGCGCGTCCGGCGAATGATTCCGCCTGGTCGATAGCTGCCATGACGTGCTCGGCTGATTCGAGTACCTCGCCATGTTTTTCGCGATAGGCTTCGGCTAGCGCGGTGAGAATGCGTTTGAATCCCGGTCGCCCATAATGGTCCTCGGGCGGGAAGTAAGTGCCGCCGAAGAATGGGCGTCCATCGGGCGTGAGAAACGCGGTGAGCGGCCAACCACCTTGCCCGCTGATGGCCTGAACGGCTGCCTGATAGCGGCTGTCCACATCAGGACGCTCATCGCGATCGACCTTCACGGCGATGAAGTGCTCGTTGATCAGCTTGGCGATCGCGGGATTCTCGTATGACTCGCGATCCATCACGTGGCACCAATGGCACCACACCGCGCCCACGTCGAGCAGCACCGGCTTGTTCTCGCGCTGCGCTTTATCAAAAGCATCGGCTCCCCATTCGTTCCACTCCACCGGCTGATGCATGGCAGAGCGCAAATAAGAAGACGAGGCGCGCGCAAGCGAGTTCGTGGGCTCGGGCATAAATGTTTAGTCTAGCGCACGTGACACGGGCGGACGCATGAGGTGTGGAGTTCGGCGCAAGCGATAAGCCATAACTGATAGGTAATAGAGAAGGGAAGGCACTGGCGCTGGCCACGTTGACGAGAGAGCAAGTGATGGCGTCCTCAGTGCCGGAGGCACGAAATGTGAGAGCCCAGGACGAAGTCCTGGGTTGGCGTGATTTTTGAGTCCGAGTCCCGGAGGGACGGCATTCATTGGGAAGAGAAGTTCTGCGGCAGCGGTTTCTAACGACGACCGTTCCTCCGCATAATTGGAGGAGCATAATGCACGCTGGTGTCGTCCCTCCGGGACTCAGATTGTACAGGTCCGCCAACCCAGGACTTCGTCCTGGGCTTTCACATATCGTGCCTCCGGCACTGTGATTCGACTTGAAATCGCGAAATCGCGAAATCACGAATCACGCACTGTACGTCCTTGCGATTTCATAAATTCCCTGTATTTTGTTGTGCGTGCAAAGATGCTCATTGGTTGCGGCCGCTGTCGCAGTAATTCTTCTTCCCATTTCTGGACTCTCCCAAGCCACCGCTCCCAAATCGTGGACGGCGCAATGGATCACGGCTCCTGATATTCCGCAGCGCGATGAAGCGGTGCTGCACTTTCGCAAGGTGCTGGATCTCGCCGACGCGCCTGCGCATTTCGTGGTGCACGTGAGCGCCGACAACCAGTTCATCTTCTTCGTGAACGGGCAGCACATCGGTTCGGGGCCGGCGCGCAGCGACCTCGCGCACTGGAGGTACGAGACATACGACATTGGATCGCATCTGCATGCAGGACGAAACGTGATCGCCGCTACGGTATGGAATTTTGCAACCAACGCTGCGGTTGCGCAGATGAGCGATCGCACTGCATTCCTGGTGCAGAGCGATGAGGACGCGGAGCGCGCCGCAGACACGAATGTGACCTGGGAAGTTGAGCAGGAAAAGGCGATTACGACTGTGCATCCGCAGGTTCACGGCTACTATGCTGCGGAACCGGACTTGCGTTTTGATGGCGCGCAATTCGATTGGTCGTGGAATACGGAATCGAATGGCCCGAAATCTGCCTGGACCAAGGCCAAAGTCTTGAGCCGCGCGGCTCCGAGGCTCTCCAGCGATTCACCCAATAGCTGGCAGCTTGTACCCGATCCGCTGCCGCGTTTTGATTTGAGCCTCGTTTCGTCCGGTAAAGTCGTCCGAGCAACAGGCATTCCGGCGGCGGCTGCATTCCCGGAAGGGGAGGTCGCGATCCCTGCGCATACTGCAGCAACGATTCTGCTCGATGCTGGTCAGCTCACAACGGCGTATCCGCAGCTCACCGTTGCCGGCGGACGCGGTTCTACTATCCACCTCACCTATGCCGAAGCATTGATCGATGACAAGGGCGAGAAAGGCAATCGCAATCAAATTGAGGGCAAACATATCGAGGGAGTAGCCGATGACTTTCTGCCCGACGGCTCGGAGTCCTGCAATTTCATTCCGCTGGTATGGAGAACCTGGCGCTATCTGCAGCTCGACGTGCAGACGTCGGATCAGCCGATGCGTTTGCTGTCGCTCAAGACGTGGTTCACGGCATTCCCGTTTGAGGAACGAGCCTACTTTCATTCCGACAATCCATCGCTCGCGCCGATATGGCAGATCGGATGGCGCACTGCCCGTCTTGATGCCCACGACACATATATGGACACGCCTTACTGGGAGCGTCTGCAGTATGTCGGTGACACGCGCATTCAGGCGCTGATCTCGTATACGGTTGCGGGCGATGATCGCTTGGCACGCCAGGCAATCGATGCGTACAACAATTCGCGTATTCCCGATGGGCTGACACAAAGCCGATATCCGTCCTCACTGGTGCAAATGATCCCGACATTCTCGCTGCTGTGGGTCGGCATGGTGCACGACTTCTGGATGTATCGCGGCGATGCAGACTTCGTGCGCGTGCAGCTTCCTGGCACCCGCACGGTGCTCGACTGGTATTTGCGCCATCAGCGTGCGGATGGCTTGCTCGCCAAACTGCCCTGGTGGCCTTTTGTTGATTGGGGTAAAGATTTTCGCGGTGGCGTGCCGTCGCAGGACGAGGATGGCGGTTCTTCCGTCATCACTCTCCAATTCATCGAAGCTCTGCGATACGCGACCGAGCTTGAAAGCGCGTACGGCGACGCACATCTTGCGCAACTCTATCGCGCGGCGGCGGATCGCGCCGCAGAAGCCGTTTTTAAGAGCTGTTGGAATTCCCAATATGGAATTCTGGCAGACACTCTCGCCCAGACCCACTTCAGCCAACATGCAAACATCCTAGGCGTCTGGCTCGACGTGATCCCATATGACCAGCAAAAAGAAGTTATGCAGAAGCTCCTCTCGGCTTCAGACTCCGGCTTTGCGACGCCGGGTCCTCTGCCGCAGATGACCTCTGCAACGTATTACTTCCGCTTCTACCTGGCCCGCGCACTCGAACATTCCGGCATGGCCGACGACTACCTGCGTCTTCTTGATCCATGGCATCAGATGGTCGCGCTTGGTTTGACGACATGGGCAGAGTCCCCCGAGCCCACGCGATCCGATTCGCACGCCTGGAGCGCGCATCCGAACTACGATCTGCTGACGATCGTCGCCGGCATCCATCCGAAGGCGGCCGGGTTTTCGACCGTGCGTATCGAACCTCATCTGGGAGCACTCCAGCACGTCGAAGCTGCTGTTCCGACGCCTCACGGCATGGTGGAAGTGAAATACGACAAAAGCGGAGTCAATTTCCAAGCGCAAGTCACGTTGCCTTCAGGCACCTCGGGAGACTTGGTGTGGAAGGGTCGAATCGTAAGGCTACATGCCGGAGAGCAGAAAGTGCTGTTGCCGTGAGGAGTAAGCGTCAGTACCGTCGGCGCTAGAAGCGGGTGCCGCGAAGTTGCGCTGGTGCACTCATCCGCTACGTGGACGGTACTAACCTGACGGCGCGCGCCGATTAGATCCGTTTCGGTTGCGGCGTCTGCCTCTGCGCCTCTAAACTGGAGACTCCAGCAACTCAGTCCTTATGAATTGGTTCCGCTGGGCTTTTTAGCGGCCTGCAGGCGAGCTTTGCGGGCGAGACGGCGGGGAGGGTACATGCGTTTTTTCCTGGTTCCACGGTTTCTGCTGCTGGTAGCAGCAGCCGTGACACTGGCTTCATGCGGTCACAAATCTACACCGCCTCCTGACAACACTCCGGCTTCGATCACGGTTTCGAGCACGAGCCTCTCGCTTACTCATGGTCAGGTGGGGCAAATCACAGGTGTGCAGGTACTGAATTCCAGCAATACCGCCATCACTTCCCCTCCTACGATCACTTATACGTCGGCCAACTCTACCTCGACCACATCAGCGCTGGTCACTGTCAACTCTGCTGGTGAAGTGTGCGCCGGCATCTTTGATGCCAACAACATTGTTTGCCAGACTCGCGACAGCGGCGGCAATGCGCTGATGGATGGAGAAGTGGACGTCACTGTCGCGTCGGGTAACGCGAAAACCACGGTGCAGGTGTTCGTTCACGGGCACGTTGATCAGGTCACGGTCCAGGGGCCGGTGAATCCGCCGGTTTGCGTCTCTCAGAATCAGACTGAGCAATTCAGCGCGAAGGCGTTCAGTGCGGGCCAGGACATCACTCCAAAGGTCGGCCCATTCACCTGGGCGACGGGCAATTCGACCATAGCAACAACTGACCAGAGTGGTGTTGTAACTTCGCGGCAGCCGGGCGCGACGACGGTGGTGGCTTCGATCGCGAACACTACGGGTACGCCGGAGGTGTTTGTCTCATGTCCTCCTAAATCAATATCGCTCCACCTCTCTGGCGCGACAGACACAACTTTCAATGTAGCTTCCGGTACATCGGAAACTTTAGCCGCCGACGTGACAGACGTTCTCGGCCAACCAATTAGCGGTGCAGTCCTCACATTTTCAAGTTTCATTCCCACCGTGGCATCAACGGCGAGCACCGGAGGTTCGGTGACGACGCCCGGCGCTGGGGTGACTACAATCGTTGCCTCGTGCACGCCCCCTACTTGTAATCCCGCCCCGGGGAACGCAAATAGCAACGGAACAGGCGCAGGGCTGGCGATCTACAGCAATCCCGTTGTCGGAACTGTTACGGGAACGACAGCTACGACCATTTATGCTACCGGCCGCGACAATCCTGATGGCTCTGCCAACAAGTCGCTGATCCCAATTGACAGTGGAACGAACACAGCAGGAACCGCCGTCGCTTTGGGCGGGGTGCCGAATTCGATGGTATTTAGCCCCGACGGAACCAAGGCTTACATTGGCAGCGACGCCGGATTGCTGATCTTCGATCCGGGGACTAACACGGTTACCGCCACGGCTAGCGGTCTGACCGGTAAGGTGCTTGCGGTATCGAACGATGGCAATAAAGTTGTGCTGTCAGATACATCGAGCGCTGACCCAAGCCTGCAATCCGATCCAACTCTTCAGAAAGTATTCGTGTTCGATGTCGCCGCGAACAGCTCGCAGGAATTCGATATTTCTGGTGTCACGTCTGCAAGCTTTGCCAGCGACAACAGCAAAGCCTACTTCACCAGCGGCACGAAAGTTTACGAATACTCGCCGACAACGGGATTAAAGACGCTTTTAACGGCAGGGAATAGCGTGGTATTCGATGGGGCCGTTTTTACTCCGCAGACTTCAGTGGCCTACATCGGCGGTAGTTCGATTCTGGGTCTCGCGATCTGCAATGACTCTGCTGTGCAGGGGGCTGCGGGAGCGGCAAACATTTTGAGAGTCACGCCAGACGGGAGTCACATGATCGCCGCCGGCGCGGCCGGCTGGCTGGATTTGTCGTACACAATCGCCGCGCTTCCTAATGTGGGCTGCCCTGTGGCCGAAAGCAATACGACGAAGACGGCCACATTTCCGGCATTCGTGGGTGCTCCGACGCAGGTTGCCATAGCGTCGGACGATTCGAATGCTTTCCTTACCGGCTATAGCGGCGGGAGCGATGCAACGGGAGTTCCGTTTTACCACCTCGCTGACGGAACGAGCGGTACGATCACTCTCTCGGCAGGTGGACCGCTTTTCGCGGGTGGAGTCACGCAGGATGCGCACTCATTGTATGTGGGAGTTGGCGGCTCCTCGCCTGCGGTGCATCGCATTGATCTGACGGCAAGCGGTGGTCCTGCGGACGTGAGCCCACCGATCGGCGTGAGCTTCAACCCCCGTATTGTTGTGGTGCGACCGAAGTAACGGAACCGTCGGCAGTAGCCGATGGGGCAGCCGCGTGTGTTGCGGCTGCATATTTTCCACGGTTGAGAAGGAATTAACGTCAAGACCCGTTGCTGGGCTTCTCGCCCAGCACAGGCCCACCGCCTACCGGCGGCGGTTCTGTTATCGCACGCTCGCGGCCATAATTGCCGATGAATGTCGGCGGCGCAGCGTTATGGGGTGCGTGTTAGTCGCTACTGAGCGCGAGACATCGTAATCCAAATCCTGCGAAACGATCTTGTACTCTCCACCGAAGCGCAGGTGGGCGAGAGCGTGAATTTCGGTTTGCATCCACATGCCGGCGACTTCGCCGAAATCGAAGACCAGATGAACATCTTTCACCCAGAATGATGGGCTCTTTGCCGGCTCGCCTTCCAT
>DATEKE010000353.1:0-5214 GCA_035277605.1 Terriglobales bacterium | reverse complement strand
GAAGCGCGACTTTCTGCCTGCGGATCTTCTTCCCGAGCTGCGTGCCAACGGCATCGATGCGTGTGTGGCGGTGCAGGCAGATCAATCAGAAGAGGAAACTCGCTTTTTGCTGGATCTTGCCGAGAACCATAGTGAGATCGCGGGAGTCGTCGGTTGGGTCAACCTGCTCGACGAAAGAGTGGAAGAACAACTCGAACATTTTTCCCACTTTCGGAAGCTGCGCGGGTTCCGCCACATCGTGCAGGCCGAGCTGGACGACAGGTTTTTGATGCTCAAAGAGTTCCTGCGTGGCGTCGGCATGCTTTCCCGATTCGGCTTTACATACGACATTTTGATTTACGCTCGCCATTTGCCAATCGCGAATGAATTCGCACAGCGATTTCCTGAGCAGAAATTCGTGATCGATCACATTGCAAAACCGCAGATCAAAGCTCGCGAGTTGAACGAGTGGTCGCGTGGCATCCGCGCCATTGCCAAACATCCGAATGTCTGCTGCAAAGTGTCAGGGCTGGTAACTGAAGCAGACTGGAAGCACTGGAAACCCGACGATTTTAGGCCGTATCTCGACGTGGTTTTCGAGGCATTCGGGGCGGATCGTCTGATGTACGGCTCCGATTGGCCGGTTTGTCTGCTGGGCGGCAGTTATCGAAACCTGAAAGCTATCATCGACGATTACACTCAGAGTTTCTCGGCCACAGACAAAGAGAAGATCTTCGGAATGAATGCAATCCGCTTCTATGGACTTGCAGCTTAAGGACAAGGTTGTAGTCATCACTGGGGGCGCCAAGGGTATCGGCGGCGCTATTACACGGGCGTGTGCTGAGGAGGGTGCGATTCCGGCGATCGTAGATCGCGACCAGGCGGCACTCGCGGAAATCGAAAAGCTGCTCGCCGGGAGAAATCAACGCTGCCTTTGCATTTCCGCCGAGTTGAGTAAAGCCGCCGATTGTCGGCGCGCAATCGAACAAACGCAGAAATCGCTTGGCCGCATCGACGCCCTGGTCAACAACGCAGGCGTGAACGATAAAGTCGGTCTGGAGCACGGCAGCCCCGAAGAATACGTTGCATCGCTCGAGCGCAATCTACTGCATTACTACAATATGGCCCATTTCGCGCTTCCCTTTTTGAAACAGGCGCACGGCGCGGTTGTGAACATCAGCTCCAAGACTGCGATCACCGGACAAGGCTGTACCTCGGGCTATGCTTCTTCCAAGGGCGCAATTCTTGGGCTTACGCGCGAGTGGGCCGCCGAACTCCTTCCGTATGAAATTCGCGTAAATGCCATTGTTCCCGCAGAAGTGATGACGCCTCTCTATCGCCAATGGCTCGATACATTCCCGAATCCGGAAGAAAAGCTGAAGACGATCGTGGCGAAGATTCCGCTAGGCAAGCGCATGACTCTTCCCGAAGAGATCGCCGCCATGACGGTCTTCCTGCTCTCGCCGCGAGCCGGCCACATGACCGGCCAGCACATCTTCGTCGACGGCGGCTATACGCATCTCGACCGCGCGCTGAGCTAACAGAACCGTCGGCGGTAGAGCGGGGTCCCCGGGAAGCGCCGGTTTTGCGCTTGCTGGGGTGCTAGCCGATGGGCAGCCGCGCGTTTGCAGCTGCGCTTATCCCATACCTTCAGGGCGCAGGAGTCTGTTTTCTTCGCTGCGTGGAAGTTATTCCAGTCTTCGTGCTTCCAGTAAGAGCCTCTGTAGATTCCGCAAACCCTCGGTCCCCAAGTGTCCCAACTGCTTGCGGTGCATCTGCAGAATAGGTTGGTCCAGACTCGCGAGCAGCTTCAGTCCTTCGCGCGTGATCTTTGCCATAACCGTGCGACGGTCTTGAGGATCACGACCACGCTCGATGAGCTTTCGTCTTTCTAGACGATCAAGCAAGCGAGTTACGTCGGGATCCCGCGTGATCATGCGATTCGCGATTTCGCCGCATGCAAGCCCATCAGACGATCCACGGAGGATTCGCAGCACGTTGTATTGGTTCGCCGAAAGGTCCTCTTCCTTGAGTACTTGTACGACTCCGCGCGAGAGAATGTCTGCGGTGCGCAGCAGTTCCAGATAGACGACTTCTTCGACACAGACCTCCCGCTTACTCGCAGAATGCCGTGCTTTGCTCACAGCTCATTATTTGTTGTAAGGAGCATCCATCGCAAGGCTGGCAGAAAGTCTGGTGAATATGGCGGAGGGAGAGGGATTCGAACCCCCGATACCCTTTCGGGTATAGCGGTTTTCAAGACCGCCTGTTTCAACCGCTCACACATCCCTCCGCGTGAGGTGTAAACAGTCTAGCTGAAGTCTGTGCTGCGAATTCATTGGATGCCGCTGACAAGGCCCGACGAGGCCCCTGTGGAGACAAGCACGGCGGCGCCTCTACAGGTGCATTGACCAACCGAGGAAGTTTGCTGGAAGCAAGTCGGGACACGGGGAAAAAGCGTACCGGATTTCAACAGCCATCCTCTGCTGACACTGCGCTTCGCTTGGCAGATAATCGTCGCCATATCCTCTCATCCATTGGCTCCCATATTTCCAGGAGACGATTCGTAGATTGAGGTTGAATGCACAAAGATGAGCAGAGCTGATCGACACTCATGAGCGAAGCCTCCACGCCTCTCATGCGGCAATATGCCGCGATCAAGAAGCAGCACCCGAATGCTCTGCTTTTTTTTCGCCTCGGCGATTTCTATGAATTGTTCTTCGATGACGCCGTGATCGCCTCGCGTGAGCTGCAGATCACGCTTACGTCGCGCAATAAAGAAAAAGAGCTTGCGGTGCCGATGTGCGGCGTACCTTATCACGCTGCGGAAGGATATCTGGCGAAGCTGCTGCGCAAAGGCTTTCGTGTAGCGATTTGCGAGCAGATGGAAGATCCCAAGCTCGCCAAGAAGCTGGTCCGCCGTGAAGTAACGCGCGTTCTCACACCCGGCACCGCTGCCGACGCGACCCTCGCCTCCGAGGAAAACAACTTCCTCGCTGCCATTGCGCAGGTTGGCGATCGCGCTGGACTGGCCGCTCTTGATCTCTCTACCGGCGAATTTCGCGCGACGGAATTTGCCGTTCAGGACCGTGCTCGGTTGCTGGAAGAGCTCAACCATATGCGTCCGCGAGAAGTGCTTTTTCCCGCTGCGCTGCCGTTGTTTGCCGCCACAGAGGCAGAGCAGTTCTCTATGGCCGGGGCGCGATTCACCGAAACTCCGGTCGACGACTGGGCCTTTTCACCCGATTATGCCATTCCGCTTTTGGAAAATCAGTTTGGAGTGCTCTCGTTGGAAGGATTCGGCCTGGCAACACGTCAGGCCGCAGCGGCTGCCGCCGGAGCGATTCTCCACTACGTCCGCAGTACGCAGCGTGGGACGCTCGATCATGTCGATCGCATCGGTTTCTATGATCGCCAGGATTGTTTGGTGCTCGATGCCGTCACAGTTCGAAACCTCGAACTCGTTGAGCCACTCTTTTTCGGAACTGGACCGGAAGTCACTCTGTTTCGCACGCTCGACGCGACGCTCACGCCCATGGGCAAGCGGCTGCTGCGGGCGTGGCTGCTGCGCCCCTCGATTGATCTCGCCGAAATTCACGAGCGGCAGGACGCAATCGCCAGTGCGGCTGCACAGACAATCGATCGCGAGGAGCTTCGCAGAAAGCTCGAACGCGTCCTCGATTTGGAGCGGTTGCTGAGCCGGGTGACGCTGGAAACTGCGAATCCGCGCGACTTGCTCGCGCTCTCGGCATCGTTCGCCAACCTGCCGCAGATCAAGAGCGGATTGGAGGCACTGAAATCCTCGCGCCTTCAACAACTCAATGTTCTTGTTGATCCACTCCAAGACCTCTGCGAGCGTATCGATAAAACAGTTGTTGCCGAGCCTCCACTCTCGTTCAGCGATGGCGGCATTATCCGTCCCGGCATCGATCGCGAACTCGATGAGCTGCGTGATCTCAGCCGCAACAGCAAGCAGTACATCGCGCAGATCGAAGAACGCGAGCGCCAGAGGACCGGCATCAACTCACTGAAGGTCAAATTCAACTCGGTCTTCGGGTACTACATCGAGATCACCAAGCCCAATCTGCACCTCGTGCCGGCAGACTTCGAACGCAAGCAGACGCTGGTGAACGCCGAGCGCTTCACGACTCCCGAGTTGAAGCAGTACGAGTCAAAGGTGCTTGAGGCCGAGGAAAAGATCGTCGAGATCGAGCGCCGACTCTTTACTGAGCTGCGAGTCGCAATTGCAGCCGAGGCAAAACGCATTCGGCAGACTTCGCTGGCTATTGCTGAAGTCGACGTGCTACTAGCACTGGCTCACATTGCCGCGGAGCGCGGATACACACGTCCCGGCGTCGATGACTCGGGAGTAATCGAACTGGTGGAAGCCCGACACCCGGTCGTCGAGCAGCAAGTGATGAGCGGAGCCGAGCGCTTCGTTCCGAACGACCTGTTGCTCGATCCGGGATCGGAACTGATCGTACTCCTTACCGGTCCCAATATGGGAGGCAAGTCCACTTACCTGCGACAGACGGCGCTGATCGTGATCATGGCGCAGATGGGTTCATTCGTGCCTGCGCGCGCTGCACGTATCGGCATCGTAGATCGCATCTTCACCCGAATTGGTGCCAGTGACAACCTCGCGCGTGGTCGCTCGACTTTCATGGTTGAAATGACCGAGACTGCGGCGATCCTCAATACTGCTACCCCGCGCTCTCTCGTGCTGCTCGACGAGATGGGACGTGGAACCGCCACCTATGACGGCCTTGCCCTCGCCTGGGCGACGCTTGAACATCTGCACTCGGTTACGCGAGCGAAAACTCTATTCGCCACGCACTACCACGAGCTGACGGCGTTGGCTGACGACTTGGCGGCATTAAAGAACTGCCGAGTGTCCATCAAGGAGACGCCTGCCGGAATTGTCTTCTTGCGCAAAGTCGAGGCAGGCGCAGCTGACAAGAGCTACGGTATAGAAGTCGCCAAGCTTGCCGGCCTGCCGCTCGAAGTCATTCGGCGTGCTCGTGAGGTCCTCGCACAGCATGAAGGGCAGGAGCAACGGTCGGTAGAGCGCCTCGAATCTGGACGCAGCCATGAGGAGACGCAATCTGTTCAACTGGCCATCTTTACTCCGCTGTCACAACAGATTGTCGATCGGCTGAAGGAAGTGGACGTGAATCGACTCACCCCACTCGAGGCTCTCACTTTGCTTGATCAGCTCAAAAGGCAGCTTGAGTA
>DATEKE010000352.1:0-20974 GCA_035277605.1 Terriglobales bacterium | reverse complement strand
CTAGAGTAACGCTTCGGCCGATGTGCACGGTGGGACTAGCACTCTGGTGACGTTCTCTGCTGTAACTCTTGTGCATACCATGCGTTAGGCGAATTTGCGCCCTCCCCCGTTTGACCACAACTTTCCTTCGCAGAGGGTTTATGAAACCACTCATCGGTTTTGGCTTGGCGCTGGGCTTCGCGGTCACTGCTGTCGCGCAGAATCCGGGCGCTGCCTCGTCGGCTGTATCCTCCGCTCCCAAATCGGGAACGGCTTCGGTTCCTCACCAGATCAAGGCCATCAACTATCGCAACGGTTCCTCGTCGAAGGTTGACATGCAGGGAACTCAGCTCATGTCTACGGCGATGGGCGAAGCTAAAGTTCAGAGCCGCACGGGGCGCGTCGAAGTTGAACTCAAAATGTATGGACTCGAGTCGGCCAACAAGTTCGGCATGGAGTATCTGACCTACGTGTTGTGGGCGATCAGCCCGCAGGGACGTGCGGTGAATATGGGCGAGCTGGTGCTCGATCATGATCAGACCAAGCTGAAGGCTACGACCGAGCTGCAGACGTTCGGACTCGTCGTCACCGCCGAGCCGTACTTCGCTGTAACCCAGCCTGGCAGCCTTGTGATTGCTGAGAATGTGCTGCGCACTGACACTGCCGGCTCCGCGCAGCAGATCCAATTCAGCTACGAGCTGCTGGGACGCGACGCTTACTCATCGACCAACGCCCGCATCAACGATGCCATTTTCGGAATCGATTCGAAGACGCCGCTGGAGCTGTTTGAAGCGCGCAACGCGGTGAGAATCGCGCACAATTCGAATGCCGACAAGTACGCTCCCAGCGCGTTAGCCAGCGCGGAGAAGTCGCTGCAACAGGCGGAGAACGCTTATCGCTCGAAGCAGAAGTCGCAGGTTGCGACTTTCGCCCGCGATGCTTCGCAGACGGCCGAAGACGCGCGCGTGATGTCGCTCAAGAAGCAGGAAGAAGAGCGCTTGGCGCGCGAGGCGTCCGATCGTGAGGCGCAGGCGAAGGCGCAGGCCCAGGCTGAGGCGATGCGTCGTCAGCAGGCGGAGCAGGATCGTGCGGAAGCAGAACGTATGCGCAAGGAGGCTGAGGAGGCGGCGCAGCAGGCCGAGCAGGCCAAGGCCGAAGCTGAAGCGGCGCGTCAGGCTGCGTTGCAGCAACAGCAACAGGCCGAGGCGGCGCGTCAGGCGGCAGTCGCGCAACAGCAGCAGCTCGCTGCCGAAGCGGACAAGGCTCGTGCGGCGGCGGCGGAGGCCGATCGTTTGCGTCAGCAGGCGGAGAAGGACAAAGCCGATCTGCGCGCGAAACTCCTGCAGCAACTCAATGCTGTGCTGGAGACACACGACACGGCTCGCGGCCTGATTGCAAATATGGGAGACGTCCTGTTCGAGAGCGGCAAGTACGAGCTGAAGCCGGAAGCGCGCGAGCGTCTGGCCAAGGTCTCGGGAATTCTGCTGGCGTACTCGAGCCTGAAGGTCGCGATCGAAGGCCACACGGATTCAACCGGCAGCGACGAGCTCAATCAGCGACTGTCGGAACAGCGCGCAGAGGCGGTCCGCGATTATTTTGTGAGTCAAGGCGTCGCGGCGGACGGAATAACCGCGCGGGGCTTCGGCAAGATGCAGCCGATCGCCTCCAATGACACGGCGGAAGGACGCCAGCACAATCGCCGAGTTGAACTAGTGTTGTCCGGCGACGCCATCGGAACTACCAGCGATGTAGCCAGCGCTACAGCGCGCCCGGCGCAGCAGTAGGGAAACGCGTATTCATTAAAGAGGAGCGCTGTACGCGCTCCTCTTTTTGTTTCGATCCTCCTCGCAAAATCCTCGTGTCACATCTCACTGCAAAAATAACAACCTAAATAACAGCGTAAATTTTCAAAGAGTGGATGCGAACGACGAAAAATCCGTGCAACCCTCCCTAGCCGAAGCAGTTACAGGAATCGACTGTTTCTGTGATGCTCTTCGGAACAGCGAAAGAAATCGTAATAACAGAGTAAGAATAGTTCCGAAATGGAACTGCTTTGCCGCACCCCAAGAAAATCTTGATTTTGGGTTGCGATTCGTGATAGCACCGAACTATGTCCGGTGCGCAGGCGAGCGGCTGAGGACGCGGCGCCGAAGATCATCCCTGAACGTCAATGGCCGCTTAAGCGCGCGCTCGGCGACGGGACAATGTTCGTTTTCGAACAGGCTCGCCGGTTTTGGTCAGCTTGGACCCCTCCGGCATTACGCAAATACCCGCCAACAGCTTGTCTTTGCAATGTTCTGCAGCTTGGGACGACCAGGTAGTCATGGAATTATGACTGCTCATTGAACCGATTGACTTGCAGACTTTATGAATCTCCGCCTCGCTGTTCGCTCGTTGTGGAAGAGTCCGGTATTTTCGCTGATTTCGATTACCGTCCTCGCGTTGGGGATTGGCGCCAATACGGCGATCTTCAGCGTGGTGAATGCCGTGATGCTTCGTCCACTTCCTTATCAGAATCCGGAGCGCATCGTCTCCGTAGGAACGCTCTGGCCGCGCACTGGGCGCATCGGCCAGGTCTCGCTGCCCGACTTCCTCGACTGGAGAGCTCAGAATCATAGTTTCGAGACGCTGTCCTATTACGCCGCATATCCGCATAGCATCTTTGCCAACAACGTCGCGGCGCAAATCAACGCCGCAATTGCCGACACCCGTTTCTTTAACGTGTTTGGCGTGCAGCCCGAGCTTGGCCGCCTGTACAACGACAACGATAAGAGCAGCAGCACGCTGGTTGCGGTGGTCAGCGATTCGTTTTATCGCCGCGTGTTCCAAGGCAATCCGGCCATCATCGGGAAAACGATCAAGTCGGGTGAGCTTGAGCTGACGATCGTCGGCGTAATGCCTGCTGGATTCGACTTTCCCGAGCGCAGTGAAATTTGGATTCCGGACTACGACTCCATAGTCCAGCCGGCGACGCAGGAAAGGTCGGCGCATAACTTCAGGGCAGTTGGTCTTCTCAAACCGGAAGTTGGCGTGAGCGAAGCGCAAGCAGAGATGAAGACCATCGGCGCTCGGCTCGCGCAGCAGTTTCCGAAGGACGATAAGCTGACGAGCGTTGGCGTCACTTCATTGCGCGATGTATTGGTTTCTCAAGTTCGCTTAACGCTCTACCTTTTGTTGTCAGCCGTGGGAGTAGTGCTGCTTATCGCGTGCGCGAATGTGGCGAATTTGATGCTGGCCAAGGTCGCTGTGCGTCGGCAGGAGATTGCCATCCGCACCGCTCTGGGAGCGAGCCATGGAGACATCGTTCGCCAACTTCTGGGCGAATCCCTGGTGCTGGCGGTTGTGGCCGGTACCCTGGGACTGCTGGTGGGATATTGGTCCGCAAAAGCCCTGGCCCACCTGACTCCGGCTGCGCTCATTGCCAACACCGAGATCACGCTCGACTGGCGGATTGCCTTGTTCACGCTCGGCGTATCACTGCTCTGCACCTTCGTATTCGGTCTTGCGCCTGCCTTTCAGGCCAGTGGCGGCGATTTGCGCAGCGCACTTTATGGCGGCAAGACTTATTCGATAGCCGGGGGCGGCTCTGGGAAACTGCGTTCCGGGATCATGGTCGCAGAGATCGCTCTGTCGATGGCACTGCTGGTGGCGGCGGGCATTCTCATCCGCAGCTTGGTTGCACTGAACGCCGTCGATCCTGGATACAAGGTGAACGACCTCACCATGATGCATCCCATGTACCCGGCCAACAATGAAATGGATTCGCAACACGCCGCCGCGTTTTACTCCACGCTTCTGGACAATGCAGCCAGAATGCCCGGAATCAAAGAAATCGCCGCAGCAACCGCATTGCCTTCTCAACCTACTGACAGCAACGGCGGTTTCTATATTGCGGGTCACCCCGATCCTCCGCCGGGGGACTACATCACGCAATCGGCGCTATTCATGACCGTCAGCCCCAATTACTTTCACGTTGTTGGGATCCCAATTCGGGAAGGGCGTGACTTCAACGAGCACGACATCCCCGGCGCGCCGCTGACTTGCGTGATCAGCGAACCGCTGGCGCGTAAGTTCTTTCCCGGCGAGAACCCAATCGGCCAGCAGATCCGTTTCGGCTATGACCTCGTGACATATAAGAGCTACCTGACCATCATCGGCGTAGTCGCGGGCGTACGGCAGGAAAACCTGCAGGAGCCGCCGACTGCGCAGATCTACGTTCCCTACAAGCAGCATCCTGGACGTGCCAGCGACATGTACCTCATCTTCGCTGACAGCGGCGGCGGAGCGGCGGCCTTGCGAGCGGAGGCTCACCGTCTGAACCCGGAAGTGCCGCTGGAAATTCAGTCAATGACCGATGTTGTCGGCGAGACTTTCGCACCGTCGCGCTTCCGCAGCGGCCTGCTCGCGTCATTTGCCGGACTTGCGCTGATCCTCGCCTTGGCTGGGCTGTACGGCGTGATGTCATACACGGTTGAGCAGCGCCGTAGTGAAATTGGCGTGCGCATGGCGCTGGGCGCGGAGAGAGGCAACATCGTGCAACTGATTTTGCGACAGGGACTTCGGCTTGTGCTTCCAGGAATTGTGCTCGGAGCGTTGCTCGCATTTGCTACGGGCAGATTATTTGCCAGCCTCATTTACGGCGTGAGTTCCGGTGATCCACTCACATTTGTTGGAGTCGCTGCTCTGCTCGCCATCGTGGCGTCGCTGGCGATGTATATCCCCGCTCACCGCGCAGCCGGCGTGGATCCCATATTGGCCTTGAGAAGCGAGTAAACCCAACAGTGACGGCCGGTACTAATTCTGCTCTTTAATCTCAGGCGACGGCAGCTTTGGATTGGCGATCTCATCGGCATGTTCTTTCTGCTCGAGGCGCGTAACGATCGCGAATTCCTCCTCGGCATCAGGGCCCTTGTGCATTCTTTGCAGCAGTCGTCCTAAAGAGTTGTGGATCGAGATGCTGTCCGGCGAAAGCTTCTCCGCGGCGCGCCACGCCTTCAGTGCGTCTGCGAATTGGCTGTTGTGTTCGTAAATCTTCCCGAGTCCGTATAGAGAACTGGGCAGGCGCGGATCGCGGGCCAGAGCTTGCTGATAATTCTTTCGCGCATCGGAGTAGTCGCCTAGAAAAAGACTCATCGCTCCCAATTGTTCGTAGTTGTACGGAACGTCAGGTTCGATCTCAATGTCTTTCAGGAATTCTTCACGGGCGCGGGGATAATCGCGCTTCTTCGCGTAGGCCCAGCCCAGATTGAAGTGCGCGAATGGGAGCTTGGGATCCTGGGCAATTGCCTTTTCTAATTCGGGAATGGCATCGTCCGGCTGGCCGCGATTAAGGTAGGCTTTGCCTTTGAGTAAATGGAATTCAGGCGAGTCGCCGCCGATCTGCAGAAAGTGTGCAAATGCGCGACCGCTGGTTCGTTTGTCTCCTGACTGCTCTGCGGAGATTCCCAGCACATAAAGGTAAACCAGGTTATCCGATTGCGCCCCCCAGTTGCGCTCGAAAGTCTCCGCAGCCGATCTGTACTCTCCGACAAAGAAATAAGAAAGTCCGAGCAGATATTGTGGCTGCGTCGATGGACTCTGCCGAGCAACTATGCGCAATTCGGGAATGGCAGATTTGTAATTGCCCTGCCGGAAATAAACCAGCCCTTTATCCAGATGAACGCCCGGCATACTCGGGGACAAAGCCTCGGCTCGATTCAAATAGTCAAGAGCCTGGTTCCATTGCTTACGTCGCATCATCACGACCCCAAGATTGACGTAAGCCGCAGCGGATCTCGGATCACATTGAGCCACTTGCCGAAAGATCTCTTCCGCTCTCTGCAAGTCGTTGTTCTGCAAGGCTCGCTGGCCCTGCGAGAAGACTGCCGCGGTGGGTTGAGGGCAAACCGACGAAGCCCTCGCCACCCCGGCCAGGTCCATCAAGCCGATCGCTGCAGCGAGAAAAATTCTTGACAACGCTTTCCGATTCCGGCTAGGTTCTGTGTTCATTAAAACGGTTCAATAGCTGTATTCAAACGGTTCGCTAAACGTTTAGAGACTACATCGAATGGTGGTGCCGATATGAACAGAGTACTCGCCCTCGCCACGTTTGCCCTTCTGTTTTCGACCGTAGCCCTGTCGCAGGACACTGGACAGATCACCGGAACCGTTCGCGATAACAGTGGAGCGGTCGTGGCCAACGCTAAGGTAACAGTCGCTAATCCGGCGCAAGGTATCACCCGCAATGTGACTACCAACAGCGATGGTGATTATCTTGTTCCCGGTCTGCCGGCCGGCGTGTATGACCTGACGGTGAACGCCTCTGGGTTCCAGACCTTTCAAGCGAAAAACCTCACTTTGCGGGTTGCGCAAAAAACTCGCGCCGATGCCAAGCTCTCGGTTGAACATGTCACCACGGAGATCGTGGTCGCTGGAGAGGCGGCAACCGCAGTGGAGACGCAGTCCTCCGAAGTGGCGGGAACGATTACTTCCAAAGAGCTCACGCAATTGGAACTGAATGGACGCAACTTCAGCCAACTGGTGACCCTCACGCCCGGCGTAAGCAACCAGACCGGCCAGGACGAAGGTCAGGTGGGAGTGAACGGAAGCGTGCTGTTCAGCGTGAATGGCGGCCGCACCGAGTACAACAACTGGGAGGTGGATGGCGGCGACACCATGGACAACGGCAGCAATGGCACGTTGAATGTGTATCCCAGCATCGACGCCATCGCCGAAGTGAAGGTGCTCACCTCGAATTATGGTGCACAATACGGCCGCAATGCCTCCGGGACCATCGAAGCAGATACAAAATCAGGCACCAGCCACTTCCACGGCGATGCCTATGAGTTTGTGCGCAATGACAAACTGAACGCCAGAAACTATTTCGATCTTCCCGGTCCGGTGCCGGGTTATAAGAAAAATGATTTTGGATTCACCATCGGTGGACCAGTCTTCATTCCCAAGGTCTACAACACGGAGAAATCGAAAACCTTCTTCTTCTATTCGGAAGAATGGCGGCGGGATCGCGTTCCGGGGCAGGTTTTCAATCAGGCAGTCCCGACGCCAGCCGAACTGAAAGGAGATTTCTCCGACCTGTGTCCAGCGCCGGGTACCGAATTCTCCCGTGACTCGACGCAAACTGCGTTTCCCGTTTTCGCCGATTGCCCGGCCAGCGGCGCAGGACCTAACAGTACTTCCACTACGCAAACCTTCCTGGGCTTTCCCGGAAATCAGGTTTCCGTAGATCCCAATGCGACTGCGCTCCTGACCATGGTGCCTCCGGGAAACTCAAGCCCGGAAAACTGCGGAGGCGATCCAATCCTGAATTGCTTCAGCGCCTCACCGTCCACGCCGACCAACTGGCGCGAGGAGTTGTTCAGGATCGATCACAACATCACCGACAACATGCGCGCCAGCTTCCGTTTCATCCACGATTCCTGGGACACGGTTACACCTACGGTGCTTCCCTGGGGGCTCACGACTTCCAGCTTCCCCACGATTCAAAGCCAATTTGTCGGGCCCGGCGTCAGCATGGTTGCGCGGTTGACCAACACTATCTCGCCCACGATGCTGAATGAATTTGTCGCCAGCTACACCACCGATCACATCACGCTGACCAACATTGGAGCGGTTAAGCGTCCCGCCGGGCTCAACATGGGCACATTGTTCAACAATGGCTTTGACGGAAAAATCTCGGGTATCACCCTTACCGGCAATGGAGTCTACGGCGGAGGGTTTACCGAAGACCCGTCGTTCATCCCGTTCATAAACTCCAATCCGACCTACACCTACCGCGATAACATCAGCAAGATCGTCGGCAAGCACAATTTGGTTGCCGGTGGGTATTTCGTTGCTGCACAAAAGAATGAGGACAACTCTCCCGAACTGGCAGGACTGCTGACGTTTGACGCCTCAGCGAGCGGGTTCAGCACCGGCAATGCCTTGGCTGACATGCTGACCGGCAGGATCGCTTCCTTCCAACAGACCAACAAGCAGGTGAAGTATTACAACCGCTACAAGATCTTCGAACCCTATGTTCAAGACGACTGGCGCGTGAATGATCGGCTGACTCTGAACCTCGGCTTGCGCGTCAGTCTGTTCGGCACCTATCGTGAGCGCTACCAGCAGGAATTCAATTGGGAAGCTTCGGCGTATCAGGCCGCGAGCGCTCCGCAGATCGATGCTGACGGCAGCGTGACCGGACAGTCAGGAGCGATTATTCCCGGAAGCGGAAATCCATTCACAGGGTTGGTGCAGTGCGGAGCGAAGGGTGTCGCTCCTGGTTGCCAGGAAGGGCATCTGTTCAATCCGGCGCCTCGAGTCGGGTTTGCCTGGGATGTGTTCGGCAATGGCAAGACGGCTCTGCGCGGCGGCTACGGCATCTTCTTCGAGCACACAAATGGAAACGAAGGCAACGTCGAGTCGCTCGAAGGCACTCCACCCCTGGTCCAAACTTCGACGCAGTTTGACATCGTTGGTTACAACCAGATCGGCGGCGGTGGTTTGCAATTCCCGCTAGGAGTAATCTCCATTCCCACAAAGGCTATCTGGCCATACATGCAGCAGTGGCACCTCGACATCCAACATCAGATATTCAAAGACACTGTGCTCACGACTTCATACGTGGGCAGCAAGGGAACCCATCTCACGCTGCAGAGCAATCTCAATCAGTTGCTCCCGGTTCCGGCCAATCAGAATCCATTTCAACCAGGCCAAACCTTAGCGAGCACCGATGCCTGCACATCCGGCGCCGTCAATGGTGTGACTCTCGCTGGCGCCGCGGCTAACGATTTAAATATAGCCTGCGGCAACTCGGGACCCGACCCCTTCCGCCCGCACTTGGGGTTCGGCAACATTACCTCGCTTCAGCCTGTTGCCAACTCAAACTACAACGCTTTGCAGGTGCAGGTGCGCAGGACCTCGGGCCCGCTCACCATGGATGTGGCCTACAGCTACAGCCATTCCATCGATGATGCCTCCGACCGCTTCGACACTACTTTTGTGAATGCGTATGACTTTCGCGCCAATCGCGCGAGTTCGAACTTCGACCAGCGCCACATCCTGAACATCAGCTATGTCTATGACCTGCCATTCTTCCGTGGGCAGGGTTTGGCTCACACCGTGCTTGGCGCATGGCAACTGTCAGGAATTACGACGTTCCAAACCGGAACTCCCTTCGGAGTCACGTTCCCGAACGACAACGCCGGAGTTGGAAACGGAGTGGGAACCGGAGCCTATGCCGACCTCGTGGGCAATCCCAACCTGCTCGATGGCCCGACCTTGTTGCCAGGCCAGAAAGCCCCGCTGCTGTACAACCCCAACGCTTTCGCAGTGCCTACGGGTCTGACCTTTGGAAATTCCGGACGAAACTCGCTGCGCAATCCGAGAAGAACCAACTTCGACATGGCGCTGTTCAAGCGAATTCCTGTAAAGGAGAGACTGAACTTCGAATTCCGCGCCGAAGCCTTCAACGTCTTCAACCATACGCAGTGGTCAAGCAACCCTGGGGACGTGGACCACGACATCACCTCCGGCACATTCCTGCAGCCAACGGCCGCACACCGCGCGCGTACGCTGCAGCTTGCGCTGAAGGCGATTTTCTAGTTGGATTGCTTCTGCAGGATGCGTCTTGGCGCGCGCCCTTCGGAAAGCCATACGAGGAGAAGGAGAGTGAGTAAGTCCAAATCGGGAACTGCGGAGCCGGGCAGTTTCCGCGTCACCATCCGCGACGTTGCCAGGCACAGCGGCTTCTCCTCCTCCACTGTTTCCATCGTGCTTAATGACGCGCCGTTGGCGCGTTACATTCCGAAGGTCACAAAAGATCGCATCGAGGCGACAGCCACCAAGCTTGGCTATCGCCCTAACCTTTTTGCCCGCTCACTGCGCGGCAATCGCACGCACACCATTGGCGTTCTCGTCTTCGACATGGGCGATCCCTTCTGCACGCCGATTATTCAGGGCATTGAAGACGCGCTTTATCAAAATTCATACTTGCCGATTTTGACTGATGTGCAGAACGAGCGCAGCCGCTTCGAATCCTATTTAGGTATGCTGCTGGGCCTGCGAGTGGAAGGCTTGATCGTCCTCGGCAACTGGCTCTTCATGGACGTCGACGTTCTGGCCGATCTCGCCAAAAACCGCATTCCTACCGTGATGATCGGTCACGAACTGCGCAAAGGGCCGGTGAGTTCAGTGATCGTCGATAACGACGCTGGTGCGCGGCTGGCAATCGAACACTTGCACAAGCTCGGTCATCGCGAGATCGCCTTCATTCGCGGACCAAAGGGCCTTGGGGATAGCGTTCCGCGATGGCGTGGCGTGAAGAAATTTGCGGAAACAAACGGCATTGTGCTCGATCCCGAACGCATTGTCGATCTTCCCGAATCGCAACATCCATTGTCGGGCTTCGAAGCTGGGCTGGTGCTTACGAAACGGCTGCTGGATACCGGGCAACGGTTCACCGCACTAATGGCCTTTGACGATATGTCAGCTTTCGGCGCGATTCGCGCTTTGTCGGCTGCTGGAATCCGGGTTCCGGAACAGTGTTCCGTGATCGGCTTCGATGATGTCGCACCTTCCAGTATCGCGACTCCAGCCCTGACAACAATTCGCCAGCCTCTGCCCACAATGGGAACGATGTCGGTGAGCATCGCCCTGGAGGCAATCAAAGCCGAGCAGGAGTCAAAGAGCTTCAGCGCAGTTCACCGGCGCCTGAGGCCGGAACTGATCGAACGCACTTCTACTCGCCCGTTAAACATCCCGGCCGAAAATTTCACTCGTCCGGTTGAAACCTCGCTATCTCCTCAGGAAAAACGTCAGACGGCCGGTTGACGAACGCGACAGAACCGCCGCGCGGTAGTGCGGCGGGGCAGCCGCGTGGTTTGGGCTGCGGCTCAATGCTGCAAGGGCTATGGGTTGGATTTAGCTATGTGAGCATAGCCACTGCGGCCATAGTGCTAGGCAGCGTGCATCATGCTGTACGCCAGGATCGCAAGCACAATCAGACTCACCACCATATATAGCCGATCGTGTTCAAGATAAAAGCCGATCACCGCGAGGGCGACGCGCGCAACCGGCGTGGCAATCAGCAGCACCAGACCAAGCTGGATGATGCCATCGCTTCGCAAGTGGAAAGCCGCGATGCAGATTCCTGCCAGGTTTCGCAGCTCGGGAAGTTCGCTGCGGAAGCTTTGATAGTTGACGACCTCATGGCCGTGCTGCGCCAGGTAGAGTGCTCCTCCAATGGCAACCACGACTGCAGAAACCAGCACGCCAAGTCGGAGCAGATTCCCGATAAATATCTCCAACCGCTCATCTGTCATGCCGATTAAACCTTTCCCACAGCTCCGTTAAAGATCATTTCGATTGCCAGCAAAAAGATGATTACGCCAAAAGTCACGCGCAACGTGCGAACCGGAGCTTTCACCAGAACCTTACTGCCAAGGAAGGCTCCGGCGAGTACTCCCAGAACGACCGGCATGGAGAGCCGAGGATCGATGTAGCCGCGGCCCAAATAAACGCCCGCACTCGCCGCGGCCGTGACGCCGATCATGAAATTGCTTGTGGTCGTTGAGACTTTGAAAGGAATCCGCATAGCGCGGTCCATGGCAATGACCTTTACCGCTCCTGACCCTATGCCAAGCAGTCCTGACAGCGCGCCTGCGCCAAGCATAAGGCTGAATCCGGCGGGAACATTACGTACTCCGTAGGCTTGTCGCTGCTCGCCAACTGGGTAGTCACTGGCGAGTCTCAGTTTGGCCGCGAGAGAATCGGATTCGACGAGCGCGCCCGCATCCTGCTTCTTCCCGAAAAGGGACTGATACGCGGCATGAAGCAGCACCAAACCAAAGACGATTGCAATCGCATGCGTACTGATATGGGTCGCGAGAAAAGCGCCGAGGATAGCACCCAGCGTGGTTGCAATTTCCAGCAGCATTCCGATGCGGATATTGGAGTATCCCTCTTTGACGTACGCAGCAGCAGCGCCCGAAGAGGTAGCAATCACACAAACCAGCGAAGCACCGATCGCGTACTTGATGTCAACATGAAAGAGAAGGGCGAGGGCTGGAACAAGAACAACTCCGCCGCCCAAGCCGGTGAGCGCGCCAAGAAAACCGGCCAGCACGCCAGTGGCCCACACAATGATGGTGAAGAGCAGGGCTGTCATTCGCGCAGAATCGCGTCAGAGCAAACTGGCTAGTCTAACGCGATCCGGCAACAATGAGTGCCGAAAGGAGCTTGTGGTGGGAGTCGACCAGCACCTATCGTTGCAACGCTCGCTTTTCTGGACGACCGCGCTCATCCAACAGCTGTGTAGAAGAGGCTGGACCAAGCACGCTCCAATCTCGCAATGCCCAGACAACTTTCTTGGCGGGAGTCACCTCGATCAACTGCACGACGTCCGGCCACTCAGCAGTGGGTACGCCGCCCACCCAGTTGTTGATCAATGTATTCCCATTCGCGAGACGCGAGACTTCCTGTACCGTATGCAACGGAAATCCTGGCAAATCGTCTTTGTTTACCTCCCATACGATCTCGCCCTTCGGATTCACCTCGCGCACGTATCCATGCTGATTGCCGCTAATTAGAGTGTTTCCGTTCTTTAGGCGGACAGCAGCCCACGCCGAAGGAGCTGGCACCGACCACAGCTCTCTCCCGTTCTTGTCGTATTCCACAACCTTTCCCAAATCGAGATGCGCAACCAGGAACGTTCCCTTTCGGGTCATGCGAATGTGACGAAATTGCCCGTGCGTACTGGTGGAGCGAGTAGGCAAAGTCAGTGTCTTCTCGATCCTGGAAGTCTTCTTGTTGATCACCAGCAGCTTGGCGGGATTGCCGTTCTGCATAACGAGCACCCGAGTCTTATCGACGGGATAAGCAGTGTGAATCTCCGTTCCCGTCGGGGCGTCATAGTTCCACACGATCTTTTTATCTGGCGTAATCTCGCTCGCGCCGAGTTGTCGGGAGAAAACGATGTTGCCGTTCGAAAGCATGGTGCAGTCGCCAAGCTCTCCTTTCAGCGGGTTGGTGTATGACCATACGATCTTTCCCCGACGCACGATATACATTGTCTGCTGCGAGGTGCTGCGATGTTGCCACTCGCCGCAATAAAGAAACGGATGCTGCGCCATTCCTCTTCCCGGAAGTTGTACGTTCGACTCATTCGGAGGAGCCGCCGCCGAATCAATCGATTGAGCTTGTGAATACTGCACGGCAAACAGCAGGGTAAAGATGATCCTAAATAGCACGATGATGAACTCCCGTTGCCAGCCTCTGGACTGAGAAGTCAAAGCCGATTGAACATCATCGAAGTTGATGGAAGTAAATAGGAAAATTTTCGAATCGCGAAACAGCTCGCGAAGATTTCAAATCCTGAACTGGAACTGCTTTAGGGATTCTTTGGCTTGGGACGCGCATAGTCTTCCATGGTTGCTGTCCACTGGAGGAAACGGAGCAGTTCATGACGCGTGCGCCACACGAAAGTCCAGAATTCGAGAAAACCAATTTTGTCCATCTTGATGCCGGTGTAGGTCTCGATTCGCCAACGCAGATATGGGCTGCGCCATGGCGCGAGCCGGTGGCCACGCGTTGCAATCCAGATTAGGCGCAGAACGCGTTTCATAATTGCCGCTCAGGCTAAAACTACCGAGACGTCGCTGCCTTTATCAGCGCCTGCGAGCCGATTCGCCGCAGCCCGATTTGCCGAGATCTCCAGATATCCCATGCTGCCGAGGATTCCGAAGATCTCACCCGGCGTAGCCTGGGCGTACGCGCTTCGGATCTTCGTCACCTCCGCTTTGCCGATCACAATGCGAAACGCCGGTGGAGTGTGCTCGAAGAGCTGTGGGATGTCTTTGGGCGTGATGTTGGTAATCAAATTCCCGAACTTGTCCGCCTTCAACACCACGCCTTTGAAGCTGTTCTCACTCACCGCTTTCGGCTTAGGAGCAGAGAAGCGAATGAAGTCAGTAATTTCTTCGCCAAACTTCGCGATTTCCACTCCTTTGCTGAGCCAGCCGGCACAGGCAGCGAAGATGTCGCGACCATGGAAAGTCTGGCTCACCGGCTGCAGAAAGTAATGCTCAGCCGTCACATGACGAACACTGAGTCGTTCCGAGCGCTCGTATACCAGCGACAGCACGCCGTTGTCAGGAGCGATGAAGATATGTTTCTCGTTCACGGCCAGGATGGGACGTCGCTGTGTTCCCACTCCGGGATCAACCACGATGACGTGGACCGTGTCCGAAGGGAAGTACGAGGCTGCTTGAGCGATCGCCAGAGCGCCATCCAGCACGTCGAACGACTGCACCGAGTTGCAGATGTCGACGATCTGCGCCTCCGGATTGATGTTGAGAATCACACCTTTCATCGTCCCCACAAAATGATCGTTCAAGCCGAAGTCGGTGGTTAGGGTGATTAGTCGATTGGGCAATCGGTCGTCCTCAAATGTGAGCTTATTCGCCGAACTTAGCGTGCAGAGAAAATGAAGTCAAGAAAGGAGTTGGCTGGCGTGAGTCATCAGTAATCAAAGCTCGCGAGCCGAATTTGTCGAGAGTGGCATCCGAGAATCAATCGACGCCCATTGCTTCAGTTTCGGATTCAAGCGCGGAAAGCACTTCTTCATCGATATCCCAGCGTTTAAGGACTTTGAAGATTGTGCTGGTGGAAAAACCTGCACGTACAAGCATGCGAAAGACTCGAGCCGACTCGCGCTCGTTCTGTGGCTTGCTTAATCGTTTACGGTCGAGAAATTGCCGCGCCAGCTTTTCTTCGTTTATATCGTCATACGCGCTGCTCACTGCGCGCTCGATTACTTCGCCATGCACGCCTTTGGCTTTGAGATCGGTTATGACGCGCCTGCGTCCGAACTTTTCGTTGCTCAACCGGTACTGCGAATACGCAGCAGCATAACGGCTGTCGTTCAGATATTTCTGCTCTTTCAGTTTTGCGATGACAGCTTCGACGGCCAGAATGCCGTCGTCATCGTTCGAAGCGCGTGCGCGCAACAGTCTCTTCAGCTCTGCGACCGTTCGCATCTTGCGGGCGAGCGACGCCACAGCATAGTCATACAGCTCAACGTCGCTCAGCTTACGCTTTGCTCCTCTGCTGGCAAATGGCATGGACGGAACGAAGAATGCGGCGTAATTGAATTCAAACCATCGAAGTCAGTCGAGCACTGGATGACTTCGATGGCTAAATCGGCTGTTACTGCGGATTCGAGGTATCTCCGCTGTGCTGGTGGCCCTCGCCGTGTTCACCGCGACGGCTCATCATCTCCTCAAGTTTCTTCTGCTGATCGGAGTTGAGGATCGGGCGAATCTGGCTCATCGTGTTCTCGTGAATCTGTTTCATTTTGGCACGACGGTCCTGCTGCGACCCCGACGTGCTCTGGCGAGCATCCTGCATCTGCTTCATCTGCTCGTCCAGAATCGGTTTGATCTTGGTCTTTTGATCGTCGGTGAGGTTCAGCTCCTTGGACATGTGGTCGAGCATTTCATCGGCGTTCATCATCATTCCGCGACCGTGTCCTTCGCCCGCGCCATGACCGTGTCCTGTTCCCGATTGCGCACTTGGTTGCTGGCTGCTCTGCGCGTCCTGCGGCGTGCCGGCAAACGCAGCAGCACTGAAGATCAGCATTGCCGCCATAGAAAGAATAAGATTCAGTTTCTTCATTGAGACTTCCTCCTTTTACACTTCCGGCTGCCTGTGGCCGTTGCGGAGATGATTAGAACACCGTTCTCGATTTTGCGCGAATCCTGGCGCTTACGTTGCCAGTTCAACGGTAAGCCGCAGGCCGATAGCCTTGGTGACCGCCAGTAGCGTCGAAAGTCGTGGATTTCCTTCGGGTGACAGCGCACGATAAAGGCTCTCTCGCTCAATGCCCGCCGCTTTCGCCACCTTAGCGATCCCTCCCTTCGATTCCGCGATGCGGCGTAAAGCGATGAGCAGGACCTTTGGATCATCATTGTCTTCCAGAGCGGCCCGCAGATATTCAGCGGCAAACCGTGGGTTTGCTCGGAGCTCATGGATGGTAGCTTCCTCGTGAGAAATGCTGGCTTTGTGTTTCATCCCTTGACTGTCCTCCGCTTGTAATCCTCCAGGCACTCACGCGCTTTCACAATGTCACTGCTCTGAGTTCGTTTATCTCCCGCACATAGAAGCAACACCGCCATCTTGCCAATCCGTGCAAAATAGACGCGATAGCCCGGTCCCCAATCAACTCGAAGTTCATAGAGTCCATTTCCAAGCGCCTTGCAATCGCCCAGATTTCCGACTTGAACGCGATCAATTCGGGTCATGATCCTGGCGCGCGCCTTCCTCATCCTGCAAACAGATTCAACCACTCTCCGAAGAAGTCCTTTCCTTGAGGATTGATGTATCGGCGAACCTCGATCACTAGCTTATTGTAACTTATAAATCACACCCGCAGAAGTGGATTCGATTCCGCCGATGACGCAAAAAGGCCTCGACCGAAGTCGAGGCCTGAAGAGTTGAATCGAATGGGAGTTAGAACTTATATCCGAATCCGAACGAGACCACCGGGAAGAAGCGGGCAGGCGAAGCCGAATGATTGATCTTCGCTTGTTCAGAGAGGACATTGCTTTGGAACGTGGGATCCGAGGTCACGTCAGTGCAGTTTAGTCCAAAAGAATCGCAGGCTCGACCGGCGAAGCTGAGCGTCGTGCGCGGAACGCCCTGGTAAACCGCTCCGATGTCGAATGTCATGCCGAAGTGGCGTTCGCTGCGGCGAGCCAGGTTTCCCCAGCCAAGCAGGAACATCGGTCCGGCCTTGCTGAAGGCCAGCTTCCCATTTCCGGAAAGAGGGCTGGTCGGGTCACTGACGTAGTCGGTCCCGCCGAGGCTGAATGACTGTCCGCCGGGAACGGTGGCCTTGCCGCTGAGCTGATTGCCGTTATAGAGCAGGGCTCCCGGGCTGATGTGGAATCCGCCGCCAAACGGGAAGATGTCATACAGAGCCTGCACCGAGCTGAGACCGAGCTTGCCCGAGTAGCTCACTCCGTCCTTGTCGAAGCCACGGCTGTAGTTGAATGCGGAAAAGCCAAAACGCACGTTCGAACGCCGCGTAACCGGCACCGCGAAATCGCCGCCGAATCCCAGCAGGGAAGTCTTGAATCCGATGCCCGGACGATGGCTGAAGCTTGGGCCTTCGGATCTTTGCGCCACAGCAGCATTCGAGCCGTTGTTCGAATCCGGCGCAGGCTGGTCAGAGTCGTTCGACGCAGACGCGCCGGAGCACATCGCGAAGCTCGCAACGAGGAACGCCAAAAAGAATTTGTTTTGCACAGTTAGCCCTTGAGAAGCAGTGAAGATTTGGAAGTCCGGCGGAACGGATCGAGCGAGAAACCCCGCAGTGACCGTCGGTACGGTTGAAAGTACGTCAGTTCGGGTTGGGGACAAAGATTACTGGCGTAATGAGGGAATCACAAGAATAAGGCGGGGACGATTGTCATTTCATGATTTCGTGGTTTTGGGTTTCAATCACGAAATCACGGAATCACACAATCGCGAAATTGCATGTGAAAACCCGCGCGGGGGCGCGCGTCGGTCCTTAGTTCGATCTCATTCCCGATTCAGAACAAAGTTCACTGTGATCTGAGTCTGCACTTCGACCGGCGCATGATTCAGGAGGTAAGGACGATACTGCCACTGCTCGACTGCCCGCTTCGCGGGAAGTACCAGCATTGCAGGACCACTAAGCGGCTCAACATGTTCCACATGCCCGTCTCTGGCAATTGTCGCGAGCAGGACTACCGCTCCCTGCAAGTGAATTTGCTTCGCGATCGGTGGATATTCCGGCAGGACTTTCCGCACCAGCGCGCCAAGCTGCATCTCCGAGACGTGAACTGGACGCGTCGGTGCAGGAGGCTTTGGAATGTTGAAGCCGTCCGTGTTGAGGATGTTCGTAATCGGGAGTGCACTTTGACAATTCGTCACACACAGAGGTCCAACCTGCGGTACACCTGACGGTGCGTCAGTGCGATCTTCTATTCGTTGAATCGTAGTAGGTATGGATGTCGGCTGAAGGATCGCGTACGAGTCCGGCGACGAAACCTCTCTGCTCAAGCGGGCGGTTTCCGTATGTACCACCGGTTGCTGTACGTTCATAAGCCTGATGCTGGGTGGCGGAGGAATTACCTGCAGTCGTTCGACATGAAACAGCGGAATCGCCAGAACCGCAGCCACAGTCATGCACTGGAGGAGAAGGGATGTGAGCTTGGCCCAGCTGGCACGATGGCCGATGTGCGGCGACGATTCGAGAAGGCTCCCGGCGAACATTTCGGCGTCCTCCATCGCTCCCGTTTTGGGACGATACAGAAACTGACACCGGTGCTCGCGACTTTGTCTCCCGATTCGGAAAAATAAGAAGGCCGCTCGTACGGAGCGGCCTTGGTGGAATGTGGGAACTATTTAATTTATTTCGGTGTCGAGCTGGGAGCCGCAGGCCTGGTTGCAGGGCTCGTTGCTGGACGACGCACGGCTGCGCTCGGAGCAGACGGGGTCGTCTTCGCTGCCGGAGGCGGTGCGGCTACTCCCGAAACGGCGTTGTACGCTTCGATCACTGGCTTGGTGATATTCACCGAGTCCGCCGCCCAGAGCACCGGGCTCTGTTGCTGCGAGACGTCGATCACCACGGCATATCCGTTCTGCTGAGCATATTTGTCGAGCGTCTGCATTAGCTTGGTGCCGATGCGTTGAGCAATATCGTTCGATTGCGATTGATAGTCGTTCTGGGCATCCTCAAGATCTCGCTGCAGCGTCTTCTGTTTGCTCTCGATTGCCTGGACGCGCTTGTTGCGCTCTTCGTCATTCAGAGCATTCGTCTGCGCCGCGAGCTGCTTTTTGAGATTGTCGACTTCATCACTAAGACTTTTCAGTTCGATCTGCTTGGGTTCGAACTTCTTCTGCAGCGCGTCGAGGTCGCGCTGGCCTTCATTGGTGTTGGCGATTGCTGCCTGAATGTTGATGATGGCGACTTTTGTGGGACCCGCCACCAGCGAGTTTGCGGTGGTGCTAGCCGCCGGGGCTGCGTTCGTGTCGGCGGCCTGAGCTAACGCTCCGGCAGAGAGCAGGGCCGCGACCGAGAGAGTTGAAACAATCTTGCGTGTCATGTTGCGCTTAAAGACTCCTTGAATTCCGTTCGAGATCAGTTCCGAATGTCGCCTGATGGTTCCGAGCGGGGCGATTGCCACAAAGGCTGGCATCCGGTCTGACCGGCTGACGCTCCCCGGGCCAGACCTCTTGCGAGGTATTTTGGCGGGTACGGATGGCCCACATTATAGGAGCAGTTCGCAATCAAAAGCAATGAATGCGGGCGAGGAAATGACAGCAGTCTCCCGCCGGATCCACCCACTCCAGAGAACGTGATTGCTGCGGAAAATGCAAGCTCAGGTAAATGTTTTGGCGGTGTTAGGGCGTGGACCTGAAACGTGAAATTTCTACTTCCGGAGAAGCCTTAGAAATATAAGGTAAATGGCCACAAAATGGCGTTGTCTGCTTTCTCTGATCGGATCTTTCTTTCCCGCTGCGGCTCAGGATTTTGCGCCGAATAGGTTCACCAAAATCGGGCAAAGTTGTAGCTGCAGCGAGTTTGACACTCGGAAAAATCGAATGATAATTTAGAGGGTTGTCATTCACTTTCCCCGCGGGACAATAAGCATTCAAGTTAATGGACGAGACGCTCAGACAACTAGGCGAACTTGCGTTCGGAGCCATTCCGACCATAATCCTCTTTGTTCTCATATGGATTCTGTATCGCGTGATCGTCCATAACTCGCTGGTTCACGCTCTCTCCGAGCGCCGCATCCAGACCGTCGGCGCGACCGAAAAAGCCCGGACCGATGTCGCTGCTGCCGACAGGAAAACCGCGGAATACGAGCAGAAGATTCGCGAAGCCCGGCTGGCCGTTTTCAAGAGCCAGGAAACGCGGCGTGAGCAGGTGTTGGAAGAGAAGACCATGGCCATCGCAGAAGCTCGTGCTGCCGCGGAAGCTATGATCGCCAGCGCTCGCGCGCAGATCCAGAAAGAGAGCGAGATCGCGAAGGTTCGCATCGAGGCCGAAAGTTCGAATCTGGCCAAGGAGATCATTCGTTCCATCCTGCGGGCCGGATCGGAAGTCAAGCAGCCCGCTGTCGGTGGTCGTGGATGAAGCGCAACATTATCCTATTAGCAGTTGCGTTCTTCGCGAGCTTCTCCCTGTGCGCAATCGCGCAGCAGTCGCGTGCTCCCGCTGCAAAACCTGCGGCCAATGCTCAGAAGACCGCACCTGCTGGTTCTCCCGCGGAAGGATCGAAAACCAATTCGGCGTTCGCGCCGGAATCGGCGAATTCCAATCAGGAGCTCACGCATGCTTCAAATGAAGCTGCTGGGCGCACTCCGGGAGAATCCGGAGTCGGCAACGAGGCGGGCGATTCCTCCGAGCAAGAGCAGGCAGCGTTCAAGTACTCGCCCGCCGTGCAGGGAATTTCCCATATCACCAGACTCTCGCTCGAAAGCGCTTACTGGTTGTGCGTAGTTATTAACTTCGCCATCGTCGCCGTGCTCATCATTCTTGCCTTGAAAGCGAATCTTCCTGCAATGTTTCGCGGGCGCACGCAGGAAATCCAAAAAGGGATGGAAGAGGCGCGGCGCTCGAGTGAAGCGGCTCGGCTCAAGCTGCAGGAAATTGAATCGCGTCTTTCACGCATGAGCGTCGAGATTGATGACATGCAGAAGCACGCCGACGCTGAGGCGAAGGCTGAAGAAGAACGGATTCGCGCATCGATTGCGCAAGAAAAGCAGAAAATCCTGGATACAGCTCAGCACGAAGTCACGCAAGCCACCAACACCGCTCGGCGCGATTTGCAGAAGTATGCAGTCGAACTCGCCGTAGCCATGGCGGAAAAAGGAATTCGCGTCGATGCGACCGAAGACAAATCCCTCGTCGAAGATTTCACCGAGCAACTCGGCTCACAGGCGCGCCGAAACGGGAACGGGTAACGATGGCTTCCTTCATCAG
>DATEKE010000351.1:0-2196 GCA_035277605.1 Terriglobales bacterium | reverse complement strand
TGACTCAAGCTGACGGACAGTCATCAACGTCCCTTGCAGAATGTCGAGAGGTTCAAAGCCGGTAATCACGATCGGCACTTTGAAGCGCGCGCTGATGGGCTCGTACTCGCGATATCCCATAATGGCGCAGACGTGACCAGGACCGAGGAATCCCTGCACGCGATTCAATGGCGATTGCAGAATTGAAGCAATCGACGGCGGGACCATTACGTGCGAGACCAGAATGGAAACGTTCTTCACGCCTTCCTGCTTCGCACGCCACACCAGCATCGCGTTTGCAGGAGCAGTGGTCTCAAAGCCAATCGCGAAGAAGACGACTTTCTTGTCGGGATTGGCGCGAGCGATCTTCAGACAATCGAGCGGTGAATAGACGATGCGCACATCGCCGCCCTGCGACTTAATAGTGAAGAGGTCGCCTTCCGAGCCAGGCACGCGCAGCATGTCGCCGAATGAGCAGAAGATCACGTCCGGGCGCCGCGCGATGGCGTGTGCTTTGTCGATCATCTCCAGCGGAGTTACGCACACCGGACATCCGGGACCATGCACCAGCTCGATGCCTTTGGGCAGCAGGTAATCGATTCCATGTTTGACGATTGAGTGCGTCTGCCCGCCGCAGACTTCCATGATGACCCACGGTTTCGTCTGAATGCGCCGAATCTCATCGACAATACGCGCGGCGATTCGCCCATCACGATATTCGTCGAGGTATTTCACTGACCGCCTCCTGCCGCATTGGCCTCGTTCACTACAGGGGCATCCAGTTCTGTAAGCTGATCCATTGATTCCAGCAGTTCGTAGGTTCTGCGCGCCTCTTCCTCATCGACGCGACTGATGGCGAAGCCCACGTGCACGAGCACGTAATCGCCCACCTGCGTTTCAGGAACATATTCAAGACAAGCTTCGCGCGTGATTCCGCCGAACTGCACCTTCGCCATACGCAGTCCGCGCTGCTCGAAGGAGTCGACTACCTTGCCGGGAATCGCCAGGCACATATCAGAGGTCCTTTCGCAAGATTTCGTTCGCGATCACGGCCTGACCGAGAGAGAGCCCGCCATCGTTCAGTGGAACGGCGCAGTGGAGATACACCTCAAACCCGTCCTTTTCGAGACCACGAACCGCTCGCTCCAGGAGATACATGTTCTGAAACGTTCCGCCGCTCAAGCAGACGCGATTCAATTTGTCGCTCTTCCGAATTCGTGTGCAGACCGCCACCATGATCTCGGAGAGTGTGTTGTGGAAACGGGCGGCGATTTCTCCCTGAGTTTTGGATGCAAGTTCCTGAACAATCTCGATGATCATGGGCCGCAAATCTATCTCGGCGGCTTCATTCCCAGTGATTTCGTACGAGTAATGGCCGGAAACTCCTGATTCTGAGATGGTCTCGAGTTCGATCGCGGCCTGCCCTTCAAACGTGACGTGTTGTCGCAGGCCAATAAGCGATGCTACTGCGTCAAACAGCCGCCCACAGGAAGAGGTCTGAACAGTATTAATACGCCTAGCAAGCATCGTGTCCACAATTGACCGTTCTTTTTCGGGAACAGTGTGGAAACGAAGCGCTTGTTCTGGAATGTGATCACCGAATGCATCGTGCAAATAACTCATTGCCATACGCCATGGATGGCGCACGCTGGCGTCACCGCCCGCCAGAGGAACGCATCGCAGGTGAGCGCGCCGCTCGAATCCTGCGAAATCAGCGACCAGGAATTCGCCTCCCCAGATTTGTCCGTCGGTGCCATAGCCCGTTCCATCGAACGCGACGCCGATGACTTTTTCGCGCAAGCGATTCTCTGCCATGCAGCTTGCAATGTGGGCGTGATGATGTTGCACGCCAATCTTGCGCTCCAGATCGAGCGCGTGCGCAAACCGCGAACTCATGTAACGCGGATGCAGATCAAAAGCCACCGCCTGCGGTTCGACTCGGAAAAGTTTTGTTAGATTGGCCAGAGTTTCTTCGAAGAAAGAAAGGGTTTCGTAATTTTCCAGATCGCCGATGTGTTGGCTGAGAATCGCGTAGTGGTCTTTAGCTAAACAAAACGTGTTTTTCAGCTCGCCGCCGCAAGCCAGCAATTCCCGCATCGGAAATCCGAGATCGATCGGATAGGGAACGTATCCGCGCGACCTGCGCAGAACGCGTTCTTTGCCTGCGAAGGTGCGCACGACGGAGTCATCGGTGCGCATGTAAATGTCGCGATTATG
>DATEKE010000350.1:0-12626 GCA_035277605.1 Terriglobales bacterium | reverse complement strand
CATTTACGTTCATCGCCGACAAATGGCGATGTCGCAGTCCCGGAACCCGCGCTTCCACTCGAATGGTGTTCTGAAGCTTGGCCGCGTCTCCCGTTCCTTCCGCCATAGCGAAGGGAACACCCAGGGTGGGACCACTTTTTGCCTCGTGTCCAGGTGCAGAACGCATCTGCTCCGAGCGAGGCAAACCCCTGTTTATAACATGTTGCAAAAATGAGGGTCAAACGGTGTACAGGTTAAAATCGCGAGACTAGACGCATGAATCCAGCTTCCATTCCGGCATTGCAAGACGAGTACACCGCCAAGTGGCACTCTGATCCTCAAGCAGGCTCCGAGAGCGGGCTGAACGCGCTGATCCTCGAACAGCATCGACAAAATTTTGCGCTATGGCACGAGGAAGACCGAGCCCGTGCCCCGCTCGCTCCCGCGGAGCAGATTGCGCAGACCAAGCGCAACATCGATGCTCTGAATCAGGTTCGGAACGATTTAGTTGAGGCGATCGACAGGGAACTGCTATTGCAACTCGAAAAAGCAGGGGTGCGCCTTTCCGGCGAACTTCATTCCGAGACGCCCGGAATGATCATCGACCGGCTCTCGATCTTGTCATTGAAGCTCTTTCACACACGGGAACAGCTCGAGCGCAGCGATGTTGACCCCGGCCACATCCAGCACAACCGCGAACGGCTGGAGGTTCTAATTGAGCAGAGGGCTGATCTAGCGGCATCTCTGAAGAAGCTGTGGGATGAGATTCAAAACGGGAAGCAGAGATTCAAGCTGTATCGGCAGTTGAAAATGTACAACGATCCGAAGCTGAATCCTGAAATCTACGGAGCAAAACTATCTAAACGCATGGATTGACTAGTCACATGACTAGTTATATAATTGGAAGTCGACTGGAGGGCTTGAATGGCTTCTTGGCAGGCACACGACGCTAAAGCACGTTTCAGCGAGTTGTTGGAAACGGCACTGAAAGATGGCCCACAAGTCGTTACGCGGAGAGGAGTAGAAGCCGCAGTCTTGGTGCCGATCGAAGAATGGAATCGCCTACAAAATGCTGCCCAGCCCACTCTAAAGAGCTTGTTGCTTGAGCCGCATCCTCGGTTCGAGAACGTTGCTCCCCAAAGAGGCTCTCTGCGGCGACGCAGCGCAAAGATCTTTCGATGAAGGGCTATTTACTCGATACCAATGTCGTTTCTGAGCTTCGCAAACAGAAGCCGCACGGAGCAGTGCTTGTTTGGACTCAAGGTCTGCGAAACGAAGAAACATTTATTTCCGCAATTACGCTTGGCGAATTGCAAGCTGGCGTTGAACTGACGCGAACTCAGGACCCCACCAAAGCTCAGGAAATAGAGCGGTGGGTGGATCGCCTGGCCGGACTCTATGAAGTTTTGCCGATGGATGCTCGCTGTTTTCGTGAATGGGCAAGGCTGATGCACAAGAAATCCGACAGGCTAATTGAGGACGCAATGATTGCAGCCACAGCGCGTCTTCACGATTTAGTGATTGCGACTAGAAACGAACGGGATTTTATCGACTTCGATGTGCAGATATACAACCCGTTCAAGTCGTAAGCTCCGAACTACCCCGTGCCTTAGAGGTTTCCTACTCTTCTCCACCGTTGCCAGGACAGTACCCGATTCCTAAGCTATGGAGCTTGGAGATGATTGCGGCACTTTGGTATTTGGCCGCAAGTTCTTCCAGTTCTGCAAGCGCGGCTTTGAGATCGGTGGGAATCTTGGCTAAGCCGAGTGCATAAATTCCAGCAAATCTCGTGGGAATTAAAGTGGCGTCCTGCTCCCATAAGCGTTCGTGCAGTTTCTCGCCAGACCTAATACCGACGATTTTGAAACCGATCTGCTGAGCGCTGTTCAATCCGTAACCAGCGGCGACTTGGTGCGCCAAATCAACTATTCTGATTGGCTCACCTGAATCCAACACATAGATCTCTCCGCGCTCGCCAAGAGCGCAGGCGAGCAGTGCAAGGTCGGTTGCCTGCTCCGGCGTAATGAAATAGCGAGTCATGCGGCGGTCGGTGATTGTTAGCGGTTGTTGCTTTTCGATTTGTTTCTGAAAAATCGGAACTACGCTGCCTCTGCTCCCAAGCACGTTTCCAAAGCGGACAGAGGAGCATCGAGTTAGCGGGGAGGTCGCGCCCCGTGATTGAATCAGCAGTTCACCGATGCGCTTCGTTGCTCCCATCACGCTTGCCGGTTCAACAGCTTTATCACTCGAAATGAACAGAAGGCGCTCGCATGACGCCGCGATGGCAGCATCGGCGACATTTCGTGTTCCGATGACGTTGTTGAGAATCGCTGCGCTCGGATTCGTCTCCATGACCGATACGTGTTTATAAGCCGCAGCGTGCAAAACGATGTGCGGACGATGCTGGGCAAAGACACGCGTGAGAAATTCTCGATTGCGAACGTCGCCGAGAATGCCCACGCATTCAACCGGAGAACCTTCGAGTTCTCGATCCAGTTCAAAAATGGCGGTTTCGTCAATATCAAGCAGCAGCAGTCGCGAAATCGGCAGATGACAGAGCTTGCGGCAAAGCTCCGCGCCAATTGACCCGCCCGCTCCGGTGACGAGCACAACGCGATCGCGATATATATCGATGATTTGTCCATCCCATGCTGACGGTTTGACAAAGCTGGAGTCCCGGAGGCACAACAGGTTTGGGATGGAAGTTCGATGACAGGACTCGGTAATTGTCGGTGATCCCATTGTGGAACGGCGACCCTCCTCGTACGCAAGGCGACGTAGATAACGCACACTCGTAGCTATTCCTACGAATAAAAGGAGTTCCATTCCGATGATGCCGCGTGGCACGACGGCCCATGACGGTCTACCCAATGCGCAGAAAACAAACGCAAGCACAGAGGGAGGAAGGCTGGCTAATGCCAGCTCCGCAATATCGGCTATATGGACGTTATGCCAGGACACGCGATAGCGCGTGACCATCATGAGGGACAAAGGTCGGCCAGTGAACATCAGCAACGCGCAGAGCCATGTCGGGCGAAGGTCGCTCGTGGAGGGAACGAAATCAGAGTGCATCAGCCATGCGGCGAGGAACGCGGCCAGCCCCGTGCAACCATCGACCGCGAGTTGGGTGATCCGCTGCTTCTGCGCTGGAAAGCGGTCAATGGTCCGATTAGCGGCTATAAGGAATCGCCGCAATATGCGGATATGTTTCGGTACAGCCGACGAGATTTCGGTACAGAGTTCGGCCCGGACGGTCATCTCAACAGAGGAACGTCGAAAGTAATCACTCAACTGAAAAGGGGGAAGCGGGATTTTAGTCGTTCAAGCGCGGTTCGTACAGACGAAAGTTGCGGAGACTTCGGGGATTTCTTCGTGCCGCTAGGCAAACCGCGTTTTCTTCCAAAGAGCCCAGGTGCAAGCCCCGATCGAGACCACCAACGCGATGCCGAGAACTGTGAGCCAGGAGCCGTTCATTGCAATTGTCGGAACTGCAGCCTGACTAGCTAGCCAGACAAAGAAGCCTACCGCGACGGCGATAATCGCGTAGTCCCACCATCCGCGCTGGTCGGCGCTGCGCATTTCGTGTCCGTTGAATTCAGCAAGAACGTTTTCGTAATCGAGGTTGTATCGATCGCATTCCTGCCTGATGGCGGCGTGAGTGGACGAATGCTCTTGCTGACCGGCAACAGCGGAGCTAATAGAGAGCGCTCCCAGCACCATCACTAACGATCCGGCAAGCACCAGCAATTTCTGCGGTCCGGAGGCGTGAGCGAGTTCGCCGAAGACGAGAGCGCCCCACGCGAGTCCCCAAAGCTGGTTGGTATTGGAAAGTGGGATGCCGCGTCCGATGCCGAGATACTTCACGGCGAATTGCTGGAGGAGATCGCCGACCACCCAAACGAATCCGCCAAGGAAGAGCCAGAACAGCATCGTGCGCACCTGGCCCGAATGGAAGACCGCGGCATGCGTGCCCCCGTCGAGAGCCAGGACTAGAGCCAACACCGTCCCAAGTTCGCCGAAGGTGAACGCGGTCACGAACGACAGCGGATTCATTCCGCTGATGTAGGCCTTGCGATATGGGATGTACATCGTTCCCCAAAGCAAACTTGCACCGGCTGCCGCTGCGATTCCGTGGACTGCATCGCGCGGTGCGGCGATGCCACCCTGAATCGTGCTGAAGCCGAGCATGATCGCAGCAGCAACGATTGCCACGGCGCCAGTCAAGACCCGGGCAACAGTGGACCGACTTGCTCCGCGAAGCTCCCCAAATAGAAGCCATCCCCAAAAGATTCCAACCAGAGAGTTGGCATTCCATAATGGGAACGCAATCGCCAAACCAACGTCACGAATCGCGAATACAGTCAACGTGTTCGCCACTGCCCAGAGAGCTCCGGCGAGCAGCGCCCAGACGATCAGATGTTTCTTGCGCATCAGATCTGCGATTACGTATCGAGTACCCTTGAGCAGAGTGGGGAGAGTCCAGCGCGCGGTGAATACGCCTGCAACCATGCACAGAGAGACTGCGAAGGGAGAAAGGCCGGTGTTAACGAGCTTCGTCGGCGCTTCTGCGGCTCCGAGCCACACCCCTGCGCCGAGGCCGCAGAGAACCCCCAAGCCATGCAAGCCTGCAGTCTGCCTCGAAGTAGTTGGTTGGGTTGCAGTGCTCATGCTTACCTTTTTGGAAAATTATGTGAATCGAGTATCCGACAAAGAATTCTTAGTGCAAGGCAATTAGTAACGCGATTCCGACCACGAGTACGACAAGAGGAATCAGGAAATGAAGGTCGGTGAGCACTGCTCTGGCCGTAGTCCCGAATCCCGGGTGCTCATTGTTTGTCTCTCTCACAGAGACAGTCTCCTTGGCTGCAGGTAAATTCGTTTGCTTTGAGGTGCAGCCCAAATCATCGCATAAGTGTCAAGCTTCGTAGCCGGTCTGAGTTGCAAGAGAGAGTACACTGTCACGATTCATCGATCAGGAGAATCTATGCGGAGACGTGACTTCATTGTTGCGGGTGGAATTGCCACCGGGGCGCTGGCTCTGCCCAGCATGGCGCGAAGTTCAAAGAAGAACCGGCAATTTATTGAGTTGCGGATTTATCACTTTGCCTCGCCGGAGAAGCAGCAAACCTTCGAGCAGTTTCTCCAGAATGCTGCGCTGCCAGCCTTCAATCGTGCCGGAGCGCGCCCTGTGGGTGTATTCAAACTGTCGGCGAAGGACAATCCAGATCTCAAACTGGAAGCAGACAGCACGGATTTGTACGTTCTGCTTCCTCATGAATCGGCAGAATCGTTGGCTGAGTTCTCGACGCGGCTCGGCGCGGACAAAGTTCTTCAAAACGCGGGAGAGGCGATCATCCATGCTCCCAAATCGGATCCCGCCTTCGTTCGCTATGAAAGCAGCCTGATGTGCGCCTTCGAAATGTTCCCGCAACTCAAGGTGCCGACACTGGCCGCCGATCGCCTGCTGCAACTCAGGATCTACGAAAGCCACAGCAACGAGCGCGCGAGAAAGAAGATCGAGATGTTCAATCAGGGAGGAGAACTCGCGATCTTCGACCGATGCGGAATGACCGGCGTGTTCTTCGGTCAGACGCTAATCGGATCGAAGCTTCCTAGCCTGACCTACATGCTCTCGTTTCCTTCCGAGCAAGAGCAGAAGAAAGCATGGGACACCTTCCGCAACGACCCCGAGTGGAAGAGACTCTCGAAGGCCGATGAGTATAAGGACGCAGTCTCAAACGTGACGAACCTCATCCTGCGTCCGGCTGCCGGATCGCAGATTTGAATCGAGCTCATGGAGATTTCGCGTCTGGAAAGTCAGGCAGTGGCTCCGGTTTCCAATCGCTGGCCCACTTGGAAGGCGACGGTCCCATTTTGAATGTGAGCGTGCCTCCGGCAACGATGTCGCTGTAGCGCACCACAGGAATGTTCAGAGGTTTGCCATTCAGTTCTGCGGATTGGATATAGAGATTAGTCTCTGAAGCACCCGGAGCCGAAATTGTGAACTCCTTCCCGTCAGCAACATGAATCACCGTCTTGCGAAAGATCGGGCTGCCGATCATGTAATCTCCCGAAACGGGATTCACTGGATAGAATCCCATGGCGGTGAAAACGTACCAGGCTGACATCTGGCCGCAGTCTTCGTTGCCGAGGATTCCAGTTGGCGTGTTCGTGTACGCTTCCGCTGCAATCTCGCGTACCTTCTTCTGCGTCTTCCATGGCTGGCCGCTGTAATCGTAGAGATATCCGTAATGGTGGCTGGGTTCGTTGTCGTGGTGATTGTGTCCGCCAGCGAAGTGCTCGTCGAGCTTGCGGTTGTAATTGTCAGCGCCGCCCATCAGCCGTAGGAGGCCAGGTATATCGTGCATCACCGACCATGTATAGACCCATTTATCGCCTTCCGTCCATCCAGCTTTGGGATCGGCCCATGATCCGTCGAAGTTGCGTGCCTGCATGAATCCCGTTTCGGGATTGAAGAGCAAGCGGTAGTTTCTCGAACGGTTGATGAAGAACTTATAGTCGTCCTCTTTGCCAACAGCCTTGGCAATCTGCGCGACTGCGTAATCGTCGTAAGCGTCCTCGAGCGTTGAAGAAGCAGACTCGGCTGTCTTATCGTTTGGCACGTAGCCCAGTTTCTTCGCATATGTGAGACCAGCGCGTGCTTCATAAGGCGTGTGCGGTTCGCGGTCGTACCATTTGCGAGTCGTATCGCCGTCGGGCGGAGTCATCGCGTCTTTGTATGCAGCCTTATACGCGAGGTTCAGATCGAATCCGCGAAAGCCTTTGTTGGTCGCTTCGGCGATCATGGAGTCTGCGTGGGTGGCGATCATGATGTTGGTGTACGAGGGATTAGGCCACTTCGGCATCCACCCGCCCTCCTGATAGTTCTGCAGGAGAGCTTTCACCATGTCGTTCACGCGTTCAGGAGCAACGAGGGTGATGAGGCTGTGCTCTGCGCGGAACGTGTCCCAAAGCGAATACGCCGTGTATGAAACTCCAGAGTGAATTCTGTCGTCGAAGGCGCTGTAGTAATGACCGTATTCGGAGAAGAGCCGCGGATAGAGCAGCGAATGATACAAGCCGGTGTAAAGGATTGCACGCTGATCGTCGGAGGATCCGTCGATCTCGATGAGCCCAAGCTTTTTATTCCATGTTTGCTTCAGCTCCTCGCGTAGCGCGTCAAAATCCCACCTCGGAATCTCCTTCTGTAGGTTGGCTCTGGCCTGGTCGATGCTGATGAACGATGTTCCGACTCGGACTTCAATAACTTCTTTCGCTGCAGGAGCGAACGTTGCGTAAGCGCCGACGTTCGTGTCTTGCGCCGTTTGCGCGCCATCGTGCAATTGGGAGCCTTCATAGGTCCCGCTCTTTGCGGGTGATTCCCGAAATTGAACAACGAAATATCCCTTGAAATTCGGCAGAGCGAATGGACCGAGATGCGAGTCCATGCGGTCGGGATTGAACCCTGTCATTTCGCGGCCATCGGCGCTCACTTGGGCAAGCCCGTTGACATTCGGCCGCGTGGCTTCGACGAGAACACCGGCTCGGGAGCTTGCCGGAAAGGTAAAACGAAGGTACCCGCAGTGATCCGTTGCAGTCATCTCCGCTTTGATTTGACGCGAGTCTTGCGCCTGCATAGTCACTGAATAGTAATAAGGCGAGGCTTTCTCGTCTGCATGGGTGAAGCTGAGCTTGCGAGCATCGGGCGAGGTTTTGATCTCGTCCAATTCGGGCACGATAGTCACGTAGCCGAAATCGCCCATCCAGATCGCCGGCTGATGTGTTCCAATGAATCCCGAAATGGTCGTATCTCCGTAGTTGTAGGAAGAAACGCTGATCTTGTTCTGCCGCGTCTGCGCCGTCCAGTTCGTCATCCCAAAGGGAGTTGTGACCAGCGGCATGGTCCCGCCGTAGTCGCTGCCCGGTCCGGCGGTGCCGATGTAGGGGTTCACCCAATCGACTGGAGACTTCGTCGTTTCTTGCGCAATGAGAGCGCAACTCAGCGCACAGAAGAGATATGCCAGCAACAGCGAGAGCTTTGTCATTGTCGAGTAGTTGGTCTGAAAAAAATTATTTAGGAAAGTTCAATGGTGGGCTGTCATCCTGGAAGGCCATCTTTTGGCCGAAGGATCTCCCGCACTCTTTCCCACTAAAACGCGTTTACCAGGCTCCTCGGTACTGCATTTAGAGTTCTTGCGAAGGAGCCATTCAAACAGAATTTCAAGTCCTCAGCATCGCGGGAGATCCTTCGCGCAAAGGAACCGCTTCAGGATGACAGACTCATTGCCCTAAGACGACCGATAAGAACCTCAGACCCTGATGAAGATTTGCTTTCGATACAAGGCCCAGGCAACGACGAAGAATACCAAAACGAAACTCACACTCCATGCCAGCGAGCCAAGATAAGGATTGCTGATGTGCGCGAACGAATTCTGGTAGAGGATGTTCTTGATCGATTCTCCGTGAATATGGTGCCGGTAGAGCGCAGTCTCAGCCCAACTGGCGAGGAAGTAGATTCCGAGAGGGTTCACGCCAAAGATAACGAACGGCACGCTCCAGATCTTCCATCCGCGCACGTCGATTGCCCAGTAGCACAAGCCGAATATGAACAGAGCGAATCCTGCAGTGAAGAGAACGTACGAACTGGTCCAGATCATCTTATTGATCGGGAACCACAGGTTCCAAATCTCTCCTGCGATCAAGCCAACAGCAGCGCCGGCAAACAGTCCTGCAAGCTTCTGAATGTGTGTTCTGGCCGAGCGCATCCATTCGCCGGTGAAGACTCCGATCAGACAGGTTGCAATCGCAGGAATCGTGCTCAGAATACCTTCAGGATCGAAGCGATGCGCGATCCAAAGGTGGTTGTAGATCAGACTGCGATCGATGTAGCCCACCAGATTGCCGTCCATCGTGAGTACACCTGGACCGAACCCAGGCACAGATACACGCGTGAGCAGTAGCCAATACACGAGGAGCAGCGCTCCCGTAATCACCACCCGAGCAATGCGTCCGGTGTATAGAAAGATCGCCGATGCAATCAGATACACAACCGCGATTCTCTGCAGTACACCGGGGATGCGCGCGGTGTGTACATCAAATTTCGGATACGCATATAGGAAAAGTCCCAGCGCGAAGATGATTGCACTGCGTTTGAGCACGTGAAGTAGCAGGTGCTTGCGCGTTTGACCGCGCGCTGTTCGCGAGCTGAACGAGAAGACCATCGACACGCCGACAATAAACAGGAAAAACGGAAAAATCAGATCGGTGGGCGTCCAGCCGTTCCACTTGGCATGTTCGAGCGGCCAGTACGTGTGCTGTCCGTCCCCGGAGTTATTGACCAGGATCATCGCTGCAATCGTCAATCCGCGAAAGACGTCGAGCGAGGTAAGTCGCGTGTTGGATGGCGCCGAAGGAACACTCGCGATTGTCGTTTTGGGAATTGTACTGACGGTTGTCGATGACATGCTTACCTCCCAGCTGCAGCCGCGCTCTGGTTTTGCCCAGTTTGCACCCAGTGCTCATAGCGACGGCGATACTCAGTCTTATAGTCCTTCACAGCATTCTCGTAGCTCAAGGCCGGAGCATCGGTCTTCTTTTGCCACGCGATTTGAACGCTGCGAACACTCGCCGGCAATACTGCCGCGTTATTTGCGACGGGGATCTTCTTGCCATCCGCCGTGACGGCGCTCACATTGACGAACCATGGCAGATGGAGAACGATGTCCTGCGGTCTTTGCGAGAAGTTGTTGTTCAAGGTCATCGTCGCACCGGCATCCGTGAACTTTACATCGAAATTCACCCAGCCGAAGTTTGTCGGAGCACGCTTTACGGAAATTCCCTCACCAGGTCTGACCCAGTCCGGCGAAATCACGGAGAGCAGATGCAATCTCCGATCCTGTTCTTCGCGAACCAGCATGTTCCGCAGAGCCATGCGAAACTTGGCCGCGAACCATCCATGTGGCGAGAGATTCTGCGCGAAGTCGCGCGTGCTCCACGGCACGATGCAGTATTCGAAACCTGCATGCGTTGAACTGGTGTGCACGAGCAGCGCATACAACTCTTCAGCTGCGAGCTGCTCATCGCCGCGAATCGTCTCGGTCTCCGTGTTCTTCATCGTCAAGTAATGGTGCAGCCAGCGACCCTGGCCGTAGGTCATGATGCCTTCCTGGTACTTGGCGCGCGTTGCATTCAGCGTGGCCGTGACCATCGGATCATAAGGATCGAGAATCTGCTCGGGATAGACCGCGAGCATGTTGCCCCAATCCTCTCCGCCGCTCACGTCCAGACCAGGAGGCATGTAGCCGCCGGTACTAGCCGTAGTTTTTTTCAGCGCTGCGAGGAAGGCAGTTTTGAAGTCGTCGTACTCAGCTTGATACGCCTTTGCATCCTGCTGTTGCCCGAGAGCCTGCGCGAGAATGATCGCGTTCTTGAGTCCGCCCAGCGCCCAGAAGTTGTGGCCGGTTACGTGTCCCGTGACGTTCTCGTTGTCGCCGGGCGAAGTCGAGGGCATCAGATGTAGAGGATCATTGCGCCGCGCCTGCTGCAGCCATGCGATTGCCTTCTGCACTGATGGATATACTCTGCGCGCGAAGTCCAGATCTTTGGTGATGCGATAGTGCTGGCCGTAGGCCCATAGCACCTGTCCCCAGCCATCGAATTGCCCGCCTTGGGAAACGAAGTTGCCGTCGGGCTGTTGCCATCCAGCAAAGAAGTCGAGGTCCTGACGTGCGATGTCGGGATAGCCCGATGCATCGAACATCCGCACGATGAATGACGAATCGCGAAGCCAGAACGCGTGATAGTGGAATTTGTTAACGGTTTGAATGTAATTGTCGCCGACCTTATCGCGCGCGATCAGGTCATAAATAAGATTGGCGCGGAAGGTGTCGTTTACCTTCTCCTCGGGGACTGTAATCTCGATTCCGCGCGCCAGCAGCGAGTCCCAAAATTGCACCGTGCGATTTAGGTAATCATCGAACTTCGCCGCGCGCAGAGCGGCCAGGTCCGGAGAATCGGGAGCAAGCGGCTCCAGGGGCATGCGGAATTCGAGCGTCTGCTCAGCCCCGGCTTGGAGCGGAATATCGTAGCGAACGATGCCGACCGGAGTCGTAGGCTGCACGTGCAGCTTGCGAGTGTCCAACTTGGGAACGCCATTATGGGAGTTCTTTAATGTCAGGCCGCGAACCGGCGCAGGGGAGATAGGGAACAGGTACATGACTTTGCCGTCGCGCAGCAGGCCATCTTCGGTAAAGCCATATTCCCATTCTGGGTTCCACTCAACTCCAAGCTGCGAATATTGGCCGAGCCTCTTGGGAACGGCGGGACGGAAGAAGCGATTGTCTCCAGTGCCTCCCTCCATGTTGGATTGATTCGAGTAGCGCATACCCGCAGCGAAATGCGCGACCGTTGGCGCGCTCCCGCGGTTCACGATGCGCACGCGGATAAAGTTCATCACGTCAGATTCGGGCTTGCCGTCGAGTGTGGCGGCGAACGAGGTCACTTCGTAATCGACGTCGTGGTCGCTATAGTTGTACTGGTTGATGGGCAGATAACCGTGATACAGGGTCTTCACGCGCTGATGTAGCGGAACCGGCGGATCGCCGGTGAAGAACATCAGCTCTCCGAATCCGGTGTAGAAGTACCCTTCGGGAGATACCAGCGTGCCCGCGCGAGCGTCCATCACTCCGATTACATCCGTCGGCTGGCTGAAGTAGGAAAACGGTTCGTCATCGCGATCGATCGCCGGATCGAGCATCTGTGCGGTGGCTGCAAGGGTGAGCAGAAGGCAGAGAGCAGGGAGGAGAACGCCGAAACGTTTCTGCATAGGTCCGCGTCAGCGTATTGCGGCGAAGATTAGAAGTCAATCAAATCGTCGGCTTACAATCGAGGTACTTCCAATGGCTGTCGAGAAAATTGGTCTTCGCGGGCGCATGACGCGCGCTGACCGCCAGATGTCGGACGCCGAGGCCCGAGCTTTTCTTCGTGAGCACGCATCGGCCTCCGTAGGAACGGTCGATTCTGCCGGATGGCCGTATGTCGTTCCGCTAATGTACGTGTACGAAGAAGGCGACAAGCTCTTCCTGCACACTGGATCGCGCGGCGGACATTTCTTCAGCAACATTGGTGAGAACGACAAAATCTGCATCGCGGTCGCTGACCGAGGACCCATGCACCAGGGCGCGCCCTCACCGTGCAATGGTTCCCTGGTGTACAAAAGCGCGATCGTCTTCGGCAGAGTGCGTGTGTGTGATGGCCCGCAACTCGAGGAGCAGAAGACGTGGTTCTTCGACCGATTGTTAGAGCGCCTCGAAGATGCGCGCTCTAATTACGCGAGCGGCTATACCATGCTGAAGCAGATCACGCTCTACGAGGTCGCCATTGAGATTCTTACTGGAAAGATCAATGTAGGCCTGCATCATTGAGCATGCTTCAGATTTGAGGCGTGAATCAATTTCGGTACTGCGGAGACAGTCAATGAGCACACCGCGAAAGATCATCGTATACATCGCTACCAGCGCGGATGGATACATTGCCCGACCTGACGGCGACGTGGAATGGCTGAATCGCCGCCCCCATACTGAGGATTATGGAATGCGCCAGTTTTATCAGAGCGTCGATACGATCCTGTTCGGACGAAAGACCTACGA
>DATEKE010000349.1:0-3775 GCA_035277605.1 Terriglobales bacterium | reverse complement strand
TCTCTCGAATCCAGAGTAGATGTATAGTGTCGAGCGCTCGTCACTTCTTCCGCAGGGAGATTTATGTCCACTTCAAGAACACGCTTTGGTTTCTGCTTGTTCGTTGTGCTCGCATTCACGATGGCCGCGTATTCGCAAAACGATCCGAGCGCGGCGGCAGCAGTCGCAAACTCGGCCGCCGGTTATGGTGATCGCGCCCCGGTCGACGCAACCCAGGTTCCTGCCACCTCAGGAATAGGATCAAGTATCGTGCTCGACGCCAACACCGGAGCCGTTGTGAGCGGTGCTGGTGGCGGCGGTTTCAACCCCAGGATAGCCGTAGGCGCATCTCGGTCGAACAGTCCAACTCTCGACGGACTGACCACCACCGCAACCTTCGACAATGCGTTTTTCGCCCAGGCAGGTCCCAGCAGCACCGGAGGCAAACTTTGGCGTTATACGATGATGGGGAATTCGCCTTTGATTGGCGGCACTACGCACATCCCGGCTCAGATCGATGAAGTTTCTCTGCAACTGCTGAATGCTGACGGAACTGTGTTCAAGAATGTACCGTTTGCTCCGTTCGAAGATCTGTTCCTGGAATCCCCTAATTTCAGCACCAAGGTTACCTACGGATCCGGAGCTCACATCCAGTATGCCGATGCAATCCACCGCGCCCAGTTCTACAACATCATGCAGCCGAACTGGCACACGGTGCTCACTCCTTCAGTCGTGAACCGCACGACAATCACGGTTCCACGCTTCGTAAATTTGCAGCTGAAAGACGGTACTATCATCCAAGCGCGTTCCTACTTCACTGGCACGGCAGCCGATGGCAGCACGTTCGTACTAATGCTTTCACCTCTGTTCAATTTCTTCTTCGACAATGAAGTCGTAAACCAGATCAATGCTGGTAACTTTACCCAAGACGGCATCGGTATGGCTCTGTTCCCGAACACTTACCTGTTTGATCTGAACACCGCAAATCCCAACCAACCTGGCGGCTGCTGTGTGCTTGGATTCCATACCTTCTTCTTTGATCCACCGACAGTTCCACAGGATCGTTGGGTCACGCTATATGCGAGCTGGATCTCACCGGGAATTTTCGGCGGTGGATTCGAGGATGTGACAGCGCTGTCGCACGAGATCTCGGAATCTTTTGCCGATCCATTCGTCGATAATGCCACTCCGAGCTGGCAATTCCCCGGAGTGCCGGCGAATGCGCGGGTCTGTCAGGCTAACCTCGAAGAAGGTGATCCGATTGAAGTGCTTTCTTCGGCCACCATTCCCATCGCGATCAAGAATGGTAAGGCAGTTTTTACTTATCATCCGCAGAACATTCCTCTTGTCCAGTGGTTCGAAATGGGGGCGACTTCGAATGCGATCGATGGGGCGTTCAGTTATCCCGACGAGACTTTGCTGCCGCACTCAGCGTTGCCTTGCCCGCCTCCGCCGCCGGCACCGTAACCTTTTTCAAAGCCATCAGGCGCCGGGTTTCCCGGCGCCTTTTTATTTTGAGGAGACCTCGAAGCTCAGCGGGAAGGAGCTTCATCGGAACGCCAAGAATCGCCGCGTGAGACAATGCTGCACGTTGATGCCAGGAGCACGAAATCATGAAGTTGAAATTTTCTTGCCTACTCTTCAGGAACGCAATCTTCCTAAGCAGCGTCATCTTGAGCAGCGCGCTCGCGCTCGCACAGAACAACTGGGCAGTGCAAAACACGTTCCACATCGGCGGCGAGGGTGGATGGGACTACGTCACGTTTGATCCGCAAACCCGCCACCTTTATGTCCCGCGCAGCACGCATACCTTGGTCATCGATGCCGAGTCGGGAAAAACGCTCGCCGACATCCCCGGGCAGAGGCGCAATCACGGCGTCGCGCTGGATCACAAAACAGGGCGTGGGTTCATTACCGATGGCGGTGGCGATGGCGCGGTGGTGATTTTCGATCTCAAAACTAACCAGGTCCTGGGCACCATCAAGGCCCAGCCAGATGCCGACGGCATTATCTTCGATCCGGCGAGCGGACTTGTTCTTCTGGTGTCAGGCGACGGTGGCACTCTGCTCTCACTGAAGCCCGACATCGATCCAAAGACCGGACAGATTGATCCTCCGATCGAACTCGGAGGCAAACCTGAATTCCTCGCCTCTGACGGGAAAGGCAAGATATATGTAAACCTGGTTGATAAGAGTCAAGTCGCCGTCGTCGATATCAAATCCAGGAAAGTCCTCGATCATTGGTCGGTGGCCCCGGGCGGAAATCCCGTTGGCATGTCGATGGATACCAACAAGCGCCGCCTGTTCATCGGCTGTCGCAACCCGCAAAAGCTGATCGTCATGGATGCCAACGACGGCAAGGTCCTTGCCGATCTTCCGATCAGTGCCGGCGTCGATGCCACCAAATTCGACGGAGCGCAAATTTTCGCGAGCTGTCGTGATGGAAAACTCTATATCGCCAGCGAGACCTCGCCCGGCCATTTCGAGATCGCGGAGACCGTGCAGACGCCAGAAGGCGCGAGAACCATGGATGTAGATCGCTCGGAGCATAAGGCCTATTTGCCCACCGCCCAACTCGAAGCGGCACAGCCCGGATCGCGGCCCCGAGCGAAACCCGACAGCTTCATGATCGTTGTGGTTGGCAGAACTTAAGCGAGTACGAGTGGGAAGGGAATTCGAAGTCTTCGCGGCGCCCAGCTCAATCAGAGCTTAAGCGCGTCATCGTGTGGTTTTTCTCGAAGGAGAACCGGATGTGACTATCGATGTCCGCGGTATGACGCCATTACTGCAAGTCTTCGATATGGCGGCATCGCTCAAATTCTACTGCGATGCGCTTGGCTTTGAGATCGTGATGACCGACAGCAATACCGCCGCACCAAACCACAACTGGGTGTGGCTCAGGCTCGGTGGAGCTGATCTGATGCTAAATACCGCATACGAGTACGAGAATCGGCCGTCATCACCCGACCCGGTTCGCATCGGCAGCCATGACGATACTTGCCTCTACTTCGGAGCGCCGAACGTTGATGCGGTTTATGAGCACCTCATCGCGCGCGGAATACAGCTCAAGAAGCCTCAGATCGCTTACTACGGCATGAAACAGCTTTATCTTCATGATCCGGACGGATTCAATCTGTGCTTTCAATGGAAGGTGGAAGTCGCAACCAAGACTTCGGCTTAACCGAATTTCACCACGAAGCCACGGAGGACACGGAGAACTTCAATTTGGAATTGGACAAATGAGGAATTGAGGGAAGGGAATTGAGCACTCTGGCAATGTTCCCAGGTTCTGCGTTAACCCATTACTCAATCCCTCCATTGCACAATTAGCAATTGTTCGATTCTCCGTGGCTCCGTGGTGAAAAGCGATTTAAGGAATGGCACTCAAGAGGACGTCCGGAGGAGCGTTATCAGAGAACGTCTCGCTGATGTGAACGAAATGGTCCACGTTTCCAGGACCAAAAACAAAACTGGCTCCGAGTTGAAATGGATCTTTCCCGATTCGGTGCTGGCGGTGCCCGGAAGCTTTGGCTCGCTTCCGTCCCAGGCTGTTGATCTTCCAAAAAAGATGAAACAGGTTGGCCTTTCTTAATTTCAACGCTCCATAGGCCTCTCGCTTGTCATCAATCAGGAGGGGAAATCGAATTCCAGTTTCCTCTCGGAACGCTCGCGCGTAGTGAGCGTCTCCGAGTCCGATCGCTACCAGCCCTGCTCCCTTTCGATCAAATTCGCTCTGATGCTCGCGCAACTGCGCGACGTGCTCCCGGCAGAAGATTCAACCGTAGTGACGAAGGAAC
>DATEKE010000348.1:0-11594 GCA_035277605.1 Terriglobales bacterium | reverse complement strand
GCACCTCGTAGTGATGGACGAAATCACTACCGCCGAAGCTACGTGCATGGGCGCGATCATGCAACCCGAAGCGCCAGTCGATTGCGATGCGCAATTCGATGCGGCAGCGAAGGCCATTGCTCCCGACGATCTCGCCACTATCATCTACACCTCTGGAACGACCGGGGTCTCCAAAGGGGTGATGCTCACGCACGGCAACATCGCTTCCAATTTGGAACAGACAGGGCAAAGCCTCGGCTGGCAACCCGGTCAGGTTTCATTGTCGTTTCTGCCGCTTTCACATGTAACTGCGCGCCACGTCGATTATCTCTGCTTTCTGCGCGGTGTCACTCTCGCATATTGTCCGACGTTCGACGAGCTGCAGGCAAAGCTGCAGCAGACGCGCCCGCACCTGTTCGTCGGCGTTCCGCGCGTCTATGAGAAGGTCCGCCAGGAGGTGGATCGGCGAGCGAGTTCCGGATTGAAACGCAAGGTCTATACCTGGGCGCTGCGGATTGGGCAGCAGCATCGGGCCGAGATCGTGCGTGGTGAAAGGCCTGCAAACTGGCGCTGGAATGTCGCTAACAAGCTGATCTTCTCGAAGATCTATGATTGGTTTGGCGGGCGCACGCAGATGTTCATCTCCGGCGGCGCGCCACTAGGAATCGATCTCGCCCGCTGGTATGCCGATGTCGGCATTCGCATCCTCGAAGGCTATGGCCTCACCGAAACCTCGCCGGTGGTCGCGGTCAACACTCCCGAGGCGAACAAGCTGGGCACAGTAGGCAAGCCGGTGGCCAATATCGAATGCCGTATCGCGCCTGACGGCGAACTGCTGGTGCGCGGGCCGTCAATTTTTAGGAGCTATTGGCATAATCCTGCAGAAACCGCCAAAGCTTTCGAAGGCGATTGGTTCAAAACCGGCGATATCGGCAACATCGATGCCGATGGTTTTCTGAGTATTACTGATCGCAAGAAAGACCTGATCAAGACCAGTGGCGGAAAGTTCATCGCGCCGCAGCCGATCGAGGCCAAGCTGAAGCTGTCCCCTCTCGTCGCTCATCCGATCGTGATCGGCAACGGACGAAAGTTTGCCAGCGTGATTGTCTCACCCAATTTTCCCGTCTTGGAACAATGGGCGCGGGAGCAGGGAATAACTTTTCATTCGCGCGAAGAACTGGTGAGCAATCCGAAAGTGATCGAAGAGTTTCATCGGATACTGGCTGATGTAAACCAGGATCTAGCGCATTTCGAAACCATAAAGAAGATCGTGCTAGTTCCCGACGACTTCACTGTATCCGCCGGCGAGGTGACCCCGACGTTGAAGCTGCGCCGCAAAGCGATTGAAGAGAAATACAAGGAGCAGATCGATTCGCTCTATTCGAATTTGGCCACGGTGCAAGCATAACTGAGCCGCTGGAGGCCGCCGGGGCGTAGCTGAGCGTCACAGCCCAGTGATGGGATCATCGAAATGTCGAGCCATTTCGAGTCTGATTCAGCATGTTCTTTGCAGCCGCAAAAACGAGGCTGCTCCACCGCCTGCTGGCGGCTGTTCCGATGAAAGTCCATGTCATCGACGGCACCTACGAACTCTTCCGATACTTCTTCGCGCTCCCGAGCGTCGTCGATACCACCGGGCAGGAGATTGGGGCGGTCCGCGGGGTAGCTGCTTCAATTCTCTCCATGATCGAGGCCGGCGCAACGCACGTCGGTGTTGCTACGGATCACGTTATCGAATCCTTTCGGAACGAACTGTACCCCGGGTACAAAACCAGCGAAGGGGTTCCGCCGGAGCTGCTCTCACAATTCCCCATTTTGGAAGAGGTGCTTCGCGCTCTGGGGATCGTGGTCTGGCCGATGGTCGAGTTCGAAGCCGACGACGCTCTTGCTTCCGCCGCCGCCAAAGCTGCTCTCGAGGAAAGCGTTGAGCAGGTAATCATCTGCACGCCGGACAAGGACCTAGCGCAGTGCGTGGTCGGGTCGCGAGTCGTCCAACTCGACCGTCGCCGCGAAATCCTGCGCGATGAAGCGGGCATCATTGAGAAGTTCGGTGTCCAGCCGAAATCGATTCCTGACTTTCTCGCCGTAGTCGGCGACAGCGCCGACGGGTATCCTGGTCTTCCGGGCTGGGGCACGAAGGCGGCAGCGGCCGTTCTCTCCCGATACGAGAATCTCGAAATAATCCCAAAAGACTGGCAGGAGTGGCATCCGAGCATCCGCCGTGCGCGCGCGCTCGCCGAATCTTTGTTCTCAGCGTGGAACGAGGCGGTCCTCTTCCGTATACTGGCAACTTTGCGGCTCGACGCCCCAGTATTCAACAGTGTCGATGAACTGCGCTGGGCAGGCCCTCGGGCCGACTTTCCCGCCTGCTGTAAGCGATTACATCTTCCCGAATTGGTCGAGCGAGCACAGGCTACCCAGCGCCTGGTTGAAAAAAGTTCTTGACAGTTTCTGTGCCAGTGACGAAAATCCCTTCCCGTCCCCCCGAACCAAACTGATAAACGATCAGCTCTGAGCCTCCAGGAGTACCCCTATGCAATGGCTCGGCCCCGAAATCGCCGCAAGATACGAAAGCTCACACTGGCCGGTGCTGCTTTCCGTCTGTCCGGACATTGATCGGATGCAGGACCGGGAACATACACTCCACTCTGCGGGATATGTGGTTGCATCCGCGAGCACGCTGTTTGCCGCAGAGCAGATGTGTCACCTCTGCAGCTTCGATTTAGTACTACTTGATCGGGAATGCGTTCCGGACGACGAGGCTGCTGACCTGCTGCAACGCTATCCGAGTGTTCTTCTAGAGCCCGGCGTCACTGAATTGCAGCTCCTGTCAAAGCTGAGAGCGGCTCTACAGACGCAGCAGGCGACCGTTGCTGTGCACTAGGTTCTGCCGTCCGGCGCAAACCAGGCTGGATTCGTGTGAAGCTCGGCTGCGAGAAATGTAAGCGTCCAATGGCTCGACCCTTGCGTTTGAGTACTGGGTTCCGGCACGTGTGTCATTCCTATTGCGGGTGGGCCTCGACGCCTACCAATCAACTACCCACTCATTCGTTTGACTTCAAGTTTCAGATCGAGACGCCGTATCAAGCGCAACAGCGAATTGGGATGTAATCCGAGCGATTTGGCTGCTTCGATATAACTTCCATTTGCTTCCTGCAGCGCTTGAAGGATGACTTGACGCTTGGTGTCCTTCATCGCTCCGGCGTACTTTGTTGCTGGAACTCCGGCGTGGGTAACTGTCTCTGAGATTGCATCAGGAAGATCCTCAATCAAAATGGAGTCGCTGGCGCCAAGAACAAGGGCACGCTCAATGGCATTCTCCAATTCGCGAACATTTCCGGGCCAGTCGTAATTGGCCAAGCTTAGCTTCGCTTCAGGCGAGAGCGTCTTGACGCGTGTGTTGCATTTTTTTGCTGTCTTGCCGACGAAATGCTCGGCTAAAGGCAGGATGTCCTCACGTCGATCGCGCAGCGCAGGCATTGCAATGCAAACGACGTTCAAGCGATAGAAGAGGTCTTTACGAAACTTGCCTTCGCGCACCGCCGCTTCGAGGTCCTGATTCGTAGCGGCTACAAGGCGCAAATCAACTTTGATGGGCTTGATCCCGCCCACGCGCTCAAATTCGCGCTGTTGCAAGACGCGCAGCAGCTTTGCCTGTAACGGCAGCGCCAGCTCACCGATCTCATCCAGGAACAAAGTTCCACCCGCAGCAGCTTCAATTTTTCCTTTTTTCTGCCCAACCGCCCCGGTAAAAGCACCTTTTTCGTATCCAAAGAGCTCGCTTTCCAATAGGTTCTCGGCGATCGCGGCGCAATTGATGGGGACGAATGCGGCATTCGCGCGCTTGCTGTTGGTGTGAATGGCGTGCGCGACGAGTTCCTTTCCGGTACCACTTTCTCCTTGTATCAGAACGGTGGAATCCGTTGGAGCCACGCGGCGGATGAATTCGAACACCTCGCGCATGCGAGCGCTGGACCCGACCATGTTGTGCTCGATCGTGATCTGCGTTCGCAACTCGCGATTTTCCAGCTGCAGCTTCTCAAGGTACCCAATGTTATCGAGGGCCAGGCTAGCGAGACTAGCAATGGCGGAAAGCATCTGCAGATGGTTGGCATCGAAGCGCACGCGAGCATCCTGTGTGTCAAGATAGATGACCCCTGCCACGTGGCCTGAGATTGCAATCGGAGCGCAGAGGAGCGAATGCACAGGCAGATCGGTGAAACTAGCGCTCTTTTTCAATTCCGTGTTGGTGGAAACATTCGTCATCAGCAGGCCGCTCTTCTCGCGTGCAACGCGAGAGACAACGGTCTTGCTTACGCGCACGGGAACACCCGGACCACGACGCCGGTCCCATGCGGCAGACCAGGCGATTTGCTCCGAGTCTTCTCCGAAGTAAAGAAGCGCCCCACGGTCTGCCGGTACCACATCAAAAATCATGCCCAGAAGTTCCCAAGCGAGCGAGTCATGATCGCGCAGCTTGCTGATGTTCTTCGAGATTAAGAGGAGCGTATTCAGATCTCGCGCTACACGGCTTCCTTGAGCAAAGTTCGTAGTATGTGAATCCGCTTTGAGATAGACAGCGTCTGCTTCACGCAGCAGCGTCTGCGATCCCTCTACTTCGGCGGATTCTTCAAATTCAGCACGGCTGGGCTTTTGCTGAGATTCACTTTCATGCAGGAAGAAGCTGAATACTGAGCTCCCGAGCGAGAATTGGTCCCCGTCCTGAAGATAGTGCTGCGTGACGGGTATGCCATTCACTACGGTGCCGTGCAAGCTGCCTAAATCCCGAATGAGGAATTGGTTGTCTTCGCGAGTAATCACGCAATGCTGGCGCGAAAGGATGGGATCGGCTATACAGACCAGATTCGTGACCCCACGTCCAATGGTGGTCTCCTCTTGTTCCAGCGGGACAACCGTCTGTGCGAGCGGTCCGGAGTGAACTACGAGCCTGGGGGTCAGCGAGGTCGGCATCTGCAGGAATGTACTCCGAAATGATTTAGCACAGTTTGAGGCATGTTTGCATCTTGCCCGACCTCGTTAACCGATGTGTTTGCTTAAAACTAACCATTCGGTTAACGGGAGTCCGGAATTGGAACGGGATCGCCATGGTCTGATCCAGCGGATCTGTCTAAGCTGCTGAAATGGAAGTGGTTATTCTCGTGTTACCAGGATCGCCTCGCGCCCCATGCGTGTGGCACCGCGCGTGCAAAAAGCCTTGGCATGGAGACGACGATGGCCGCCGAAAAAAATTACAAGCCTTGGAATACCCCTGATTTCGAGCTCAAGTTCCGAGAGGCAATGGGCCGCGATATGACTCGCCAGGAACGCGAATTTTTTGGGCTCATGGACGAAGACGCTGGTGCCGACGAAGACGCTGGTCCGCAGAGCAGTCCGACTTCGGATCGATCGCAGTTCGCATGGCAATCGCTGCGGCGTATTACACCGCTGGCCGGCTAACTTTATCTGCTTCTGCAATTCCACACCACCACAGAGAACTCAAATGCAACCACGCAGCTCATACGAACCAAATTGGGACCAGGAAGTGAGAGTACGTTACGTCGATGCGCAGGGCGCTTTTCGAGAAGAGCGGCTTCATTTACTCAATCTCGCAACTTTCATTTTGAACAACATTCAGCGCAAGCCTGTCATGGATTCTGAGGAAATGCACGACTCCTACTGACGTTTCCGCAAGAACTTTTTCACCTCGGAGCGACTCTGGCCAGTTGCCAGGCTGGCCAGAGATTTTTCCTGGTACTCTCAGAATTCTCGAAACTTTCATCTTGCTCATCTTTCTAACCAGTCCACAGCTTTCGCGTATGCTAGTGAATTCAACTTCATTATCCGAGGACTTGCTTCGTGCCGCCAGTACCACAGCCTCCAAACGTCAAACTCACTGCTACCAACGACTATCGCGAGAGCTACTCGAATAGCGTGCAAGTGCGGGTCAGTGTCTGGGACTTCTTTCTTGCTTTTGGAACCCTCCGCGCGCAGACGCCCAACGAAGTTGAAGTTGCAAACTTCCAGGGAATTTATCTCAGTCCGCAGCAGGCGAAGGCTCTGCTGATGATCCTGCAGCAGAACGTTTCCCAATATGAGAGTGCGTTTGGCGAGATCAAGCTCGATCCTCAGTTTGCGCAGCAAGGGCCGGTGAACTAGCCGCGCGACCGATGCGAACGCCAGCTCGCGGCTTTTATCCACGGATCGGTAATCTGCAGTTATTTGCCCTGATTTTCTGTGCGATCTTTCTTCTCCACGCGCCCCTGCTGCGGCTTCCGTACTTTTGGGACGAAGCCGGTTACTACATTCCCGCAGCCTACGAGTTCTTCACCTCGGGGCACCTGATTCCACAATCCGTGCCGAGTAATGCTCATCCACCACTCCCCGCCATTTATCTAGCGCTCTGGTGGAAGCTTTCAGCATTCAAACCCGCAGTTACGCGCACGGCCATGCTGCTTGTGGCAGCTTTCGCGATGCTGGCGGTATACAGATTGGCGCGAATGTTGAGCAGCAATGCCGTGGCATTTGCCGTACTCCTCTGCACTGCGATTTATCCAATCTGGTTTGCTCAAAGTTCTCTTGCGCATTCTGATTTGCCTGCGGCAGCGTTCGTGCTGTGGGGATTGGTCTTTTACTTCCGAAGCCTGCCCGAGGAGATATCCGAGTCAGGTGCCTCAGACTCGGCGAGTGAGCATGAGGGATTTCTGCCAGGCTCTGCGATGGGCGCCTCAGTTTGTTTTGCTTTGGCAGCGCTGTCTAAGGAAACCGCGATCGTCAGTCCGTTAGCGTTAGCGGCATACGATGCTGTTAATGCACTTCATGACCGAAAATCGAGACGGAGCGCGCGTCTCTTACGGCCGGCTCTGCTCCTCTTCAGCATCGTCCCATTGGCGCTCTGGTTTGCCTACCATCGGCTGCGCACAGGATTCTTTTTTGGGAATCCGGAGTTCTTCGCCTATAACGTGAGAGGTACGCTTACGCCGCTGCGCATCGGGATCTCGCTCCTGCTTCGCTTATGGCAGATGCTCGGCTACATGAATATGTGGCTGTTGACTCTGGCGACCATCTGGGCCATGCGGTGTCCGGCTCTGATGGAAAGCGATGGAACTGAGCGGCGTCGCATAGCGCTTGGAGTGCAGTACCGCATTGCCGCGGTTCTTTCCGCGAATCTGATTCTCTTCTCGTTGGTTGGAGGAGCCGTATTGGCGCGGTATCTGTTACCCACATATCCCCTTGTCATTTTGATCGGAATCTCCACGTTGCGACGTCGAATTCCGGAATGGAAATGGGCCGTTGCTCTGATTATCGGGGGATTCGTTCTTGCTCTCTTCTCGAATCCGTTTGGCTACATTCCGCCTGAAGACAATCTCTCTTATCGCAACTACGTCATCCTCCATAAACAAGCGGCGGATTATCTGCAGCAGCATGATCCACATGCTCGAGTGCTCACGGCATGGACAGCTACCGACGAGCTCACGAAGCCGTTCCTCGGCTACGTGCACCAACCGATGCAGGTTGTAAGAATCGAAGACTTCTCTGTGCAACAGATTGAACTAGCGCGAATGGCTGGAAGTCAGTACGATGCCGCTCTGCTGTTTTCCACCAAGCAGGAACCGAACGCTTCGCTGCTGGATCGCTGGCTATGGTGGGAGCGCATCAGTCGCAAATACTTCGGATTTCATCGCGACTTGCCGCCAGAAGTAGCTGCGGAAATGCTCGGCGGCCGGATTGTATGGGAGCGCAGAAGAGGTCAGCAGTGGGCTGCGATTCTGAGTTTTGATCGAGTGGAGAATGCGTTTTTACCACGGAGCCACGGAGGAGACGGAGATCTTTTTTCCTATGTCATTCCGAACCGCCGGTTTTTGGCGGTGAGGAATCCCTACGAACTGCGTTGCACTTTCAAAGTGCGATGATCTTGCAGTGTCGTAGCCGATCTCGTTGAGGATCTCGCAGAATCAACGATTTCTCGAAGCCCGTAGGGATTCCTCACCGCCAAAATCCGGCGGTTCGGAATGACAAACCCCTGTTATTTTCCGGAAACGGGAGCTTGCGTCGCCTTGGCCAGCTTGACGGTCGCATTCGCCTGCTTCGACTTTGCTTTCAAAGCTGCCTCAGCAACGGCCGGCGCCGGACGCTTGCCGAAATACTTATCTGCATGTTCCCTCATTACCGGCATGGCAATGTACGGCTTGGAGTAGTCGTTGCGAGCGTTCCAGAACAGGAATCCGATGCCGCCGCGATCGCGCGACGTGCTTACCTGTCGCATGATGTAATCCGGCGAATAGGTCTTAGTGCGCCAGGCGAATGCCTGCAGCCAGGGACGCAGGACCGTACCTGTCGGCGCCGTGATCACGGCAAAGCGGTCCATTGACTCGCCGATGAAGTGTTCAGGCGCATCCCCAGGGGATTTGTAGCCGTCCATGCCGAAGAAATGCGACGGATAAATCATTGGCGAGATCACGTCACAATACTTGGCCATGCGCGTGATGTCCTGTCCGGTGTGGTTCAGATCGACGCTGCGCTGCCACGCCATAATGCCGAAAACGTCGAGCGATACCAGCACGCCCTCAGGATGAAGCTGCTGATAGGCGCGGTCGAGAAAGTCGGCGATTACGTCCGCACGCTTCCAGTCAGGATGCGCGGTCTGGAAGTAGAACTTCGCGTCTGCCTGATTTCCCTCCGCGGGAAAACGGACATAGTCGAACTGAATCTCGTCGGCTCCGGACTTCGCCACCCACTTTGCCAATTCGATGTCGTATTCCTGAACTTTCGGATTCGAACTGTCGGTCCAAACGAGCTTGCCATTTTCACGCCAAGGCTGTCCTGTGGAACGTGACCGCACGGCGAGTTCCGAGTGATCGCGCGCGATGTGCTCGTCGCGGAACAGCGCGATGCGAGCAATCGCGTGCATGTTCATTGAGTGCAGATAGCGAACGTACTTGGGTAGATTCGGAATGGCGCGGCGATTGTGCGGCGCGAGTGGATGCTCGAAGGCAACATTCAGCGTGCCATCGCTGTCCTTAATGTCGAACACAACCGCGTTTCCGCCGACATCATGCCAGTGCTTAACAATGGCCATGCCCTTTGCGCTCGCCGCCATGGCACCCGTTAAGTAGATCGCGCGGACCTCATCGTCCTTCGCCATGGGTACTGAGTGCTCCACGACCGGCTGCGGCTCAATCGTAGGAATCAGGAGGGTCTGACCCTTCTTTACATAAAGCTGCTTCGGAGCGAGATGATTTGTCTCGCGAATCTGATCTTCGAGTTCGGCCGCGAGCATCAGCGATGACTGTGGCAGGAAGTGGTGAGCAATAGCGCTCACTGGCTCAACTTTCTCGGGCGTGTAAGAAATCGTGTTTGGCGGCAAAGCCTGGGTCTCAGCCGGCTTCTGCTCGGAAGCTGGACTCGATCGAGCTGTTTGTGAAGCTTGGGGCGTCGCCGCGCTGGTCGTGCTGCAGCCAAAGTTGATCGCGCAAATAAGAGCTAGAAGCGGAATAAACCGCAGGAGGCGTGAGGGGGAAGCGGGTTTCATGTTTTTTCGAGGCGAGTCTCTGTAGTCAGGCCGGACTATAGCATTGATTCCAGAGTACCTGCTTCTGATTCGGAAACTTGAAAGTTACTAAAGGGTTGTATTGAGTGTGGGACATTTGCGAAGGGTGAGTTCGCGTCGATCACATCAGGAGATGGGCCACAGCCTGTGCAAAACTTTGACGCAACTCAACTTGGCATTTTATGTATCTGACCAGAAGAACAGTCGCTCCAATAATTGGGCGACGTGTCCCAGGGCTCATGAGGGACTTATAAATGAAAACCGGTCTAAATACTGCGCTCGACCCCACCCGACGAGGGTCGGAAGCTGAGGAATTTGAAAGAAATCTCCGCCGCAGGATCGTCGGTCAAGACGACGCTGTCCAGAAGATGACAGAAATCTACCAGATGTTCTTGGCAGGTCTGAATCCGCCAGGACGTCCGGTCGGGAACTTGCTCTTTCTAGGGCCGACGGGTACGGGCAAGACGCGGGTAGTCGAAGCTGTGGGCGAGACGTTGTTTGGCGACGCCAGAGCCTGTATCAAGATCGATTGCGCCGAGTTCCAACACAGTCACGAGATCGCCAAGCTGATCGGATCGCCTCCGGGATATCTCGGTCATAGAGAAACTCATCCGCTGCTCACACAAGAGGCTTTGAATCAGTGGCATACGGAGAAGCTCCGTCTTTCATTGCTGCTGTTCGACGAAATCGAGAAGGCCAGTGATTCGCTGTGGCAGTTGCTCCTGGGCATCCTCGATAAGGCAACGCTTACTTTGGGCGATAATCGCCGCGTAGACCTCTCTCAGTGCGTGATCGTGATGACGTCGAACCTGGGTGCCGGCGAGATGAGTGAGCTGATCACCGGAGGCCTTGGGTTCGGGCAGAAGCCGTGTCAGGTGGATGCCAAGCTCGATGACAAAATCACTCGCACCGCAACCGAAGCTGCGCGGCGGAAGTTCTCGCCAGAGTTCATGAACCGCATCGACAAGACAGTCGTCTTCAAGACCCTCAAACCGGAGCACTTGGAACAGATTCTTGAAATCGAGCTGGGCATGGTGCAGCAGCGTATTCTTCAGGCGACCGGCAATGCGCAGTTTGTATTCAGCTGCACTCCGCGAGTGAAGAAGTTCCTGTTGCAGGAAGGCACTGATAACAAATACGGCGCTCGCCACCTGAAGCGTGCGATCGAGAAGAACGTTGTCTTCCCGCTAGCGAACCTGGTCGCGACCGGGCAACTCAAGCTCGGAGACTTTGTCCGCATCGACATGCAGGACGGCAAGCTCTCGTTCGTGAAAGAAGCCGAAGGAGCTTTGGTGCCGGTTCTGCTTGAGAAATATGGTCAGGAGATTGGAACCGCAGCCAGCGCCTCAGCGCGGGGGGCAAGAACTGCAGCAGCAAAGCGGGACTTCGGACCTTCAACGCTTCTCGATAAGTAGCGCTGTGCTCTACCGAGAAAATACCAGGGAAGCCACTCGGCTTCCCTTTATTCATTTTGCGACGTTCATTCGTCGACTGTCTCGATCACCATTCCTAACGCAGTATCCGTGTCTTATTGCAGTATCCGTGTAATCCGTAGCATCCCTGCGATCGGTGTCATGTTTTGCTTTCAAGTCGGCCACTCAGCATTAGTCCAAGCATGCGAAAGTCGCTGATGAACGACCACCATGGATGTCCAAACGTCGCAGGCTTATTGCCTTCAATCAGGAAGTGACCTGTCCAGGCGAAACCATAAGCAACGGGAATCCAAAGCAACGCCCACAGATAGTGGCCTGTGACCAATGCGAACGCAAAGACAGCAAGTCCGAGCGCGGTGCCGCAGGCATGCATGAATCGATTGCCCGCCTTCGCATGCTGCTCAAGATAAAACGCGAAGAACTCGTTGTAACTGGAGAACTGACGATCTTGCATGAAGTCCTAGTCGGCTGCTTAACGCACTACGCCTTCGAGAGGCGAACTCGCAGTAGCATACAGCTTCTTCGGCATCCGTCCAGCTAAATACGCGCTGCGCCCGGCGATGACTGCATGCTGCATGGCTTCGGCCATGAGCACGGGATCTTCCGCATTCGCGATTGCCGTGTTCATCAGGACC
>DATEKE010000347.1:0-3732 GCA_035277605.1 Terriglobales bacterium | reverse complement strand
TTTCTGCTCAACGCGAAGGAGCTTCAGCACCAACGCCAGATTGCCAGATCCCAGTCAGGTTCGAGCGACCTCTTGCGAGTTGTTCGTACGGAGGCAGATAAGGCCATAAGTGCGGGCCCATTCTCGGTTATGCAAAAAGATTCGACGCCCCCGAGCGGGAACAAGCACGATTACATGAGCCTCGCTCCGTACTTTTGGCCGAACCCAGATACGCCGAATCATCTGCCCTATGTACGACGGGACGGAGAGCGCAATCCAGAGATCAAGGGCATCTCCGATCACGACGAAATGGGAAAGATGGCCACTTCAGTGCGAGCTCTCGCACTCGGCTATTACTTCACAGCAAACGAAGAGTACTCTGAACGGGCCGTTCGCCTTTTACGTACCTGGTTTCTCGATCCGAGTACCAAAATGAACCCGAACCTTGAATATGCTCAAGGTATTCGCGGCGTCACTACCGGAAGAGGGATCGGGATTATTGACAGTCACAGCCTCACTGAAGTGGTGGATGCCGTGGGATTGCTGGATGGGTCGAAGAATTGGAGTGAAGCCGACCAGAAGGGAATGGAGCAGTGGTTCGCTGCATTTCTGGAGTGGCTGCGCACGAGCAAAAATGGGAAAGATGAATCCAACGCAAAAAACAATCACGGCTCCTTCTACGACGTCCAGACCGCTGATTATGCCCTTTTCCTCGGACACAACGATCTGGCTAAGCAGATTCTGACTATGGCCGAAGAGAAGCGCATTGCCACTCAGATCGAGCCCGGTGGCAAGCAGCCGCTCGAACTGGCGCGCACGCGCTCATTTGGTTATAGCTGCTTCAACCTGCGCGCCTTGACCGAGCTAGCGACTCTAGGGCAGCACGTCGGAGTGGACCTCTGGCACTTCCAAACCACAGATGGGCGCAGCATCCGTGCGTCTCTCGACTATTTGCTTCCGTACGGGCTCGGCGAGAAGCCGTGGCCATACAAACAATTGGGTGAACTCGGCGCTCGCGATCTGGTGCAGCCGCTTCTCGAAGCAGCTCGGGCCTATAGCGACTCAGCTTACGAAGCGGCCGCCAAAAAAATCGAGGGAGACAATCACAGCGCAACTTTCGATCTTCTTGACGCTGCGGCGCTGCGCAATGATTCATCGACGTCGGGGGTAATCGTGAGCAGCCGGTGACGAAGTATTTCCTAGCGTAATGAGTTTCGGCAGGACAGCCTCGTATCACCACACCTGATCGCCGGTCTCAAGCATCTGTTCTTCGCCGATGATGGGAAGCTCCATCCAGCCTTGGGTGGGTAGCGCATCAAGCGGAAGCTGATCGCGGAAGATGCTGAAACGGAGCAACAGGGTGTCGCCTAACACGGCTCCGAGGAGTGAGAGCGGCACCTTGGCGCGCAGCACCTTCTCAAAGCTTGCTTTCAAGTCGCGACTGAAATTGTTCGGACGGTTACCGTTCTCCGAGTTTTCTGATTGCGCAATAAGGTCAATGGTTACCAGTGTGCGGTCAGAGATCAAGAAGCGTGCGAGAAAAGCTTTTCGTTTCTGATCCACGGCGCCCGGTAAAACCTCGATGCGCGTCTCCAGCGTATGCTCGCCGTTTAGCTCGCCTGCGACATCGACGCGAAAGAAGAAGTTTCTGATATCAATTCCTGCATACGCCCGCTCCAGGAGAAATTGTTTGCCGTGCATCGATGATCCACGACGGTCGGCTGTGAAGCTGGCGGCGCCGAGCCAATCAAAGTAACCGATGTTGGGAGAATCGATACGCGGACGGATGTATGCAGTCTGCGGGATGGTCCGTACTTTCCCGATGAATTCAGTCGAAATCGGATGATGCAAGTAGTCGGGAGGATTAGCTCCGAGCAGGCGATATACGTTCGCGAGATGGCTCCGATAAAGCTCATCGAAGTCGCTGTCATTTGCCGAATGATGCTCCGGGCCATACCACCAGTTCCAATCACTGCCCTCTGCAATGAGCAATTCTTCGTAAGCCAGCTTTTGCTGCTCGGGGCTGGCCGACGGAGCACGATGCGTGTAGAAGTCCCGAGCCTCGGCTAGATAGTCCCACGCGAGATTATCTTCCGGCGCTCCAATCCAAACGTTGAAATTCGCGTTGATCCATGAGCCTGGGACCAGGTTGGGAAGAGGCTCTGTTTCAGCGGCTTTCTCGATCGTCTCCGAAATCGTGAGCGGCTCGATCTGAGGGTCGGCCGAGATCGCGCCGTAGAGACGGCGAAGGAACTCGCGTCCTGATTCGGGAAAGTGCTCCCAGGCGTTTTCGCCGTCGAGAATCACCGAAATAACAGCATCCCGGCCGCTTGCAAGCACCGGAGCGGCCGATGTTTTCACGCTCTTGATAAAGTGCACGGCGGCCTCTTTCGCCGGCATGCCGGAATAGACGAATCCAATGAGATCGGAGAGATTGTGGTCCCGGAAGAAGAGGCATACAGAATCGTCACCTTCCCCGTTGCGATAAATGCGATAGAGCCGCTGTGCCGAATCGGGAAGCAGCTCGCCTGTGCCGGTGCGTTCAAAGAAGCTCTGGGTCGAGCGCCCCAGGACGCCTTCGTCGGTCGCCAGCCACTTGAGACCGACTTGGCGAGCAAGCTCTAAGACTTCGTTCGAAACGCTTCCTTCCGACGGCCACATACCCGCCGGCTTTTCCCCGAATGTGCGCTCGTGCGATTCGATGGCTCGCTGCATTTGTTCGAGGGCATCGTTGGTCTGTAAGAATCGGCGACGTGGAAGAGATAGCCCCGGGCTGCTCACGCGTCCGTTGTTGGTATCGCAAAGCAACGGAAGAATCGGATGGTAAAACGGTGTCGTGGAAAGCTCGACTCCTCCGCGCTCCGATGCTGCGCGATACGCGGGAACCACGGCTGCCAGAATACGCGACTCGATCTCGAAAAGAGCTTCCTGATCGGCGCGCGTGTAATTGCGGCTCTTCTTTATCAGTTCCGAAACGTCGGGTTCGCCCAGGAAGAATTCATCAAGCCAAGCCAACTGGGAAAGCACCTGCAAGTCGGTGAAGTCTTGCGGAGTGAAAGAACTCAGTGCAGTCTCGGGCGATGCGTGTGCCGCGCGCTTGCTGAGCAGCTCGGCGTAGCGGGGGTATCTACCCACCTGAAACGTGTGATTCGCCTGAAACAGGTAGCGCAGTGCAAAGAGCTTTTCGTCTCGCGTCAGCTCGCCGGCGGACTTTGCAACTAAGTCGTGCCATCTGTCTTTCGCTGTTCCTGCGACGTAGTCCTCGATTTGCGCGATTAGCGAGGGCACAAGGTTAAAGTTCTGGTGGACAGTGGGAAACTCGTCCAGGAGCTTCACCATTCCGTAGTAGTCCTTCAAAGCATGCATGCGCACCCAGGGCAGACGGTACTCGCCTGTGACCAGGTCCTTGTAGAAGGGCTGGTGCATGTGCCACAGAAAGACGAGTCGAATCGCAGGCATTCTCAGTTAGTGTAATCAAGTTACCGGCGAACGCTGTCTGCCCAATCACGCCGCTACTCTCAGCGTCTGCTACATTCAATGGTTCGCCATGGCACAAGCTCCCCTTGCATTCCTTTTTCCCGGACAAGGCTCGCAAAGTGTCGGCATGGGCAAGGAATTTGCCGATACCTACTCCATTGCTCGCGATACGTTCGCGGAAGCCGATTCAGCCCTGGGCTATGAGCTGTCGAAGCTTTGCTTCGAAGGCCCTGAAGATAAGCTGAAGCTGACAGAGATCACCCAGCCTGCGATCCT
>DATEKE010000346.1:0-5472 GCA_035277605.1 Terriglobales bacterium | reverse complement strand
CGAGGTCTTCGTTGCGAAGGATGAGTGTGCCATTTTGGGATTTCGCGCGTTGCGCCGCAATCCAGAAGGTACGCGCATGGCCGACGTGGAGAAGCCCAGTCGGAGATGGCGCGAGGCGACCGCGATAGGGGTGCCCGTCAGCCATGCAGCGCGGCAAAATCAACAGTATTTTGGGAAAGCCTGTTTAGCAGCTCTGGCGGACCCTGCACGACGAAACGCCGATGATAGAGCTCCAATGCGCGCAAGCCACCGAGTTCTTCACCGCCTCCGGCGCGGCCTGGACCACCGTGCAAGCAACTTGGCATCACGTTGCCGTGTCCGGTGTGTTGCGCTCCGACGGAGCTGTCCACGACCATAATGCGGCCGTGAGTTGTCGCGAGGCCGAGTGCTACCGCTTCGTTAAACGTAAGGTCATCGGAGTAGATGGAAGCTACGAGCGATCCGCGCCCGCGTCTGGCGATCTCGATCGCTTCCTCGACGGTGTCATAGGGCATGAGAGTGGCAACCGGTCCAAAGACCTCCACCTGGTGAACCAGCGTTGCACGCATGGGATCATCGCACTGCAGTAGCGTGGGCTGAACGAAACAGGAGTTCTCCGAATCGGCATCTATCGGTTGAAAGTTTCCGTTGTCGCCATAAATGACCCTGCATTCGCGCTTGAGCTGAGCAATGCCGTCAAGCACCGATTTCTGTTGTGCTTTATTCGCCAGCGGTCCGCATTTGACCGCCGCGTTCCGCGGATTGCCAACCGGAATCGCCTCTAATGCAGCAGCAAGCGCCTCAGAAAATGAAGCAAAGCTCTTTCGCGGAACAAGTATCCGACGAATGGCTGTGCACTTTTGCCCAGCTTTTTGAGTCATCTCCTTTGCAACTTCTTTCACCAGCAGCTCAAATGGCTGCGTGCCTGGCGCATCGCCTCCGAGAATGGCTGAGTTCAAGCTGTCAGCTTCGATGTTTACGCGGACGGAATGAGCGACTACTGCAGGATGAGTCTTGATCTTGGCGGCTGTCGCAGCGGAACCTGTGAAGGAGATCGCATCATGCTCAGTGAGATGATCGAGCAGATCGCCGGGCGCTCCGCAAATGATCGACAGAGCGCCGTCGGGCAGAATGCCGGCTTTCACGACGTCCTCGACCATTTTCTGAGTCAGCCAGGCAGTTGGTGTTGCTGGCTTCACAAATACTGCAACGCCGGAAAGTAATGCAGGAGCAGCTTTCTCCCACAGTCCCCAGGCGGGAAAATTAAACGCGTTGATTAGCACAGCAACGCCTTCGAGCGGCTTCAAAAGATGCTGTGCGTCGAACACTCCGGTTTTGGATAGCGGCACAAGCGCGCCATCTTTGATCATCTGACCATGAAGAGCCTGGCCGGCTTTGGCATATTGCTTGAGCGTGTAGATTGCGCCTTCAACATCGAACGCCGCGTCGCTCCTGGTGGCGCCCATGTTCCTTAGACAGATTTCGTAATACTCGTCGCGATGGCCCGTAAGTACTTCTGCGATCTTGCTCAGCAGTTCGGCTCGCTGCTGATAGGCGAGTCGCTGCAATCCGCGAGAACCGCGCTCACGAGAAAATTCGAGCGCCTGGGCAAGATCAAGACCTTCTGAGCTGGCATGAGCGAGGTGCTCGCCATTGACTGGATCAACGAGGGGAACGCCTTCGCCTTTGCCCTGCTTCCATTCGCCGGAAATGTAGTTGGATAAGATCAAGATTTCTCCTGAACAGATTTTATCGAGGTAGCCGTTTTTCGGATGACTTCGAGAAACGCTTCGTGCAGTCGCGCGTCGTTCGAGGGCCCGGGGGGGAAGGTCGCAGCCATGATGCGGCCCGTCGAATGTGACAGGCAACCCCGACGCGGATTGCGAGGATGCGACGCAGATGGACGCGGCACCCATAAGGAATGCTTTTCTAACAATGATTCCGATTCAGCGTAGATACGCGCGGGCGAAGCATCCGCGTCGTGTTTTGGTTTTAGTGTGTTGATTCCAGATCACCCGATGACAGCTCGAAATTCGCTCCTTCTGCACCAGCTCTGAAGCAAACCAGAGTAGCTGGCGTGTATTGGCAGAGCTGATGGAAAAAATTCAAAATTTATTCGTAAACCGCAGGACCGAGTTGAAGTACACTCGGAGACAGTTGGTGTTCAGAAGTCCTGGGTTTTTCCACAGAACAACTTCCAGAGACTCTGGATGCATCTACTTTGAGTTGCGGTCCGTTGTAAGCAGGCGGACTACAGACAACAACCCCCAAACGTCTGAAAGTAGAGGGCTCCATGGTTTCCAAGTGTGCGAATCCTGCCTGCTCCACTCCATTTCACTATCTGCGTGAAGGCAAGATCTTCAAAATTGAAGTTGAGATTACGCCACCGATAACCTCGGAAGACACGATTGAGCTTTCCGACGGGAGCAAAGTTCCGTTTCTCGTCGCAACCCGCAAGCCCGGACGCAAGCTGGAACATTTCTGGCTCTGCGGTCCATGTTCCCAAACCATGAATCTCATCTTCGACCGCGATAACGGCGTGACCGTCATGCCAAAGCGCTTCGCGCGCGCGGCCGCAGCGGCAGCTTCATAAATGCAGTAAAAGGACAGAAAGCGAAAGCCCGCCTTTGTTGGCGGGCTTTTTGCTGCAGCAAGTATATCCGGGCATCCATGCCGGGTGGTCATCGGAACGACTGAGAGTTACTGAAAAGGAAAAGGCCGCCAATCAGGCGGCCTTCTACTCAGATGCTTGCTCGTTAGAGAGTCGATTCGATCTCGAATCCCCAAGCTTCCAGCAGCGGTTCAGGAATATATTTGGAGTTCTTGTTCTTCCGCGCCCACTCGCGAAGACGGGTGGAACGCAGGTATTGGTCGGGAAGAAGCTTGAACTCCTTCACCGCTTGTTCAAAGGACGTAACCACGGGAATTACCGGTCCGATCGGCTCCGGCTTTCCCCAGTTTGGATTTCCACGACGCTTAGCCATTAGTTCTACCTGCCTTTATATAATTAGTCTTTCGATGCTTGCTAACCCATTTGGATTCAGGTAAGCACGCCGGACTGGCGGAAAAAGGCGTTGCTCCCAGAGAGCTCCAGACGGCCCTGTAAAAACTCCGATTTTATGAAGAATTGCCTGAAAAAGCAATGAAAAATTGTATATTGCACACGTCTTTAGGCATATCCCTTAGCTCGTGAGACGCTGAAGTGAATCGTTTTACTAAGTGAATCACCGTCTTGCGCCCTCCTTCTTGCCCGATCAGTTGTCTTTGAGGAGAACGCGATGGATGGAGAAGTTTGCGAACTACTTCAATTAGCGTTCGTCTCGCCTTATTCGCAAAGCTTGAGGGCGGCAAAAATCCCGAACCAAACCAGGGTAATGGCGTGCCAATACCAGGCGGTGATGTCCAGCGTGATCCGGCGGGATTCCACGCTGGTTCCCACCAACGCCGCAATCATCGCCCAAATCAGTACCAGAATGCCGCCCAGGAGATGCAGGCCGTGGAGCCCGGTCAGGAAATAATAGAACTGGCTGCTAGGCCCAGAGCCAAGGTAAATTCCCTCCGCGCGAAGCTGACCCCAAGCATAAAGCTGTCCGACCACGAATCCAGAAGCGAGTAAAAAACTCAGGATTTCCCACGGCAAAGCCTTGCGCAGCATCGGACGCGAAACGCCGAGCCATTCATCCATAAGGAGGTCTTCCCGAAAATAAGCCTGCCGCGCAATTTCCACAGTAATGCTGCTTAGAACCAACAGCAGCGTGTTCCACCACAGCAGTGGAGGAACAGCGAGCGGCTTCCAAACGGAGACGTAGGCGTGAACGACTGGGTCGAAGATGACCTGCTGCCGTTGCCACAGATAACCAATCACCAGCGTGAGAAAGAGGCCGAGCGAGGTGGACATCAAGATGGCTAGGGCAACTCGTGCTCGGTAGAGTCGCTCTCGCGGACCGCGTCGGGGTGACGCATCTCCCCATTCGCCTTCCCCGCCGCCGCCGGTCGGGAGTTTGTGGTCGGTGCCGCGTCCGCCGGAATCAGGCGCGCTCGTTCTCGGGGGAGCTGTGGTTTTTACTGCTGGCATAGAGCCGCCTGCTTGTTGATTGAATCATGAACGAAGGAGAGAAAGCCAGCGGTGAAGATCGGGTGATCTGGTGATGGGGTCATCGGGTGAAGTACGAATCATTCAACTGAGGTTTCACGCGACACCTATCCGGTGAGCCAGACTTTAACTGTCGGTTTTCAGATCGCCCGATGACCCGATCACCCGATGACCCGATTCCGTTGCGTCTGTCGAACTACATTGATAAACATTTGGTGCACCCGCGTATCGTTTGAGAGTTCGGGATGGAACGTCGCGGCCATGATTTTTCCCTGACGGACCAAAACGGGATGGCCTTCGCGTTCGGCGAGAACCTCTACCTTGCTTCCGACCTCGTCAATGCGTGGAGCGCGAATGAACACCATTTCCAGTGGCTCTCCGCCGAGCTTCGTCGGGGCAGCCATGATCGAGCTGTCAATTTGGCGGCCATAGGCATTGCGCTGCACCGTGATGTCGAGTGCGCCAAGGCTCTCCTGCGGCGGATTGGTGACCTTCTTCGCGAGCAGAATTGCGCCGGCGCAAGTGCCGAATGCCGGCTTTTCCGAGACAAACGCCCGCAGCTTGCTCAGGAACCCTTCCCGTTCCAGGAATTTTAGAAACGTCGATGACTCACCGCCGGGTATCACCAGACCGTCGATGCCTTCGAGTTCCTCCGGCTTACGAACCAACACAGTGTGAACGCCTAACGACTTGAGCGTCTGCCGATGCGCATCGAAATCGCCCTGGAGAGCGAGGACACCGATTGTGAGATCAGAGTTTTTCAAAGGAAGTGGGAATAATCGGGTGATCGGGTCATCTGGCGATCGGGCGAGTGGAACCGACAAGTACAAATCTAGGTTTTACTTCACCCGATGACCCGATGGCCAGATCACCCGAGACTTTCACCAGCCGCGCTTCTGCAGCATATCGGCCTCTGACATCGCGGCGACCGCCAGACCTTTCATCGCGCCGGTGCAGTCCTCGCTGGTTTCGAGCAGAACTTTCGGGTCGTCGAAGTGCGTAGTCGCGCGCACAATGGCGCGAGCGCGAATCTCAGCCTCTTTTGCGGGAGCGAAGTTGATGGAATCGGCCATGAAGATGCCCGAGCCCACGAAGACGGCTTCGGCGCCGAGTTGGCGAACGAGCGCTGCGTCTGCGGGAGTAGCAATCCCGCCCGCGGAAAAATTCGGTACCGGAAGCTTTCCGCTCTTGGCGACGAGACGCACGAGTTCATAAGGAGCACGCAATTCCTTCGCTGCAGCATAGAGCTCTTCTTCGCCGAGAACAGTGAGCGCCCGCATGTCTTTCACAATCTGGCGCATGTGCTTTACAGCGTGCACAACGTCGCCTGTGCCGGCCTCACCTTTGGTACGGATCATGGCTGCGCCTTCGGCGATGCGCCTTAACGCCTCGCCCAGATC
>DATEKE010000345.1:0-5453 GCA_035277605.1 Terriglobales bacterium | reverse complement strand
CCTGAAGCTTGGGGCACACACGGCCACTTTAGAAGCTGGTTTTCATGGACCATCGGGCATTCTTCTTTCAGAAACTAGGACTTACGAACCGCGATTTGGAGCGCTATCTGGCTGAGGCTCTATCAGCGGGGGGCGATTACGCCGACCTTTATTTCGAGTACCACACCTCGACTTCTCTGAGTCTGGACGAGTCGCTGATCAAATCGGCCACTCAGGGGATCTCCGCTGGCTGCGGCGTGCGGGTGATCTCGGCCGAGCGCACTGGCTATGCCTATACCGACGACCTCTCCTCGGAGCGCATCCTTCGGGCGGCTCGAACCGCGGCTCTGATCGCCAGCGGTCCAAACAAACAGCCAATGGTCAATCTGAAGGACCCGACTGGCGGCCATACGCTGTACGCAGTGGCTTCGCCGTCGGTCGATGCCGAAGTCGCAGCCAAGGTTGAGTTGCTTCACCGTGCGGACAAAAGCGCCCGCAGCTATGACTCGCGGATCGTCCAAGTTCGCGCCAGCTATGCGGACGAACTGCGCCGCATTCTCGTGGTCGGCTCTGATGGAGTCATGGCGTCGGATTCTCAACCGTTGGCACGGATGAGCGTGTTTTGTATCGCGAAAGGCGGACAGAATTCGGCGCGCGGAACCTCCGGTGGCGGTGGTCGCGTCGGAATCGATTATTTCCAGACGGAAAAGACCCCTGAGTACTTCGCCCATGAAGCGTCGCGACAGGCGATCATTCAACTCGACGCCCGTGAAACTCCTGCTGGAGAGATGGAGGTTGTTCTTGGCCCGGGCTGGCCTGGAGTTCTTTTGCATGAAGCAGTGGGTCACGGACTCGAAGCCGACTTCAATCGCAAGAAGACCTCGGCATTTGCGGGGCTGATCGGAAAGCGCGTAGCAAGCGAAAAGATCACCGTCGTGGATGATGGAACGATGCCCTCGCGGCGCGGTTCGATCAACGTCGATGATGAAGGCTCGCCCACGCAACGTACGGTGCTGATCGAAGACGGCATTCTGAAGGGTTATATCAGTGACAAGCTTTCTTCGCGGCTGATGGGCATCGCCGATACGGGCAATGGACGTCGCGAAAGTTATGAGCACATCCCCATGCCGCGCATGACGAACACCTATATGCTCGCGGGGCAGGACGATCCGCGTGACATCATCAAGTCAGTGAAGCGCGGGCTTTTCGCTGTCAATTTCGGCGGCGGCCAGGTGGACATCACCAATGGAAAGTTCGTCTTCTCGGCCTCCGAGGCTTACCTGATCGAAGATGGCCAGATCACGGCACCGGTAAAAAATGCCACGCTGATCGGCAACGGTCCAGACGTGCTAACGCGTGTATCGATGGTTGGCAACGATCTGGCTCTAGACGAGGGCGTTGGCACCTGCGGCAAAGACGGTCAATCGGTACCGGTCGGGGTTGGCATGCCAACGATCAAAGTGGATCGGCTAACCGTCGGAGGAACAGGGTAAAAGCTGCGCACACCCCTCACTTAGCAGCTTAGAAGCTCAGCAGCTTCATGCTAGACATCCAAGAACAAATCGAACTCGGAACCGGCTTGAAAGAGATCGCTCTCGACGTGGTGGAGCGCGCGATCCAGGCCGGAGCCACTGCCGCCGACGCGATTGCGCGGGATGGCAACGAGTTCTCCACGCTTGTACGCATGGGAGAAGTGGAGACCCTGAAGGAGTCGGGAGCGCGGGCTCTCGGACTGCGGGTGTTCGTCGGAAAACGTGCTGCGGCGACACACACCAGCGATTTCTCGCGTGAGGGTATCGAGCGGCTAGTTTCAGGAGCGATTGCCTTGGCACGGGCTACGTCGGAAGATCCGGTTGCGGGTTTGCCGGAAGCCGAGAGTCTCGGCTCGCTGAAGCAGAACCTCGATCTCTACTACGACGATGTCTATTCTCTTTCGACGGCCGACCGTATCGATTATGCGCGCCGGTGCGAGGCCGCCGCCTTAAGCGCTGATCCACGAATCACCAATTCAGAAGGCGGATCATTCGACGCGGCCACGGGCTACAAGGTCCTCGCAAATTCGCTGGGATTCGTCGGCGAGTATCGGCGCTCCTACTGCTCTGTTTCCGCAGTACCGATTGCACAGGCTGACGGCGCTGCCATGCAACGGGATTATTGGTACTCGGCCTCGCGCACGCTGCAGAAGCTGGAGACACCCGAATCAGTCGGACGCAAAGCTGCAGAACGTACCTTGCGGCGTGTCGGAGCACGGAAAGTAGCAACACAGAAAGTTCCTGTGATCTTCGATCCCATGGTCGCGCGCGGATTGATCGACCACATCTTTGATGCCGTAAACGGAGACGCGATCTATCGCCATTCTTCCTACCTTACCGGCAAGCTGGGCGAGCAGGTTGCGGGAGAGAACATCACCATCGTGGATGATGGCACCATGGTCGGCGGATTCGGTTCGTCGCCTTTTGACGGCGAAGGCGTACCGACGCGGCGCACTGTCGTGATCGAACGAGGTGTGCTGAAAAGCTATCTGCTGAATACCTATACTGCGCGCAAACTCAAGCTGCAGACGACGGGCAACGCTGCGCGCGGTCTTACCGGAAATCCGGGCATCGGATCGGGAAACTTCTTCCTCCAGCCCGGCGACAAGACGCCGCACGACATCATTCGCAATGTCCGCAGCGGGCTGTATGTAACTGAGTTTCTTGGTTTCGGCGTGAACCTGGTCACCGGGGACTTCTCACGCGGCGCTTCGGGATTATGGATTGAAAACGGTGAGTTTACCTTCCCGGTTGAGGAAATTACCGTCGCCGGCAACCTGAAAGAGATGTTCAAGAACGTTTCCGAAATTGGGAACGATCTGGAATTTCGCAGCTCAATCGCGGCGCCTACTTTGCGCATTGACGGAATGACGGTTGCGGGAGAATAGGTCGGCACAGACGCAAGTACGTTCGTGTGGACGTAGTGCACTGCGTGGAAGTGGTGGACGGCTGATGACGCTCGGTTCGTAGTGCAAGTTTCCTTTCTGTCGATCCCGGGTGGCGCTTGGGCCCGAAGGGTGTTAGAAATGTCTTTCCGTAACTTCGCGAGGTGACCCTCCCCCAGCTATGCCGATTCAAGATCGAGTTGCCGCTGCCCGACGCATCGACGAGGTCCTTCGTCGCACACTCCAGCTTGGTGGATTTCGTTTGAAGTACCGCATCAGTGCCAATCCTCCGGTGACAACAGAGATCGGTGACAGCCCAGAACTTGCGGTGGATTTTACTGGACCTGATGGCCCCCTGCTCATCGAACGCAACGGCGAACTACTGCGGTCGCTCGAGCATGTTGCGCTCAAGGTTCTGCGGCTTGAGTCTGACGAGCACGATAAAGTCAGCTTCGACTGCATGAATTTCAAGCAGATGCGCGCTGAAGAGCTGCGCCTTGCAGCCCAGGTAGCGGCAGAGAAAGTTCGCAAGACCGGCCAGCCATATCAGTTTGCTCCTATGTCCGCGCGCGAACGCCGCATGCTGCATCTGGCCATGCGCGATGAGGCCGATCTTCGTACGGAGAGTTCCGGCGAAGCGCAGGGACGATTTGTGGTGGTTTATCCGCGTGATTATAAAGGTGCCCCTGTAGCACCCCTCGCGCGCGGCCGCGGACGCCGCTGATCGAAGCAAAAGCCCACACTTTCAGAGAGCTGCCAGCTACCAGCATCCAGCTACCAGCCAAACGGTGAGAAGCGCGAAGATCTGGCTGGCGGCTGGCAGCTTGTTTGGCTTAGGCTGCCTGCCGAACGCCGACTGCCTCTTTGTTTTACACTTGAAAGATAAGGAGTCGCAGCGCCCAGTGGCGATTTACCTCCCTGGAACCCAGGAAGAGCAGGAACTCGCTCTCGACGAGCTTACGCCTCGCGAGATCGTAGCCGAGCTCGACAAATACGTTGTTGGCCAGAACGCCGCCAAACGCGCAGTGGCCATTGCGTTGCGCAATCGCATGCGCCGGCAGAAGCTCTCGCCCGAGTTGGCGGAAGAGATCATGCCGAAGAACATCATCATGATCGGGCCGACCGGCGTCGGCAAAACCGAGATTGCGCGGCGCCTGGCGCGGCTTGCCAACTCGCCATTCCTGAAGGTGGAAGCTTCGAAATTCACTGAAGTCGGATATGTGGGTCGCGACGTTGAATCGATGATCCGAGACCTGGTCGAGATCGCCATCGACATGGTCCGCGAGGAGCGACTCGAAGAGGTCGAAGACAAGGCTGAGCTGAACGCTGAGGAGCGTCTTCTCGATCTTCTCTTGCCTCCGACAGCGCCGTCGCAACCTGCCGCTGGGCTCGCACTAGGAACTGGGGACGGAGAGCACGGAAGTGATTCGCAGTCGCGCACCCGCGAGAAACTGCGCCAGCAACTGCGCGAAGGCAAGCTCGACGAACGCATGGTTGAACTCGATGTGCGAGAGCGTTCTACGCCTGCGTTCGAGATCATCTCCAATCAGGGTATCGAGGAGATGGACATCAATATCAAGGACATGCTGCCCAACATCTTCGGCCAGCGCACCAAGAAGCGGAAGATGAAGGTAAGCGAGGCATTTGAATACCTGATCCAAGAAGAAGAACAGCGGCTGATCGATATGGACCAGGTCACGCGAACAGCGGTCGAGCGCGTAGAGCAATCGGGCATTGTCTTCCTCGATGAGATCGATAAGATCGCCGGACGCGAAGGCGGACATGGTCCCGACGTTTCACGCGAAGGCGTGCAGCGCGACATCCTGCCGATTGTGGAAGGAACAACGGTAAACACGCGATATGGCATGGTGCGCACCGATCACGTCTTGTTCATCGCCGCCGGAGCATTCCACGTCTCCAAGCCCAGCGATCTCATCCCCGAGCTGCAGGGCCGTTTTCCGATTCGCGTCGAGCTGCAGTCACTCACGATCGAAGATTTCATCAAGATTCTCACCGAGCCGAAGTCGTCGCTGGTGAAGCAGTACACGGCGCTGCTCGAGACCGAAAACCTGAAGCTCGAATTCACGCGAGATGCGCTGGACGAAGTCGCGCATTTCGCATTCCGCGTAAACGAGTCGACCGAGAATATCGGCGCACGCCGGCTGCACACGATCATGGAACGCGTTCTGGACGAGATCAGCTTTTCCGCGCCGGAGATGGCGAAGGAAAACAAGGACAAAGTGGTCATCGATGCCGACTACGTGAAGAAGATGGTCGCTGACATCGCCAAAGATCAGGATTTGTCGCGGTACATCCTGTAACGAACTGCGTCTGAAGAAACGGTTGACGGCACAACCTGAGTACCGGGAGAATAGAACTCCTGAGGTCATAATCGATGCTTGCTTATCTGTTCATCGTCATTGCGGTTGCGGTTCGGCTGCTTCCCCATCCCTGGCATTTGACTCCGATTGGCGCTGCTCTGCTGTTCTTCGGAGCCAAGCGGCCAGTGCGCGAATGGATTGCTCCGCTCGCTCTTCTCGCAGCAACGGACGTTTAT
>DATEKE010000344.1:0-2460 GCA_035277605.1 Terriglobales bacterium | reverse complement strand
AGTGAAAGGAGTCTGAGTCATGGCATTACTGGAAAGAGTTTCGACATTAATCCGGGCCAACATCAACGACCTGGTGGACAAAGCAGAAGATCCCGAGAAGATGATCAAGCAGGTCATCCTCGACATGCAGAACCAGCTTCTTCAGGTGAAGACGCAGGTGGCGATTGCCATCGCAGACCAGCATCTGCTGGAGAAGAAACAAAGAGAGAATGAAGAGAAAATCGGCGAATGGACGCGCAAGGCAGAACTCGCGGTTTCAAAGAAGCAGGACGACCTTGCTCGTGCTGCGCTTGAACGATCGCTCGGATGCAAGCAGAACGCAGCGAACTTCGAGCAGCAGGTTGCCGATCAGAAGATCGAAGTTGAGAACCTCAAAAACGCGCTGCGCCGTCTGGAGCATAAGCTCGAAGAGGCGCAGGCGAAGTCGGACATGCTGGTCGCACAGGCGCGTCGCACGCGCGTCGTAGGAAAAGCGCGCACAGTCCAGTCGGCGGCCAATGATGGCAAGCACGTCGATACCTTCGATCGTATGAAGCAGAAGATTGCGCGTGGGGAAGCGATCAACCATGCTCATCGCGAGTTGACCAGCGATTCACTCGAAGATCGATTCGCCACTCTGGAGCGCGAGGAAGAGATCGAGAGGCTCTTGGCGGAAATCAAGAACCGGAGCGCGTCGGCATAAACAAGGCTGCCGGCTCTCGGCTAGCGGCCTCCGGCCTGTTTATAGCGGGCTGAAGCGTCACCAACTAGAAATTGTCATCCCTCGCATGGCCGCGAAAAAAGTTGCGAATACCGAGAACTTGAGTTGCCGCGCGGGGGATCTGTAGCCGGTTTCTCCGCGTGGCAGCAAGTCCTCCGGGCCGCATTAACTTTCCGGATACGTTGAGTGCTAGCCGGTGGCTCAAGGGATCACAGTATCTAGAGGTCCGACGATTTTCGGGCGATTGGAGGGATTTCGATGCAATCAGAGTCATCCTGGGTCGAAAAGCTTCTCATCATTCTGCCATGGGCAGCGATTCCCGTTTTCGCTCTCCACTTTTCGGCAGTACGCATTGACCTGCCCACGCAAATTGCGGTGCATTTCGATGTGAACGGCAGACCAAACGGATGGCAATCGCCGGAGATGTTTCTTGGTTTTGCCACGTTTTTTCTTCTTCTCGCGCTTGCGGTCATGAGCTTTGTGCTTCTCCGCTCGTTCCGACTGCGATCTCTCACGGTTGCCGTCACTCTCATTCATTACTTCACCATCGGCGTCATTTTCGTGGTTTGCTGGCAGGTTCTCGATCACGCGGCAGATGGTCGATCGATGTCGCAGATTTGGCCGATGCCTGGAGTTCTTCCCATTCTGGAACTCGTTTTCGCGGTTCTTTTATTAGCGCAGATGCCGCGCGCCAGAATGCAGCCATCTTCGGCGGGAGTACTGATTGCAGAAGAGCAGCATAAGTCGCCTCTGCAACTCCTGTGGATTGCGCCGGGAGTGGCTGTTGGCCTTTGGATGGTACTTACGCTGCCGGGACCAGGCAGAGTGATAGGTGTTTTCTTTACCGCGGTCATGGCGTGGGTCGCACTTGCAGTGCTGGACGGCTTCAAATACATCGTTCGCACCGACGGCGTGCAAGTCAGAGGATTTCTCCTCCCGCTGCGCTTCATTCCGCGTTCCAGTATTCATTCCTATCGCATGGAGCCGTGGGCCGGGCTCGGATACGGAATCCGCCTTACGTCAACGGGCACAGCGTACATTTGGGGTGGAAAGAACGTGGTCAACATCGAGACCGACCACGGCAATGTCGTGCTGGGGCACTATAGCCCTGAGCGTCTGATCGGTGATTTGGATCGCATGATGCAGACCAATGCATGATCCGATGAACTCAAGATAAAAGTTCTCTAGCGGCTCTGCAGGTTCATCGACGGCCCCAGCGCCATATTCGTTTTTCCGGATCTACCAACGTTCCAGAAATGAAAATTACGAATGCTCCAATCTGCATGGCTATCAGTACGTCGTGCTCGCGGGCAGTAAGGTATGTAATGTGCCCGTGATTGTTATGCTCATACACCCGCCCGGTCTCGATATTCTGCGCGCTCGGGCGAGTGTAGCTGTAGCGTTCAAAGAGAGCGATGAAGGCGAACCATAGGATCACAGCGGTGTACACGAGAATGCGCGCTGCTGTTTCGCGTCTATGATGCGCTTTGGGAGCGCCAGTATCCATGCGCAGGTCGAAATTATTACGACTCATTCATTCTAGAGGCGACGCTAATTTGATTCCTAAACTTCTTCTCGTTGTTGTAGTTGCTGCATTTGCTTCTCAGGTCGCTGCTCAGGAGATCACCAGCACGACCGAAATGGAACGCCAGATCTTCGAATGGACGAATCAGGAGCGAGCCAAAGTCAACGCGCCTCCGCTCACCTGGGACAATCGGCTGGCGATTGCTGCACGTTTGCATTCGGATGAAATGGCAAAA
>DATEKE010000343.1:0-13000 GCA_035277605.1 Terriglobales bacterium | reverse complement strand
TCCGCCAGGCAAGTAAATCGGATTGTTGGATGGATGAATGGACCCCCAGGGCAGAACAGCATGGAGTTGAACTCGCGGCAGCGCGCCCCAGTTGAACTCAAAAGCCGGGCCAGTGGTGTCCATTTCCACCGGAGTGCCGTCTGCAGTACCAAAAATGTAGAACTCGTAATGTTTGTAATCGACCGGAACAGGATCATCGGTCTGGTACGGAGGTCCTTGCGCCGAAAGGCGCGGCGTGAGCGCAGCGAAAAGAAAAAGCAGCGGCAGTATGAAGAGCTTCTCGCAAGACCTCATAGACTGTCCTCGAATCGATCAGATCCGAATGCACGTGCGCACAGTTAGGCAACCTCGGGCCCTTGAATAGGGTGAAGGGAAATGACGGGATCTCCGTCGAGCTTCCATCGTGTAGAGAGCGCCTTGGCGATTTCAACCGCGAGTTGTGACGCTTTAGCGCTATCGATACGATTGTCAGCCGTAAGCAGATCGTGCGTAATTGGAACAGAGATCGACGTTACTTCCTTTGTAACTCGCTGAACCCGATACGTGATCGAGTATGAAGGTGACATTCGCTAAATTGTATCCGCCGGGGGCCCACCTCGCGCGGTATTTGCGTGAGGATGAATGTCGACTTACGAACCCTTCCCTTGTCGTTAAGATCAAAGAAACCCAAAGTGGGAATCCCACCATCTTCATCGCCCACCGTTGCGAAAAACCGGCACGAATGGAGCACGCACTTTTTGCGTATGCCTGACAATCCCCTTTGAGACCTACAGTGACAAAAGGGCGGACCACCCCTCCCGCGATCCTTCGCGTTAACTACAAAGATAATCAGTGTTGCCACACGCTTTGTTATTATGTTATAGCGAATACATGGCGAAACAAACATCCCAGCAGGAGTTTGGAGGGAATTGGACGCAGCAAAAGCTGGAGCTCCTGCAGAAATACCTGAGTGCATACACAAAGATTTTTGATCGAAACGAGAGAGCCCGCTTTTTCCGTACAACGTACGTGGATGCGTTCGCCGGAACTGGCTACATGCAAATTGCGGAGCAGGAATCGGGCTTGTTTAGTGACAAGTTAGATGATTTGGAAACTTATCAAAAAGGAAGCGTCATTCGGGCTCTCGAAGTTGAACCCGGGTTTGATCACTATTTGTTCATCGAAAAGTCGCCGTCTAGGTGTGAGGAATTGAACGCAATTAAGCGAAATCATTCCGCAAGAAGCATAGAAATCAAGCGAGCCGATGCCAATTCCTTCTTGATACATTGGTGTCAGGAAACAGACTGGAAACGAAACCGAGCCGTGGTTTTTCTCGATCCGTTTGGCACGAGTGTGGACTGGCGGACCATCGAAAGTGTTGCGGAAACGGGAGCGATTGACCTTTGGATCTTGTTTCCTTTATTTGCGGTAAACCGAATGCTGGTGCGTGGCAGAAAACCGCCAGAAGGTTGGTCGCGGCGACTGACTCAACTGCTAGGAACGACCGAATGGGCTGCTCAGTTCTACACTGATCCACCACCGATGCTGTTCGACTTGCATTCAGAAATTGGCGCACCCCAAGAGAAGATTGCAAACTATGAGGAGATCGGACGTTTCTTTGTCGACCGCCTGAAGAAAACATTCGTAGCTGCAGCCGAGCCGCTGGTGCTAAAGAACTCACGAAACAGTCCGCTCTATCTGTTGTGTTTCGCCGCTGGAAACAAGGCAGGCGCAGGAGCGGGAATCAACATCGCCAAGAGTATTATCGGAAGGCAATAAACAGTGGGCGACAATTCTCACATCGAATGGACAGAAGCAACTTGGAACCCAGTCACTGGTTGCACGAAGATCAGCCAGGGATGCAAGAACTGCTACGCAGAGCGATTGGCACACCGCTTACAGCGCATGGGATTGCAGCGATATTCCAATGGTTTCGAAGTCACCTTGCATCCAGAGGTCGTTGATTTGCCGAAAACTTGGAAGAAGCCAAAGCTTGTGTTTGTCAATTCCATGAGTGACCTCTTTCATCCGGATATTCCGTTGGGCTACATCTCCAAAGTATTCGACGTGATGGTTAGGTGCCCGCAACATACGTTTCAGGTCCTCACGAAACGTAGTGCGCGTCTGATGGAACTTGCACGCCACCTGCCTTGGCCGTCAAACGTCTGGATGGGAGTCAGCGTTGAGGACTCACGTGTGCGCGATCGAATAGATCACCTACGCAACGTTCCAGCCCAGGTTCGTTTTCTTTCGATCGAACCGCTCATCGGCCCAATTGAAGATGTCGATTTGAACGACATCCATTGGGTCATCGTGGGAGGAGAATCTGGTCCGCGAGCCAGGGCAATGAAACCCGAATGGGTTGAATCTTTATATCGCCAATGCCGCAGTGCTGCAGTCCCATTTTTCTTCAAGCAGTGGGGCGGGACGCGAAAAGACCTGACAGGCCGAACGTTGCATGGCAGAACCTACAACGAAATGCCGATTTTGGCGTGAATGGCTGAGCTCCCAATCGCAATTGTTTTCGCGGATCCCAATACCTGTTCCGCGAGCGTAGCCCAGCTCTTACTCATACCTCAACGCCGTCATTGGATCGACGCGCATTGCTCGTCTCGCTGGGATGTAGCATGCCGCTGTGGCTACGAGCATGAGCACGAGGGCGACTCCGGCAAAGGTAAGTGGATCGGTTGTGCTTACGCCGTAGATCATGCTTCGCATTTGGCGTGTGAGTATCAAGGCCAGGAGTGAGCCGAGTATCACACCGCCGGCGGCGAGCGCGATGCCGCGTCCGAGAATCAATTGCAGAACGTCTTTGCGCTGCGCTCCGAGCGCCATGCGGGTTCCAATTTCGGGAACGCGTTGTCCGACCAGGTACGAGATCACTCCGTAGATTCCGATGGTGGAAAGCACGAGCGCGAGTGCGGCGAACAGTCCGAGCAGCATCATTGAGAAGCGCCGCTCCGCCAGGGAATCGGAGATGATCTGGTCGAAGGTCCGGACGTTGTAGATCACGTGCTCATGGTTCACTTTTGCAACCGAGGCGCGTAGCGCCGGAAGCAGCGTCAGCGGGTCGATGCTGGAGCGGAGCATCAAATAGGATCCGCGGTTCAACAAGGGCCAGAACCTGTCAGGTATCTGATTCAGCGGGACGTATACCTGCGCCTGAATTTTGTGCTGCGAATCCCCGTCCAGGCCCCAGTGCTTTACGTGACCTACTACGCCAACGATCTCTGGCTGCAGATCCAGAAGTCCGATGTTCAGATGCTTACCGATCGGGTTTTCATTCGGGAAGTACTTGTGCGCAAGATACTCGTCGATGACGGTGACCGGCATGGATGTTTCCGTGTCGCTCTCGGAGATGAATCGTCCACTCAGCAGCGGAAATCCCATCGCTTTCCTGTAGTCCGGCTCTGCGATATAGAAGACCGCCCAATTCATGTCAGAGGTGTTGGCCGGTTTTGGCTGACTCTCGAGCCAGAAGGGGATCTCGTTGTCTCCGTCCATCGGCAGCGCGCCTCCGGTCAGCGATGCAGCCTGCACGCCCGGCGTGTTGCGAACCGCATCGTGAAGCCGGCGCATTGCAACCCGCGTCTGTACAGGATTGCTAGTCACCGATGGAGGCGTGGTCACGCTGAATGTAAGTACGTGGTGCGGATCGAAGCCCGGATTCACTCCCCAGAGCACGGCCAGGCTTCTGATCATCAGGCCGGCGCCGACGAGCAGCACCAGCGCAATAGCCATCTCGGCGATCACAAATGCGTTCTGTGTGCGCTGTCGGGTGCCCGATGTTCCCCGGCCGCCTTCTCTCAACGTCTGCTGCAGGTTCGTGCGCCACAGCCTGAGAGCGGGAACAAGGCCAAACAAAATCCCAGCCACGAGAGAAGCCACAAGAGTGAAGACGAGCACATGCGTGTCGATGCTGATTTCTTGCGCGCGGGGCAAAACATGCGGCACGGCGGCGAGTACCAATTTGGTTCCCTGGGCCGCGAGCAGGAGGCCGAGCGCTCCCCCGATTACTCCCAATAACGCACTCTCAGTCAGCAGTTGTCGAATAAGGCGGAAATGACTTGCTCCCAGCGCGCTTCGCACCGCGAATTCCCGGCTTCGTCCGGTCGAACGCGCGAGCAGAAGGTTCGCTACGTTCGTGCATGCGATGAGCAACACGAATCCGACGGCGGCGAGCAGAACAAGGAGTGTTCCTCTTATGTCGTCGACCATATCGTCTTTCAGCCGGAGCACGCCGATGCTTAGCCCAGTGTCGGCCTGCGGATACGCAACCGCGAGGTTGCGAGCAACATTCTCGACGTCCGCGCGGGCCTGGGCGAGAGTGACATTCGGCTTCAGCCGCGCGACTACGCCCATGCCCATTCCTGTCGTACGATCGCGAAATGTGGGATCCGTCCATTGGCCGATAGGAACGTAAACGTCAAGGTCGTCTCCGCTGTACAGATGAAAATTCGCGGGAACTACGCCGATGATCGCGTAGCCGGTGCCGTTCAGGACCATCGTGCGTCCGAGCACGCTGGGCGAGGATCCAAACTTGCGCTTCCACAGGCCCTCGCCGATCAATGCGACCGGGGCTCCTCCCCCCATGTCCTCCTGGGCGGAAATCGTGCGGCCCAAAATGGGAGAAACTCCGAGCGTGGAAAAGAACGTTGACGAGATCATGTAGCCCTGCAGGCGCTCAGGTTCGTCCTGGCCGGTGACATTAAAGTTTTCGCCGCGAAAGGCCGCCATCGAAGAGAAGCTGTGGCTCTGTTTTTCCCAGTCGAGATAATTCAGGTAGGAAACCGACGCGTGCTCGAATTGCTTCGTTTTACCGAAGAGGATGACCAGTTGTTCCGGATTGGGATACGGCAGCGGATTCAGCAGGACTCCGTTGACCACCGAGAACAGCGCGGTGTTGGCGCCTATACCCAGCGCGAGAGTGAGCAGGGCAACAGAGGTGAATCCGGGATTCTTGCGCATGCCGCGCAACGCGAACCGCAAATCCTGCACGAGAGTTTCCAGAAATGGGACTCCTCGCTGCTCGCGATATGCCTCGCTGACTTTATCCATGCCGCCAAGCTTGATCAGAGCCTGTCGGCGCGCTTCTTCCGGTGACATGCCGGCGCGCAGGCACTCATCGATATGCATTTGCAGAACGGCTTCGAGTTCGTCGTGAAGCTCAGCGTCGCGGCCGTCGCGATCAAAGAGGCCGGCGATGCGGGTGAAGATTGCACGCAGTCTCTTCATCGCGAACCCTCCGGAGCAAGAAAGCGCGCGAGGATCTCGGTCGTTTCTTCCCAGTCCCGCGTCTCGTGCTCTACCTGCTTCCGACCGGCGCGGGTGAGGCGGTAGTACTTTGCACGCCGATTGTTATCAGAGACTCCCCACTCGGAGACGATGTACCCTTCCTGTTCCAGCTTGAGCAGCGCCGGATAAAGCGTTCCGTAGTTCACCGAGAGCAGGTCGCCGCTGATCTGCTCGATGCGCCGGGCAATTCCATACCCATGCAGCGGCCCCATGCTCTCCAGCGTCTTGAGCACCATCAATGCCAGTGTTCCCTGACGCACTTCTTTTTGCCCCATGCCACAGCTCCTATTGGTATGCCATACATGATCTCATGCAGTCCTATGGGAAGGCAATAGGACAAACGCGGAGCTTAGACGAGCGGACACCGGCGGCAAACTGTCGATGTTGGCCTGGCATAGCGCTCAGAGTGAGCGATCGAGGCAAATGAGCCGCTATGATGGCGAGTGTTGATGACGAGCTTACGTAAACTGCTTCACAAACTCTCTGGCCGAAATGATGCGAGTGTTTCGATGTCGAGTCAGGCTCAGCACGCCACTTTTGTCGAGATCACCCGGAGCCTCTCCATTATCATGAGTTGTGAATCTCAGACGGCTCGAGTTGTTTGCTATTGCTTTGTTCGCTGCGCTTACTGCTTGCAGCGGTAAATCCTCTTCTTCTGGAGGAGGCGGTTCAAGTGCGACTTTGGTTTCGATCTCTCTAAACCCGAGCTCGCCCTCGATTCAGACAGGCGCGACCCAACAATTCACTGCTACCGGAGCTTTCAGCGACAATACGACGCAAAATCTTACGAGCACAGCGACGTGGTCGTCGTCGAACACAGGTGTTGCGACCATTGCTTCCTCCGGAGTAGCCACCGGCATTGCCGTTGGGACGACCACGATCAAAGCAGTGTCCGGAACTATCAGCGGTATGACCACCCTCGCGGTGAGCGCAACGGCGCCTCCGCCGCCTTCGACAGCCGACGTCCTCACCTACCACAACGACGACTCGCGTACCGGCCAAAATCTCAGGGAAACTCTTCTCACGCCGGCAAACATGAATGCGTCCAATTTCGGGAAACTGTTCGTGATCTCGGTCGACGGCAAAGTCGACGCGCAGCCGCTCTATGTATCGAATGTCGCGCTTGCCGGAGCCACCCACAATGTGCTGGTGGTAGCGACTGAGCACGACAGCGTGTACGCGTTCGACGCCGACACCGGCGCGAAACTCTGGCAGGTTTCTATGTTGAAGGCTGGCGAAAGCACCTCCGAGCCGCGCTTTAATTGCAGCCAGGTCTCGCCTGAAATCGGAGTCACGGCTACGCCGGTGATCGATCGCAACGCGGGTCCGAACGGCACGGTGTATGTAGTCGCGATGAGCAAGAACTCCACGCCCACGTACTTTCAACGGCTGCACGCGCTGAATCTTACAAACGGCGCGGAAGAAGCTGGTAGTCCGCAGGACGTACATGCAACTTTTCCCGGAACGGGAGCGAACAGCAGCGGAGGCTCGGTAGTCTTCGATCCGGGAGCGTACAAGGAGCGTCCGGGACTGCTTCTACTGAACGGCATCGTTTACACAAGCTGGTCCTCGCATTGCGATGTGGATCCGTACACAGGATGGATCATCGGCTACGATCAAAACACGCTGTCGCAGGTGACGGTCATCAATGTCGTTCCCAATGGCAGCGAGGCTTCGTTCTGGAACAGCGGAGCGGCGCCCGCAGCTGATGCCGCCGGCAACATCTATCAGCTCGCGGCGAACGGCACCTTCGACAGCACGCTCAACGCGAACGGCTTTCCAGCACAAGGCGATTTCGGGAATGCCTTTATAAAGTTCTCAACCGCTAACAACAAGCTGGCTGTTGACGATTATTTTGCGCTATTCAACACCGCCGCCGAATCCAGCTCCGATACCGATCTAGGCTCAGGCGGCGCGATGCTGCTCCCCGACGTGACCGATGACTCTGGCGTCGTAAGGCATCTGGCGGTGGGTGCGGGCAAGGATGGAAATATTTACGTCGTCGATCGAGACAACATGGGCAAATTCAATGCCGCGACCAACAACATCTACCAGCAACTGAGCAATGCAATCGGCTCGGAATTCGGCGCACCTGCATTTTTCAATAACACGGTTTTCTTCGGAGGAGTAAGCGACAGGCTGAAAGCTTTCTCCATCACGAATGCAAAACTGAGCGCGAATCCCACCTCTCAAACCGGCAATGTGTTTCCCTTTCCGGGAACCACGCCGTCGATTTCTGCAAATGGGAACACGAACGGGATTGTCTGGGCCGCCGAAAACGGCAGTACAGCCGTGCTCCACGCCTACGATGCCGCAAATCTCGTCACGGAACTCTACAACAGCAATCAAGCCGCCAACGGGCGCGATCACTTTGGCGCTGGCAACAAGTTCATCGTGCCCACAGTAGCGAACGGAAAGGTTTACGTAGGAACTACCAACGGAGTGGGAGTATTCGGGCTGCTCCATTGATCGTGACGCACAGATGATCGTGACACACCGATCGGTTTGTTTGTTTCTGCTCAATATCACGGGAGCTGAGCAAGTTCAGGCTTGCCGATCAAACGTCATTCAGTCTGCGGCAAATGCAGGCACTTCTTCTATCGCGATCTGCGGCCTGCCTTTGCTCCGGGTCACAACACAATTTCGTCCTGCTCGCTTCGCCTGATATAGAGCCTCATCTGCGCTTAACAGCAATTCGCGTTGTGAAGGCACCGAATCGGCGGATACAGCACCGATGCTGATGGTTAAGTGCAGGTCCTTTGCGCCGACGGCGATTGGAGTGTCAGCGATGGTAGCTCGTATTCGCTCCGCGAACTTACGGGTCCGTTCCTCGTCACAACCAGACATGACGATCAGGAACTCTTCGCCTCCATAGCGCGCGACTACATCATACGAGCGCACTGCATCTTTCAACGTGCGCGCAACGGCACGCAAGACATCGTCGCCGCTGAAGTGTCCGTAAGTGTCGTTGATGTGTTTGAAATGATCGATGTCGAGCATGAGAACGCTGACTGGCTCGTGTTTTCGCCTGCTGCGGCTGATTTCCTGTTCCAGGAATGCAAGGGCCTCGGTGCGGTTGTACAGCCCGGTGAGCCCGTCATGGGTGGCCTGGAAGCGAAGCACCTCATGAGCTGCTTCGGCTGCGGCCTTCGCCGCCTGAAGTTCGGCAGTGCGGCGGGTTTCCGCTGCACGATTTTTCAACAGGTTCCAATACATTGCGTGCAAACGATAGCCCTGCGCCACAAGGAAGGCGCACAGCACCAGCGCTGCCGCGACGAAGCTGATGGATTCTCGTGTAATTCCTACGAAACTGCAGGCGATCACCGGACCGAATAAGAGACTAATGTGCAGAAGCAGCAGCCTGAAATTAGGAGTGAATGAAATCGTCGATCCCGAAGCGATGCCCACAACCCACAACATGGTCACCGTGAATGTCCAGTTGTTGTGTCCATAGCGCCAGAGCGCCGATGCGTGGAGCACTCCTGAAGCGCCTGCGCTGAGACAAACCGAGATGGCCGTCAGACCAAACACCACCCGGTGATGCAGGTTACCACCGCGTCGAAAGATCGCCGTCAAGGCGAAGCGCATTCCCGATGCAAGGAAGATTGCTGCAGCGCACCACCAGAACAGGCGGGGAAAATCGCGCTGGTAAACCGTCGTGGTCCACAACAGCAACAAGAAGACAAAGTACGCTACAGCTCCGGAAGCGAGCCGTGTTAGCAGATCCAGGTCCGCCTCGCGCCGAAGCTGTGCGGAGATCGTGCTTTCAAAAACTGCAGCGTGCGATCGCGGCAAGACGAGGCCTCCCAAGGAAAGTATCGGCTTGAGGAGCGCCGGACTTCGGCTTTAGCACCGATAGGACAGGTACCAACGTAACCAAAAGCGGCGAACGATGGCAGGAGATTAAAGAGCGGACGGAGCGGTATTTGGCTCATGCACTGTAGTTTGCGATGACTCGCATGATCTTCCCCTTGTCACTCATCTCCATGAACTCTGCGGTTTTTGTACCTTTCTGGTTCCGGTAACAGACAACGATGCTGCTTATGCCGTGCATCACGTCCAGCAGCTCAAAATTAAGGTTTGGATAGGCTTCCAGCCCGCGCCTGAAGTAGTCGCGCAGCGCGAGTTTGCCCTCGACAATACCGGATGGATGATTCAGGATCGTCGCCGCCACCGGAGAAGTCAGGACGACATCCTCGTCGTAGTGCGACATAATGGCGTCGAGATTGTGTGAGTTCCACTCTGCAATCCACGCAAGCGCAAATTCTTTAGCTGCCAGCTCTGGCGTCATGCGATCGATGATATCGAGTCTGCCATCAGCCCGACCTGGACAGGCATCCTCCATCGTGTGTTCGGTGATTGAGTTCTTCCATGCATTCACGGAAGGGGAGTTTCTGTCCTGCCGCCGTCAGATTCTAAGTAACTGAAGGGCAAGGAGGATCCCTCGGCTAACCCCTGCCGACGGAAGGTCCTGACGGGCAAGGCACCACCGTGCATTTTGCCGCAAAATTCTGCAATCTGCAGCAGAGTACCCGTTCTAATATCGTGGTCGATTTCCCCTAAGCTGCAGTCCACAGGAGCGCCATGGAGATCATCGTCCTGATCCTCGTCTGGGTGTTGGCTACTTTGGCAGCGAGCGCGAACGAATTTGGCGTTGCGCTGTTTCTCGTCTTCTCCAGTCTGGCCGGCATAGCCTGGCTTTGGCGATCGCGCCTTGCCAAGGTGAATGAGAGCGTTGAAAAAGATGCGAAGCAGACCGAAGCCCTGCGATCGGAGCTGAGAACGCTCGCGGAGGAGCTGCGGTTGATGAAGGCGCGCGTCGAGTCGAGCGCCGCTCATGTCATTGAGCAAGCTGCGGCTGCGGCAGTGAAGACATCATCTGAACCTGCTTTCAGGCGGCCGGAGTCTGTTCCCACATCGGCGCCTGTGCAGCCGCCAGCAAAGCCTGCGGCGCCGATCGCGACTCCGCCGCAGACTGCTCCTGCGGCCAAGCCGGCCGACGTTCCCAAAGTGGAACCGAAGCCGGCGCCGCTAACGACACCGCTTCCGCCGCGTCCTGTAACAACGCCGGCGTTTGCTGCAAGTCGTATGGTTACTTCCCCGCCTGCGGGCACAGTCTCGCAGGCGCCTCAACCACTTTTTTCTTCGGCGCCGAGCTTCAAAAGCATGGAGGCCAGCGCCGGCGGCGCCGCGTCGGCTCCGCATAAGCTGAAGAAATCTCTGGATCTCGAAGAACTGGTCGGACGCAACCTGCTTCCCAAAGCGGGAATTTTCCTGCTTGTCATCGGCTCGGTATCTCTGATTGCGACGCAATGGCAGAACATCCCCGCTTTCGGAAAAGACCTGCTGTTGCTCGCTGCCGGCGGATTGCTGCTGGGCCTTGGCATATTCATGGAAAAGAAGGAGCGATACGAACTCTTCGGGCGCGTCCTCATCGGCGGCGGATGGGCGATGCTCTTCTATACCTCTTACGCGCTGTATCACGTAAACGCGACGCGCGTGCTGCCCACCCAGTGGATCGATCTGGTGATCATGCTTGGAACCGCGGCGGCTATGGTGTGGCACACGCTGAAGTATCGATCACAGGTCGTGACCGGCATCGCGTATCTGCTGGCGTTCTCCACCGTAACGATCAGCCAGGAGACGGTGTTCAGTCTCACCGCCGGGGCAGTGCTCGCGATTTCGTTGATAGTGCTGGTGCAGCGCATGCGCTGGTACGAACTCGAGGTATTCGGAATTCTTGCCAGTTACCTTAACCATTTTCGTTTTCTCTTTTCCATTCTGGGAACCAATGAAGTACACCAGATGTTCCCGCAGTTCTACGCCAGCACCGGCCTGCTGCTCTTCTACTGGGCTGTGTTCCGCGGATCGTATGTGGTCCGGCGCATTGCTTCAAAACACGAAGAGAATGTTTCGACATTTGCCTGCCTGTTGAATTCCTTCCTCCTGCTCGGATTGATGAAGTACCAGTCGGTTCGTCCGCAGCTTGCGTTTTACGCGCTGCTGGCGCTTGGAGCGATTGAGTTTGCGCTGGGCCAACTGCCCGTAACGCGCCGTCGCCGCATTGCATTCCTCATTCTCACCACCCTCGGCAGCACGCTCATGATCACGGCTGTGCCCTTTAAGTTCTCGGGAATGAATACGGCGGTGCTGTGGCTCGCGGGCGCGGAAGCTTTGCTGATCGCAGGCATCCTGACGCGTGAAGTCGCATTTCGACGGCTGGGAATGCTGGCTGCGCTGGCGGCTGCCGCGCACGTCTTCTTCACCGACCTGCAGCCTTGGATGCAAAGCATCGCGAACGGCAACGCGGTTGAGCGCGATCTAACGCTCGGCATCTTGCTCGCCATCTCTGCGACGGTGATCTTTTGCGATGCTCACCTGCTGCAGCTGCGCTGGAAAAATCTGTTTCAAGAGAAGTGGGATCGATGGCTGCTTGGCGTTCTCAGTTATACCTCCGGACTGATCGCATTTTGCGCGCTGTGGATTCTGCTGCCGACCCTTGGCTTGGCGGTCGGATGGTCGGCGCTGATGTTCACGTTTGCCTTGGCGAGCAATCGGCTGAAGCGAACTGAACTCACGATTCAAACCGTTCTTCTCGCCGCTGCTGCTGTAATAAGGATCTTCAGCATGAACCTTCAAGTCAGCGCTCCCGAAGCGGCTCACACCAGATTATGGTCGGTCGCGGCTGCGGCTGCGTTGTTTTATTTGAGCGCGCGCTTCGCGGAGATTCCCGGACTGGCAGGCGTGTTACGGGCAGGATTTCAATGGGCTGGAACCGCTATCGTTGCGGCACTGTTTTGGGTGGAGCTACCCATCCACTGGATTGCGCCGGCGTGGACGCTGTTCGCCATTGTCCTCACATTGGCAGCCCGCAGACTGCGAGTAAGTTCTCTGCTGCATCAATGCTATGCATTGTCGGCAGCGGCTTTAGTGGTAGCGGTCAACGTCAACTGGCCGCTCGATCATAACGTTGGACATTTCGGAATATCTTTGCGATTGATCACCGTCGCTTTGGTGGCCGCGGGATTTTATCTGCTCGCAATCATCGCACCGCCAGAATCAGACAGCCGCTCAGCCTTTCGTGCGGCGTTCAACACCGGCGCAGCGCTCTTGCTTGGCGGCTTGATTTGGTTTGAAGCAGGGCAAACCTGGGCGCCAGTTATCTGGGCCGTATTTGTTAGCGTGCTGCTCCTGCTTTGGCGAAAACTCGATTTCAGAGAGTTCTTCTGGCACGCACATGCCTTGGCAGCTGCGGCGCTGCTGAACGCTTATCTCTTCAACATGTTCCTGGAATCGCGCATTCACGGCGTGAGCGCTCGACTCATCACCGTCTTACTTGCGGCGGTGTTTTTCTACTTCGACGCCTGGCTCTCGTCGAAAGATGCGCGAGCGAATTGGTCGATACAGATCAGCGAGATATACAGCTGGGCCGGCTCTTTACTGATGACGACGCTGATGTGGCACGAGCTGCGGCCGATCGACGTTGCGCTGGGTTGGGCGATCTTTGGAATCGTCCTCTTCGAGATTGGACTCGAGCGCAAACTGCCTTCGCTGCGCCGGCAAGGCGGAGTGGCGCTGTGCGCGAGCTTTGTCCGCATCTTCTTTGTGAATCTCAACGCGGTGGGAGAGCCCGGCCACTTGAGTCCGCGCGTGTACAGCATCGTGCCGCTCGCGGTCATTTATCTATACGTCTACTGGAGAACCTTGGCCCGCGAAGAAGCCTTCG
>DATEKE010000342.1:0-3430 GCA_035277605.1 Terriglobales bacterium | reverse complement strand
TGCCGATTTTGCAGCGCGCGCCGGCGCAGCCGGATTCACGGTCGAAGAACTCATCGAAGAACTCGAAGAGATGCGGAGTGCAGTAAGAAAGCGAAGGTGAATTATGTGGAACATCAATCAAAATCGGATCAGCGGCACGGCACTGGCGTTATGTGTCGTCTCCATCGGAATCGGATTTGCGTTGATGATGGCTTTGGGCAGCCGCACGGCTTTTTATCTGTGCCTGGCGGTGGGAATTTATCTGTTGTTTGCCATCAAGGTCGCTGATCAGTGGGAGAAGGTGGCCGTGCTGCGCTTCGGACGCTACGTTGGTCTGCGCGGGCCGGGGCTGTTCCACGTGGTTCCCATTGTGGATCGCCTGAGCCGCTTCGTCGATCAGCGTATCCGCGTCGCCAGCGTGACTGCTGAATCCACGCTTACGCGCGACACCGTGCCCGTTAACGTGGACGCGATCGTCTTTTGGATGGTGTGGAATGCGGAGAAATCAATTCTCGAAGTTGAAGACTTCGTGCAGGCGATCACGATGAGTGCGCAGACTGGGCTACGCGAATCGATTGGCCGCCACGAACTCTCGCAAATGATTACGGAGCGTGAAACGCTCGGTCGCGAACTTCAGCGCATCCTCGACGAGAAGACCAACCCCTGGGGAATCACGGTGCAATCCGTCGAGATTCGCGACGTGCGCATTCCGCAGGCGCTCGAAGACGCGATGTCACGCCAGGCGCAGGCAGAACGCGAGCGTCAAGCGCGCATCATTTTGGGCCAGGCTGAAACCGAGATCTCCGACAAGTTCTCTCAGGCCGCGGCCACGTATCAGAACAATCCTGTCGCGCTGCACTTGCGCGCGATGAACATGTTGTACGAAGCGATCAAGGAACGTGGCTCGATGGTGATCGTCCCTTCGTCAGCGGTAGAAACGATGGGTTTGGGCGGAAGTCTTGCGACGGCAGCGCTGGCCAAGGCGCCCGGCACGTAAGGGACCGGGGGCTCGACCTGCGCTTCGCCCCCCGAGTTCCGGGTGACGAACCCTGATCAGCGCAGTAGTTCCACGCCGGTCTTGGCTGCGGCTCTGCGCAAAGATGTGTCCAAGGTAGCGAGCGGCAGCTTTTTGCGGATCGCCAAATTGAGATACACAGAATCGTAAGCGGAAAGATCGTAAGCGCGTGCGGTTTCCCAAGCATCCCGCATGAACTCGACCTCTGATTCAACTTCCAAAGCCTGTGCAGATAAGTTTTCGAGCTGTAACAGGGCAGCATTGCCATCCGAAGCTGTCAAAAGCTTCCGTCGTTCGGCGACTACCAGCGCATTGGCGATTTCCAGATGCCACAGGGCGGGAATCACAGCTCTGGATTTCGCTATCAGTGCCTGCTGCACGCGGATAGCGATGGCTGGGACGGGGTTATCTAGAATCCAGCTCAGAGCTACCGACGCGTCCAGGACGAAGGGCGTCACGCGCGACCCTGTTCAATCAACTCGCGTATAGACACCTGATTAGGCTTGCGACTTCTTTTCCGAATAGATTCCAATTCCTTAAAGATGGTTTTAAGCTCTCTCTCGTCTTGAGCCGGAACAACGAGAGCAGCGAGCCTTCCTCGCCGCGTGATGCCAATGCGCTCTCCGGCCGCCGCCCGCTCTACCAACTCCGACAGCTTTTGTTTGGCTTCAAACAATCCAATTTTTCGCACGGCTTCCTCCGACAACAATTCTGTATCCCTCTTACCATCTAGATGAATATTCTAGATTATAGAAGACGCACATTGTCTAGCAAAATGCTTGAGCGCGACCACGCAGTAACCGGAGATTGACATTCGGTTCGAAGGGACACTCCCCTAAATGGAAGGTAAGCCGGTACTGCATAACAAAGCGGCTCCGCCGATAGTTTTCGAACGGAGCCGCTGTTGCGCGCAACCGGCGGCCAGAGCTGAAACGTTTTAATCGCCCGAAGGCATTAGCGCGACTTCGTCGTCCTCAATTACAGGAAAGTTTTCCGGCGTATGGAAGCTCGGCGCCGATCCATTCGTGTGTGAGTGGCCATTGCCGCTTGCGGCGTGACCGTTGGTTCGGATCGCGCCTCCGTGCCCATTGGTCGTCCTGGCATCGAACTGCTCTGCTTCCGTCGATCCCGCCAAAGCGCAGGTTGATGTTTGTCCGGAGGAGATGACGGTAGCAACGGAATCGAAATATCCGGTTCCGACGAAGCGTTGATGCTTCACCGCGCCGTAGCTATGCTTCTCCGCCATATGGAATTCGCGCTCCTGGAGCTGCGAGTAGGCTGACATTCCACTATGCGCGTAGTCACGCGCCAGTTCGAACATGGAGAGGTTCAGCGCGTGGAAGCCGGCAAGCGTCACGAACTGGAACTTGTAACCCATCTTGCCTAGCTCGCGTTGGAAGTCGGCAATTTCAGTCTCCGCGAGCTTGGCTTTCCAGTTGAATGACGGCGAGCAATTGTACGCAAGCAGCTTGCCTGGGAACTCGGCGTGAATGGCGTCAGCGAAGCGGCGCGCCTCTTTCATGTTGGGCTCTGAGGTTTCGCACCAGATCAGGTCCGCGTACGGGGCATAGGCGAGGCCGCGCGCGATAGCGGCATCGAGTCCGCCGCGCATGCAATAGAAGCCTTCTACCGTGCGCGCGCCGGTGATGAACTCGCGATCGCAGGGATCGCAGTCGCTGGTGAGCAGTTGTGCCGAATTGGCATCGGTGCGTGCGACGACGAGAGTCGGCACTCCGAGAACATCTGCTGCCAGCCTGGCTGCGACTAACTTCTGAACGGCTTCCTGAGTGGGGACGAGAACCTTCCCGCCAAGGTGTCCGCACTTCTTGGCGGAAGAAAGCTGATCTTCGAAATGGACAGCAGCCGCGCCGGCTTCGATCATGGCTTTCATCAACTCGAAAGCGTTCAGGCATCCACCGAATCCGGCTTCGGCGTCAGCGACGATGGGCAGCATCCAATCGATGCCGTCGCGCCCTTCGCTGTGCGCAATCTGATCCGCACGGAGAAGTGCGTTGTTGATGGCGCGCACAACCGCCGGGACGCTGTTCGCGGGATAAAGACTCTGGTCGGGATACATCTGCCCGCTGAGATTGGCATCGGCTGCCACCTGCCATCCGCTGAGGTAGATCGCCTTCAGACCGGCTGCGGCCATCTCGACTGCCTGATTTCCCGTCAGTGCGCCGAGTGCGGCGACATATGGCTCGTTGTGTAAAAGTTTCCAGAGCTTCTCGGCGCCGGCTCGGGCAAGCGAGTATTCGATTCGGACGGTTCCCCGCAAGCGATCTACGTCCTGATTTGAATACGGACGAGTAATGCCCGCCCAGCGTGTGCCATTCCCGTTCTGATTTGTTTCCTGAGTCCGAATCATACGTTCTCTCCCAGCCGAGGATTTAGTTATTGCCTCAAGCGCACCTCATTAGAAGCCAAAATCGGGCG
>DATEKE010000341.1:0-2833 GCA_035277605.1 Terriglobales bacterium | reverse complement strand
ACATGGGTATGACACTCCGGAAGAGCTTGCCGCCGCTGGACTCCGCGATCGTTACGACAAGACGATGCTCTTAGCTTCCGACCGGCATGATCAGTTGTCAACGTCGCACGATGCCAATGCAGAGCAGAACGCGCAATATGTCCTGCCGCTCGCTTACAAAAAACGCACCCTGTTCAAGATGGATTTTGCAGAAGTGCTGTACATCTCCGAATTGCGCACCACTCCTGCTGGACATCGCTCCTATCGCGAGGTGGCATATGCGATGTATGAAGCCGTTGCGCGAAAACATCCGTCCTTAGCGAAGTACTTCCGCGTGCACGATGTACGCGAAGCGGTGGATTTGTTGAAGCGTTGAGGAAACTAGGATGCGCGCGTTTTGGCGTTAATCCTTGCCGATCCGCCCACGCGACGCTTCTGCTGCCGAAACAACGTCAAATCGTAAGCAGTTTGAAGATTCATCCAGTACTCGGGTGAGGTTTCGAAGAATGAGGTTAGTTTCCAAGCTGTTTCCGGAGTGATTCCCCGCTTTCCCCGTATTAACTCATTCAATCGGTTTTTCGAGATCTTCAGTTTGCGCGAGAGCCCGGCCTGAGTTAAGCGATTGGGATGAATGAAATCTTCGAGCAGGATCACCCCAGGGTGAGTGGAAATCCGATTTGCGGGACGCATAGTAGTGTTGCAAGGTATTACAATTGATATGATATAATAGCTTATAATTCGATGCGGATGAGAAAAGCGAAAACAGTGACTATTGATCACGATGTACTTCGGGAGATAGAGAGCACAAAGGGCAAACGTTCGACCAGTGATCGATTGAACGAGGTTCTTAGAGCAGGATTGGAAGCAGAGCGGGGCCAAAAAGTCGACGCTGAGATAGCCTCATTCTTCGCAAAGCGGAGCGACGACCGTGCTGATTCCCTCGGATTTCAGCAAGCATCGATAAGGGCCGTCTCTCGCGAATGAGTGCCTGGAAACGAGGAACCAAGCCACCACACTGGTTTCCTAAGCGCGGTGAAGTCTGTCTCTTTTACTTGGACAAGGAGCGACCCGGCGTTGTAATCTCCCGCGATTCGCTCAACCGTTTTGCTCTCGATGTCTGTGTGATCCCAATCACCAGTGTTCAGCGCCAGGAATTCTCGCTTCGCCCTAAAATCGTCGCAGGCGAAGGAGGTCTCAATAAAGACTCTTGGGCGAAATGCGATCAAATTTTCACCATAGAGAAGGAGCAGGCTGTGTTCCCCCCGCTCGGAGCCCTCTCGCAAGCCTCCATGCGCAAGATTGAAGAAGCGGTAAAGGTAGCGCTGGAATTACCGTAGCGTGCAAATTCGTTTTTTATTCGCTATCCACAGATGCTTGGGCTATAATGACGCTCCGTAACGCAATCTACACAACTCAGGAGAAGGCACATGGCAGACGAGAAGGCACGCGCGATCGATCTGGCGCTATCGCAAATTGAAAAGCAGTTTGGCAAGGGATCGATCATGCGGCTGGGCTCGAAGGAAGCCATTGTGCCGATCTCAGTCATCTCCACCGGCGCGATCTCCTTCGACGCGGCCCTCGGGGTTGGCGGCTTTCCCCGTGGACGCGTCATCGAGGTCTTCGGTCCTGAGTCCTCCGGCAAAACGACAATCACGCTTCAGGTGATCGCGGAAGCCCAAAAGGCAGGCGGCATGGCGGCGTTCGTCGATGCCGAGCACGCTCTCGATCCTATTTACGCGAAGAAGCTGGGCGTCGATGTCGATAACCTGCTGGTTTCGCAGCCCGACTACGGCGAGCAGGCTCTTGAAATCACCGAAGCTCTGGTTCGCTCCGGCGCGATCGATGTACTCGTAGTGGATTCGGTCGCCGCACTTGTTCCCAAAGCGGAACTCGATGGCGAGATGGGCGATAGCCACGTCGGCCTGCAGGCGCGGCTCATGTCGCAGGCGCTGCGCAAACTGACCGGAACCGTCTCGAAGTCGCGTACCTGCCTCATCTTCATCAACCAGATTCGCGAGAAGATCGGCGTGATGTTCGGCAATCCTGAAACGACCACCGGCGGACGCGCTTTGAAGTTCTACTCCTCGGTTCGCGTCGACATCCGCCGCATCGCCGCTATCAAGGAAGGCGACGTAGTCATGGGTTCGCGCACCAAGGTCAAAGTGGTAAAGAACAAGGTTGCCGCGCCCTTCCGCGAAGCCGAGTTCGACATCATGTACGGCGAAGGCATCTCGCGCGAAGGCGACATGCTCGACCTCGCCGCGAACCACAATATCGTCGAGAAATCCGGCTCCTGGTTCAGCTACAAGAATGAGCGCATCGGCCAGGGCCGCGAGAATGCCAAAGCTTTCCTCAAAGAGAACAAAGACATTGCAGTGAAGATCGAGGCCGAAGTTCGCAAAACAGTCGGTCTGACCAGTGCGAACGATAAAGCTGCCGCGGCGGCTGCCGGCCCGAACGGCTCCGGCGGCGAGCACGCGCATCCGCATCCAACGCCGATTGCGCGGCCGATTCCCATGCAGCGAAAGTAGCTCTCTTTTGTCATTCCGAACGGATGCTCACGCCGCAGTTTGCGTGAGCAGGAGTGAGGAATCGCGACAAACTTCGATGGTCAAGTGGACTTTGTGGACACAGTGGACTTCATGGACAGTCCACAGTGTCCATGTCGTCCACTTCGTCCACAAAGTTCCAGAAAACGGACCATCGGGAATACCCCGGCTAGCTACGGTTCGATTCTGATATTCAACGTCGGTGGCAAGAACGTGATGCTCTGGTCTTTCTTCTCAACCCAGAGTGCGAGCGGTTCTCTACGGTCGTTAATCATTGAAACCACGACCACACCACTCGAGTTCTT
>DATEKE010000340.1:0-4076 GCA_035277605.1 Terriglobales bacterium | reverse complement strand
GGTACGATCCAGGTCCCAGAACGGGTGAGCAATATCGCCTGGGGTGATAGCGACGGCAAGACACTTTACATCACGGCGAGTACGAGCGTGTATCGGATCAGGCTGAATGCTTCTGGCGTAAAGCCGTGAACATACCGCGGCAAAACGGTATTTGCGGCTTGGCCTGCAAGGTTCGCTCATAAATTCCTGTTTTGCGAGAAGGGAGTGTTTCAGCGCCCGCTGGTTGTCCCTTTCGCAATTGCGGAGGCATTCAAATGCGGCTTGGCTTTGACCTTCCCTTTGCCGCTCGAAACGACCCTTGCCGGCGTCGCAAAGATCGGTGGCTTTGGAGCGTTCTTGACTGCGACAACGGTCTTTGGCGTTTGACGTCCAAGGCATCCTCCGCGACACTTAGTCAACCGCGACGCGCAGGACCATGTGCATCCCCGAATTGTTGCGTTCCCGTCTCGTAGAGTGCGCGGTTGGCAGCAAGCCCAACTGCCTGGGTGACAGGCGAGCGCGACGTATCCACCCGAAATCGCTTGATATTGGGTGATGACTCCGAGCAACCGTGTATTCACGAGCTTTTCATTGTGTGCCCATGAAGAGACACTTGGAGCGGCCTGCCCGTGAATTAATGCTGATTTCACCGGGGAAAGTCTTTTCCGAAAATCGCGAAAGAGATTTGCGCCGTACGCTTGGCGCTGGTTATGGTATCGTCGCTCGGCTCGCGTTGAAATCGTCATTAGTTGATTGACAGACCGCAAGCGCTCGCGCTCCGCTTTTGAACGCTGAAGCTGCTGCAACATTCGTTTACGTTTTGCCGCAGTGCGAACATTCTGAAGTTCATCAGTCGAATCCCGTACTTTCTGACTGTCGGCATCAAGCATTGTCAAGCGCTTATCGATACCTTGAAAGAAGACCAGCGGGACGTCGGGCACGCTCGCCTTTTTTGACATGGCGGATCGGTGTGCGCGGCTTTCTACGGCTGCTGCGCTCGCAACCATCAGAGATGCGGTTGCCAACAGCAGAACTGTGCGATGTAGCTTTCGGTTCATGATCCGGTTCCCGATTCGCGGCTCACGGCTGCCAACACTGTATTGAATTCGAGTCCTTCTCCCGGACACTCGGTGCGGGAGACTGCGTTGTGCGGCATGATGCGCTGCAGCGGAATCGAATATTTTTGCCGCAGATGACAGCACAGGCGAATGAGAGATGCGAGCTGCGCCTTGGTAGGTCGGTCGGGCGCAGCTCTGTGAGATTTATCGTGTGAACTGAAGTTGCCAACCAGCGCAATACCGAGGTATGAGTTGTAGCCGCGGGCATGCGCGCCTTCGCAGCGTTCTGGGCGTCCGCTTATCACTTTGCCGTCCGGCAGAATCAAGTAGTGATACGCGATGTGATAGACCTTCCCGAAACAGGACACCTCATAACCGCGGGCATAGTGAAAGCGATCGAGCGCCCGTTCCGTTTCGGGCAGATCGCCCGCGGGGATCAGGACCGAGTGGTGGATAATGATGCCGGAAGGAGTGATCGTGTTGAAGAACGATGCAACATCCACTCGATAGAAGCTGGTTACAGTCGATGACATGGTTCCATCGGCCAGCAGTTGAGTGGTATCAAGAGAATGTCCGTAGAGCTTCTGTGTTTGCGCCGAATCCAAGGCAATCGCCGCCCTCGGCGGAATCGTGCCTCTCAGTCCTCGATCCCCCACTACGTAGGCGAAGATATCTCGGCTGGCGCTCACTTGATCCAGAAGGGCAGCACTCCCCGACGTTGGCCCGGCCGCTACGCGTAAACCTGAACCAAGATCCAAATGGCCGGAAACGAGTCGGTGGCGCGCGCGATCGCTGAGAACCAAAATGAACAGGTCCGAACGGGGACGTGCGCTTGTCGCAGAGACCAAGTTCGCCACAACAGGGCTTGTCCACTGTCCCGCCGAATTTCTGCAAGAAGCGAAGCCCTCGACGCTCGCTCTATCCTTGTTATTCGAGGGGAATACCACGAGACATGCAGTGCGGTTGAGAACGGCGTCGGGTACCGAGAATTTCGGCTGAGAAATTAGACTCTCCATCTCACTGCCGATTTCGTGCAGGCTCTCTTCCGTAGGGGGGAGCTTTGCCGCTTGTGTGGGCGCGGGTGTGCTGGATATGCGCGGCAGCTCCGGCGGCTGCGGAACAGAAACGTCGGCCGTCTTTGGTTTGGTGCAGCCTAAGGCAAATGCCAAAACCATAACTGCAAAGGCTTGTAAATATGTGACAAGAATTCGGCGCATGTTCGGCGGGCAATCAGCTTTGCAGAACGTATGTTTGTAGAAGAAGCCTGGCCGCGCGGCTGGGATGCTCAAAGGAAAAGCAGAATCGTGAGCTTCTGCTCGACAGCGCTAATTCCGAAAATTCTTTCGGGAGCTCGGGCCTCCAGAACAGGAAGCCGAGTAGTCATACTATGCGAGTTGGGGGCAGAGACGGGCCGACATGGGCAATTTGGCAAGCAACTGGGAGAATCCGAGCTCGCGGTTGCTTTCTCCCGAAGCGGGTTGGACGGCCACAGACCTCGACGCATTGGGTCGAGAGCTACTCGTCAAGGTAGCAGCCAGCGGGGTTGCGATAGCGCACGAACAATCCAATGCACCTGAGACGCTTGCTTGTGCCGTTAGCGTGGGAGCTTCCGTGCCGCCACGAGGTGCGCAGGTAAATCGAAGTTCGGGCATCTCGGGACGCTGCATTCGAGAAGGCCGCACTCAACGAACTTACGACGCGTGCATTGATCCTCGGGTTGAGCGCGCCGTCATCGAGCGGCTCGGAATTCGATCACTCGTCGCTGCTCCCATATTTCTGGGCTCATGCTGCGTTGGTCTCGTCGAAGCTGTTTCTGACCAGCCGGGACACTTCGATGCAGACAGAGTGGCTCTGGTAGAGAGCGCCGCACACGCGGCAGCGGAGCTGCTCCGTGCGCAACAGAAATCTTCAGAAAATCTCATTCCCCATAATTCGCGATTGCCATCCTCTGTCGAGGCTGCGCAGGAGCCGGACAGCCCAACTCTATCGAACGGAACAGAGGAATCTGCACAGTCAGAGATCATCGGTCCTTCATCGTTCTCGAATGCGATAAACATTTCGGGCGTCGGTGACGAGCTGCCCACGCCGCGCGGAAAGTTTCGCTTGTGGTGCCTGGTTGCGGCGGTACTGTTGATCGCCATCATCGCTACTTCTTATGTTCTCTACCGGCGCACATCGAGACAGTCGACGATCTCGGCGAACAGAGCACAGACTTCGCTGTCCGATCTGCCCGCCTCTTCGGATGCTATCCAGCAGAAGCAGACGATCGTGCTTCCTCCGGGAGATGGAAAGAATGGAACCGATTCCAGTGCGCTTCTGAAAGCAGCGAGCCGCGGTGTCATTTCCGATCAATTAAGACTTGCTCAAAGATATCTAAAGGAAAATGGAGTACAGCAAAATGCTGAGAAAGCAGCAAGCTGGTACATTATTGCCGGAGAAAATGGGAGCATCGAGGCAAAACGACGTTCGATTGCCGTCACACGCGGAATGGCGCCGTTTCAAATCGGGCAGATCCGCTACGATGTCGGAAAGATGTTGATGAACGGTGTTGGCACGCGCAAGAATGACATCGCTGCTTACACGTGGTTCGAACTGGCCAAGGCCGCCGGTGAAGTCCGTGCGGAGGGCGAGGAAGAGACCTTGAAGAGCAGAATGCAGCCGGCTCAAGTTGAAGAAGGGAAGAAACGTGCATCCACATGGCTGCGGTCCCATGCGAGGAGACTGCGCAGTCACGGCAGAAATAAAACGAACTATTGACCTGGACAAAGCCGAACGCAGGAGCTATCTACCGGGCAACACGACATCGTTGAACTCCTCGTCCGCGAAGCGATCCGCGCGAAAATGCGGGCGATTCGGATGATCGCAGAACGGGGTGGCCGCTCCTAACCATTGCTTCACGGACTCAGAGCCGTTCCGAGTTGATACTCGGCTATTCAGAAGTCCGGATTCCCGAATGGTAGCTTCCGAGCCGCGAAGTACCCAAATCCGAATGCAGACGGTCATGTGGACTGGCGCGCTTCAGCCAATAAGAAAATGACT
>DATEKE010000339.1:0-10320 GCA_035277605.1 Terriglobales bacterium | reverse complement strand
CAGATGATCAACACGAATGCAAGCAGTACCCAATCAAAATCGCGAAAAGAGATGAAGCGACGCATCAGTGAACCTTGGCCGCGATGGGGGGTGGCGGTACTACGAGCAAAGTAGCAGGATCGACTGGCTTGGGTGCTGGAGCATGTGCAGGGATCTCCAGACTACCGGCCTGCAAGTCGTCGGAATCGCCATCTTGCGTATGGTCTTGGCTCCAGAGGCCTGAAAGCTCAATCGGGTGGCCGTCTTTGTCGACGGCCGCATAGTTCATGTCATTGCGGACGCGACGCTGCTTGTCGACGAACGCTTTTATGACCGGAGCAACGAGTCGAGCTGCCAACTTGCCGTGCTCGCCGCCTTTGAACAGGATTGCGACGACAATGTCAGGATTACGACGCGGTGTGACACCCACAAACCAACCGTTCTGTTTGTATTGGTCAAGATGTTCGCCGAGCATCTTTCGATGAGCAAGGCTGACCACCTGAGCGCTACCCGTCTTTCCCGCAAAGTCGATGCCGGGTAGATGTGCGCTAGGTGCGGAACCACCGACGTCGACTACGTGGGCCATTGCGTCGGTGATCGTGACCCAAGCCTGCGGATCAATTGCGACTTTTGCCGTATCGCGATCACGCTTTGCGACTTCAAGGTACTGGCTCGGTAGCTCATCTGGAAAAGCCACGTGCGGATGAACCATATGTCCATCGCTGGTGATTGCTCCAATAGCGCGCGCAAGCTGCAGCGGGTTGGTAGCGATTGCACCCTGCCCGATGCCAACTGAGATCGTCTCTCCCGCGAACCATTTCTGCTTGAACAGCTTAGCTTTCCATTCTTCGGAAGGCATCACACCGCTGACTTCTTGTGGCAGGTCGATTCCAGTTTTCTGCCCAATACCTAATTCAGTCGCGTATTTGGCAATTCTGTCGATGCCAAGCTTCTCGGCCAGCGTGTAGAAAAAAACGTCGCAGGACTGATAAATGGCCTTGGAAAAGTCCACCTCACCGTGGCCACTCGGAACCCAGCAGCCAAAACGATGGCCGTAGAATACGGCGCTGCCGTGACAGTACACCTTCATGTTCTGGGCGATACCTTCTTGTGCGCCCGCGACCGACATGATGATCTTGAAGACTGATCCAGGAGCGAGTTGCGATTGGATTGCCTTGTTCAGCAGCGGTTTTTCGGGATCAGAAACCAGCGCATTCCACTCTTTGTTGGTAATGCGCACGGAAAATGCGTTTGGATCGAATGCCGGACGGCTCACCATCGCGAGGATTTCCCCATTATGCGGATCCATCGCGACAATAGCCCCGCTGTAGCCCTCCAGGGCTTGCTCGGCAGCCATCTGGATATCGAGATCGATAGTCAGCCTGAGGTTCTGTCCGGGAACGGCCGGCTCGGTACTAAGCCGTCCGACTTCTTTGCCGTGGCTGTTGACCAGGGAACGCCGTGACCCATCTTTGCCCACCAGGATTTCGTTATAGAACTGCTCGACTCCGCTTTTACCTACCACCGCTCCCGGTTGATAGGTCTCATATTGCGGTGAGTTCAAGTCTTGTTCGCTCACTTCACCAACGTATCCGATCAGGTGCGCAAGAAATCCATTTTTCGGATAGAGACGACGATGCACAACGATTGTTTCCAATTCGGGAAGCTCGTCGCGATGCGCCTCCACGAAGGCCTGCTCGTCGGGAGTGATGTCGTCCTTCAGAAGAAACGGAGCATTGGGAGTGCTCACCATGCGGTGCATATGGTCGTGGATTTCTTCGACGGTCATATGCAGGCCGGAGGCAATTTTCTTGAGGTCCGCTTCAGGATCTTTCGGTAGTTGCTCGCGAATCAGCAGCGCGGAAACTGAGGGGTAGTTATCAACCAGAATGCGGCCTTCGCGGTCGTAGATCTTGCCGCGCGGTGCCAGAATGGGAACCTTACGGATGCGGTTCTGCTCGGCTAAGTTCGAGTACTTCTCGCTGCCGCGTACCTGGAGATTCCACAGTCGTACAACGAGAATACCGATGATCACCAGGATTACGTACTGGACGGAGGCCAGCTTGACTGACGGTATCTTGTCTTCGCGGTCGAACATCAATTCAGCTTCAATTTGGGAAGGAACCGCAGTGCGGGGCCGTGCTCATATTCTATCCAACTACACTGCTTATCATCGCGAGAACATTTGCGATATCCCTACCTAGTACGTTACGGAAGAGCTAGGTGGAGGGCCTGAGGGGTAATGCCTCAACGCGGCTAGCGCTTCTTTGTTCGGTCCAGGAGCGCGAACAGGAAGATGGCCAAAAGACCATTCGCCAGTGCGGCACCGGCTTCATGCAGCGTTCGCCAGTCAGATGGAATCGCCAACAACTGCCGTCGCACGATGAAGTACAGCGCGTCATGAAGGAAGGTAAAGAAGAACACCATCAGGAAGCGTGAACCTGGGTTTTCGACGTCGACCTTAACGCCGATTGACGATGCCCCATAGCCAACAATGGTCTTCGCGATGCCGTAAATTCCAATGGGGAGATGCGTCAGTGCATCTTGCGTAAGGCCAATCGCGCAGCCGGTAAGCATTCCGGCAAGCTGGTTGCGACGCGATACGGCAAAAAAGATAGTTACGAGCAGAGGAATGTCGAACAGCTTCAGGAAGCTGAAGCGCGAGGATACGTATACCTGAAAGAAGATCGCGAGCAGAGGAATGCCGACGGTTGCGAGGGCACTAAATTTGTGGACCTCGATCTCCTCCCGCGAGGTGTAGGTGATCGTTGTCACTATCTTGGCGTCTCCGAAGTTGGCTGATCGGTTGCAGGAGGCGCTTGCTGAGGCACGGATTGCAGCGTCGTGGGCTCTACTTGAGCCGGTTTGGGCGTCACGGTTTCGCTTTCGGCCGGCTTGACTGCAGGCTTCGGTTTCGGTGTCTGCGCGGAAGCCGCCGAAGAAGTTTGCGTCTGGGAACTGGAGGTCTTGGGCGCTCCCAACGCCGCGGTCGTACTCGCCGGCTTCCTGGCATACAGCACGCTCGTCGGCGGAGGTTCCTCGCCCTTGGCCGGCGCGCGCGGTACGATGGTCGGCAGTCGCTGGGCGAGAATATCGGCCGCTCGCAAAGCTCGCGGTCCTTCTGGAGCTTCCGGAGACTTGTCGATCACCTTTGTGATCACCAGCACTTCTTCCACTCTCTCCAGATCGGCAGAAGGCTTCACTTTGACGACCATAAACGGACCACCCTCGGGGTCGGGTGTGGTCGTCGAAACCACTCCTATAGGCAGCCCGCGCGGATAGATCTGGTCGCCGCCCGACGAGACTACCGGATCGCCGGGCTCAATCTTTTCGTCGACCATCACATGGAGGATTTCAGGAATGCCAGACGGCGTTCCGTGCAGAACGCCACGCAGGCGGGTACGCTCCAGCATTACTCCGGCGCCAGCGGTTGCGTCGTTGATTTCAAGGACTTGTGACGTACCCGGAAAAACCTTTGCGACTTTTCCCACGATGCCTTTTGGCGTGATTACCGGCATGTCTGGCTTGATCCCATCACCCGAGCCTTTGTCGATGTAGAGCAGATGAGAGTGCTCACTGCCGCTGGTGCCGATGACCTGCGCAGCGACGGTTTGCGAAATGAATTTCTCCTTGAAGGCGAGCAGGACTTGCAGGCGGCGCGCCTGACCGGCGTCTTCTGCAAGACTCACCTGCTCGAGGCGCAAACGGTCAACCTGCTCCTGCAGGTCGTGATTCTGCGCTCGGACATGGCGAAGGTCGACATAGTTATGCCAGACGCTGCCAATGCCATCACCAATTGAATTGAACGCCTTTTCAGCAGGGACAAATATCTCCACGATCCATAAGCGGACGAGAGACATCGATTCTCCCGCTCCCGCAACCGGACGACGCACCTGGGAAGCAAGCACGATAACCTGCGCCATCAGCAGCCCGAGCAGCACAGTGACGTTCCGGTATCTGGTGAAGAAATTTTCCATTACTTCCTAGTTAACCACGGGGACACGGAGTCACGGAGAAAAGCGAATCGGGTGATCGGATGTCGAGCCCCGAAGGGAAGCAGATCGTCCGAATCACCCGATTGCCTAATCACCTGAATGCCTTTCTCAGTGCCTCCGTGTCTCCGCGGTGAATTGACGTTGTACGAACGCTATTCGATTGAAATCTTGCGCAGCAGCTTGAAATCGCTGAGCATCTTGCCGGTGCCGAGCACGACGCTGGCCAGTGGATCGTCGGCGATCGAAACCGGCAGACCGGTTTCTTCGCGGATGCGCTTGTCCAAATTCTTCAGCAGAGCTCCGCCGCCGGTGAGTACAATGCCACGATCGCTGATGTCGGCACTGAGCTCGGGAGGTGTACGCTCCAGGGCGACGCGAATCGCGTTCATGATCGTCGAGACGCACTCGCTGAGAGCCTCGCGAATCTCGCTGTCGTCAACGGTTGCCGTTTTGGGAACGCCCTCGATGAGGTTGCGGCCTTTAATCTCCATCGTCAGCGGTTTGTCGAGTGGGAACGCGGAGCCGATTTCAATCTTGATCTGCTCAGCCGTGCGCTCGCCGATCAGCAGGTTGTACTTCCGCTTCAGGTAATTCATGATGGCTTCGTCCATCTGATTACCAGCCATGCGCACTGAGCGCGAGTAGACGATTCCCGAAAGCGAGATCACAGCGATGTCAGTGGTGCCTCCGCCGATATCGACTACCATGTTCCCGCTCGGTTCCGTAATGGGAAGACCGGCGCCGATCGCCGCGACCATCGCCTGCTCGACGAGGTGAACCTCGCTGGCTTTCGCGCGATAAGCCGAGTCCATAACCGCGCGCTTTTCAACCTGAGTTATTTCAGAAGGGACGCCGATCACAATGCGAGGATGCACCATCATCTTGCGGTTGTGAGCCTTCTGGATGAAGTAGTTCAACATCTTCTCGGTGACCTTGAAGTCGGCGATCACGCCGTCTTTCATCGGCTTGATGGCCACAATGTTGCCGGGCGTGCGGCCCAGCATCTCTTTGGCTTCCTTGCCGACCGCCTCGACTTCGCCGGTGTTCTTGTTGATGGCGACGATCGACGGCTCATTGACCACAATGCCTTTGCCTTTGGCATAGACCAGCGTGTTGGCTGTGCCGAGGTCGATCGCAAGGTCGCTCGAGAACATGCTGAACAGCGAGCGCATGTTGTGCACGCGCGAGTTCTGTGAGTGAAATCCGTTCGACGACATGAATGAACGTCTTCTTTCTTCCTTAGTGTTTTCGCTCTTTGCTTCTAGCCTGCACGCTGTGGTCTGGCGCAAAGAGCGCTCACCAGATTTGCGTCTGAACTTCCATGTGGGACTCACGTCCCGAACTTTGCGCGCCGCACATCGGCGCGCGACTACTGAATTACGATCTTCTGCGTTTGCGTGCTCACGCCGCCCTTCGAGTTCTGCGCTGTAACCGTGATCGAATTTTCTCCGGAAGAAAGAGGCGGAGTGTAATAACGGAACGTACCATCACTGCCAATCACCGGAACCTCATCCCCATTTACCATCACGCGCGCGCTAGGATCAGTCTTCCCGCGCACTTCAATTACATGGCCGTGCTGGATAAAAGGATCGAGCGTGAGAGCGAGTGTCGAAGCTGCCGATTTGGCAATGATCGTGAATTTGTTGTGCTCGCTCTCGATCGACTCTTTTCCCTGCTGATCGATTGACTGTACAGCCCAGTAATAAGCCCCCTCGTTCAGTGAAGCCAGCTTGAACTCCGGAAGAGCAACAGTTCGATCCTCAGCCAATTGCGTGAAGTAAGGATTCTTAGAGACGCGGATGTGATAGGCCCGTGTGTTGGGCATTGGGGTCCACGTGAAATCCAGTTGCCCGGAATCTTTCGTCGCAAAGATAGGCGACATGTTCGCCGGAGTAATTAACGTGGGAGGCCCGACTTCCTTGAGGCGCGTCATCTTTGCGTCTTCCGCTTTGAACGAAAGTCTTTCGTAGCTGCCCAGACGAACAACCTCTCCGTTACGCGCCACCTGACCGGAACCTTGTTTCACCAAAATGGTGTGATCGTTCTTGGCGTTGTCGTTGTGAACTTGGGCAGCGCTTTCCGGACCGAGACTCGCGGTAGCACCGGCAACGATGACACGAGAACTTGAGCCCTGCGAATAAGTAGCGGTAGCCAAATCGACAGTGCCGGTCGTGACCTGCACAGCCACCTGGGTCTGCTGAGCTTCGTTGGTCGAGTTGTCTTCGACGACGATCAGCGAGTCCTGCTTAATCGTGTAGTTAGTTCCGTCGGTGAAAACAACCTTGGCGATGCCTTCGGGACCCGTCTGAATTACGTCTCCCTTGCTGAGGGGCAAATCGTAGCTGGCGTTCTGCCAAACGTTGCTGTTGTTGCGCTTGACACGAACTGTGCCATCGAGATTCGTGAAGTGCGCCTGCTGCTGTCCTACGTCTTTCGCCAGAGTGTGCGCGGCAGTGGATCCAATCTGGTTTGCGATCTGATTCAGTACAGCTCTCGTTTGCTGCGGGAAAAGAAAGTAGATGATGAGGCTGAGAATCGAAACCAGGAGGACGCAGGCAAGAAACACGCTGCGATACGTGATCGTGACGTAGCGCAGGAAAAAGCCTTCGTCTTTGCCTTTGGGGGACACGCTAATTGCTTGAGTTTAGGGCCGGATTCAACAGCGAGAGTACCACAAGGAAAACAGGTATCAAATGGGCGAAACCCTTAATAATCACCCATTTTGGAATGCTAAAACCTTAAATCAAAGGGTGATGTACGAAGGTAACAAGAGCGGCTGTCGGCATTCGGCAGTCGGCGTTCGGCTAAAACCCTCTGCTTACAATATTGTCGGGATTTGCCGCCGAGACTGGTTTCATCTGTCCCCGTTTCAATCAGCAGGAATGTTTACTGGCCGAAAGCCGACAGCCTATCGCCGAGTGCCCCTTCTGTTACGATAAGAGGTTTTGCACTGTCTTCCAGGGACTCCTATCTAAATGGCTGCGAAAGTTTATAAGAACCTCATCGGAGGCGAGTGGGCCGAATCGCGCTCCGGTAGAACCTTTGAGAACCAAAATCCCGCGAACACCAAAGACGTAGTCGGCATCTTCCCGCGCTCCGACCAGGACGACGTAAACGATGCCGTAGAAGCCGCAAAGAGAGCGTTTGAACGTTGGCGCCTTATCCCCGCGCCGCGACGTGGCGAGATCATCTATCGCTGTGCGCAGATTCTTCAGGAACGAAAAGAAGATTATGCCCGCGAGATGACGCGCGAGATGGGCAAGATCCTCAAAGAGACTCGCGGCGATGTGCAGGAAGCGATAGATACCGCGTTCTACATGGCTGGCGAAGGACGCCGACTTGACGGGCACACAGTTCCGTCTGAACTCCCCAACAAGTTCGCAATGGCGATGCGCGTTCCACTGGGTGTGGTCGGAATGATTACTCCATGGAATTTCCCGATGGCGATTCCATCGTGGAAGATTTTTCCTGCGATCGTCTGCGGTAATACTTGCGTCATCAAGCCGGCGGAAGACACGCCCCTCTCAACCTTGAACCTGGTTCGCGCCCTCATGGATGCAGGCTTGCCGCCGGGCGTGGTGAACATCGTTCATGGATTCGGTCCCGAAGCGGGAGCACCAATTCTGAATCATTCTGACGTTCGCGCAATTTCATTTACCGGCTCGAGCGAAGTAGGCCGCCTTGTCGGTGAGGCCGCTGCCCGGAATTTCAAGCCATGCTCGCTGGAGATGGGAGGTAAGAACGCCATCATTGTGCTGAACGATGCCAACGTGGATCTCGCTATCGACGGCGCACTTTGGGGTGGATTCGGTACTGCCGGGCAACGCTGCACCGCGGCTAGTCGCGTGATCGTGCAGAAAGGCGTATATAACCAGTTCGCCGACAAGTTCGTGGCACGTGCCAGAGCGCTCAAGGTCGGGCCCGGCATCGACGAACAGAATGACATGGGTCCGCAGATCAATCAGCAGCAGATCGAAACTTCACGGAAGTACGTTGACATCGGAAAGGGCGAAGGCGCAAAGCTGCTCGCCGGAGGCAATCGGCTCACCTCCAGCGGAATGAGCGACGGCTACTTCTTCGAACCCACTATCTTCGGCGATGCGCATGGAAACATGCGTATTGCGCAGGAAGAAATTTTTGGTCCGGTTGTCTCGATGATTCCTGCCGACAGCCTCGAAGATGCGCTTGAAATCTCGAATACCGTGGCCTATGGTCTTTCGTCCGCTGTTTACACGCGCGATGTAAACCGCGCATTTAAGGCGATGCGCGATCTTCAGACCGGGATAACCTATATCAACGCTCCGACCATCGGAGCCGAAGTCCACCTACCGTTCGGTGGGACAAAGGCTACAGGCAATGGTCATCGCGAGGGCGGCATCGGGGCAATTGATTTCTACACGCAGTGGAAAGCGATTTACGTGGACTACTCCGATCGACTGCAACGTGCGCAGATCGACACGGGAGAATAAAACCATCGGGTGATCGGGTCATCTGGTGATCGGGTGAAGCAACTTCGCCCGATGGCCCGATCACCCGATGACCCGATTGACTGTAAGGAAACAAGATCGAAGGACTAAACCATGATTATTGGCGTGCCAAAAGAGGTTAAGGATCACGAGGCAAGAGTAGGCATAGTTCCTTCTGGCGTGAAGGCGTTGGTCGAGGGGCGGCATCAGGTGCTGGTCGAAACCAAAGCGGGCGAGCTCTCGTCAATGCCGGATAGCGAGTACCGGCAAGCCGGCGCAGAGATCGTCAGCTCAGCGGCAGAAGTTTGGAAACGCGCTGACATGATCGTGAAGGTCAAAGAACCAATCGAAAAGGAGATTCCTCTCTTTCGTGAAGGGCTGGTCCTTTTCACATACCTTCATCTCGCTCCCATTCCCGCTTTGACCGATCAGTTGCTGAAGAAAAAAGTCACCGGAATCGCTTACGAGACGGTGACGGATCGAACTGGAACGCTGCCACTGCTCACGCCGATGTCGGAGGTCGCCGGGCGCATGTCGATCCAGGTCGGCGCCAGCTACCTGGAGCATGAGAAAGGCGGCCGCGGCATTCTGCTTGGCGGCGTCCCCGGAGTTGCACCGGCGAAGGTCACGATCATCGGTGGCGGCATTGTTGGAATCAACGCCGCAAAGATCGCGCTGGGCATGGGTGCCGAGACCACCATCATCGATATCAATCTCAACCGACTGCGCGAGCTCGACGACATCTTCAATGGGCGTGTTCGCACATTGGCCTCGAATTCGTACACAATCGGTAAATCCTGCGAGCAAGCCGATTTAGTAATTGGCGGTGTCCTTATCCCAGGGGCCGCCGCTCCCAAATTGGTAACGCGGGAGATGGTGAGCCACATGAAACGCGGCGCTGTGATCGTCGACGTCGCCATCGACCAGGGTGGCTGCATCGAGACCGCCAAGCCAACCACGCACAGCAATCCGGCTTACACCGTTGACGGGGTAGTTCATTACTGTGTCACCAATATGCCGGGCGCCGTGCCTCACACCTCGACGCTGGCACTAACAAATGCAACCTTCCCATATGTGCTGAAGCTCGCGAATATGGGAGCACAAGCAGCAATCAAATCCGATCCGGGAATTCGCGAAGGCGTGAATACGTTTGAGGGGCACCTGACGTACTCTGCCGTCGCAGAGTCTCAGAAGAAGCCCTGGAAAGCAGTTAAAGATTTGGTAGCTTGATGGCGGAAGCTATCTCATTCGTTGGCGGCCAAATGCTGCCCCGAAAATTCCTCCGGCACAGGACAGCAGCAGGAATAGCAGAAACATTACAAACAGCACGCTGATGATTATCGTCGTGATTCCTTCGGGAGTTTGCAGAAGTTGCGTCAACGCCTGCGCTCCTGAAGGATTCGACGCAGCGGCCTGCTCGATCTGCGCTTTGAGCAAAGTTCGAAGCTGATCTCCATTCTTCAACGCGACTACTTCCACCACAAAGACAATCGACAACAGCGCAGCAACGTAGATAAATCCGATTAATCCGGCGAGTGCGCCAAGCTTCGCGCCCGTGGCGGCAGGGACAAGCACCGCCGCAGTGCGGCGTCGATACAGGCTCACGCAGATCCATCCGCCGACCAGCATCCAGAGAGGAAGCACCATGTTCAGCGGCGGAATCAAGGCTCCAAAGGCCATCAACAACGCGGCGATTGCCGCAGCTTTCCTGCCCTGCGTCCAATTCACGGATCCTGCTGGTGAAGGAATGAACGTCCGATTTGCGCCAGATTCCGTGGTGCCCTCGGTTGAGGTGGCAGTTGCGATTGTGAGCGTTTCGGGGACGCGAACCTGTGGAGCGCCGCACTGATTACAAAATGCAGCTCCGTCACTCAGGACGG
>DATEKE010000338.1:0-5342 GCA_035277605.1 Terriglobales bacterium | reverse complement strand
TTGCGATATGCCCGGACCTTATCCCGAGACGACTTGGATCGAGTGCGTGCTCCCATTTTCACCTCCGCAAGGGGTTACATGTAACCTACCATAGTTCCCACAAAGATCCAATCCGCCGCGAGTGACAAATGGGTTCGGCCGGATGTGATTTAGTGTGGAACTCCAAACGACAACATATTTACCGGTATGATGCCAACAAAGCCATGAATCTCCATTATGGGCGATTGCTAACTGCGGCGAAAACAGAGACTTAGTTGAGTTCGTTTTGCAGTTTTTCATCGCTGCGGGCGTTCCGGATGTGCCATCGGGTCGATGGCGCGTAATCGATTCACGATCAAATGCGCGACGGACACTCGAAACAAACGGATGGGGCCATGTGCTTTCCGGCGTAACGCGGTAAGCCTTGGGAACCGCGGGTTAGGTGATCGACGTTCACGATGTTCACGACGTTCACGCCTAGTTTTCGAACGCATCCTTGCACAACAGGCCGTGCTGTGCCATCGAGCCTTCGGTAGAACTCGACATTGAATCTGAAATGAATTGTAATATGCAATCACTCGAAGCAAGGTGCCGCAAAGACATCACATTAGTGGTTTGCGATGCCGCCTGACATGACTGAAGCCGGCCCTCAAGACCGCAAGCAGTTGCGTCCCCGAGGAGCTCTTCGATTACGCTTTCGAACGCTACTGCCCGGCGCTAGGATGCACCTTCTGGCTGTTAGCTCCTCTATCTGACTAGACGGCATAGTTCGCAGTGTTTCCTTGCGTACCCCTGAATTTGGTCTACCCTGTAATCTCGGACCATTTCGTGAATCCGCACGCGATCCAGACGATTCAGATGCAAGACATAGCCCGCATTCGTCCTCTCGCGATCGGTGAGCGACAATGATGTTAGCAGGCTGCCCAATTTCCGCTCGTTTACTCTCTGCGCTTCGCCGCGATCAAGGAGATCGTCGTTCACGAGTGCGGTCAAATACTTGACCTCAAAGTTGACATGCCGCGACTCTTGATGGATACATAGGTATAGGACTCGCAACAGCGACTCCAGTACAGGTGATAAAACGTGAGCCTGGTGTTGGCGTTGCTGTTGCCAAATCAAACGAGCTAGCCTGACACGTGTAGACTCATCATCAGCAAAGGGAAAAGCAAGAGCGCGGTACAAATCTAATGGACGCCCGAATAAGGCTACATCGCCCGGGATCGCCGGCATAACCAGACTCTTCTTAATGTGTTCGAGTCGGAATTGTAGTAAATGCTTCCTTGCCGTCTTTGCCAAGCACAAGACTTGTGGGTCACATGGCGGTTTCAATCGCGCATTCGATGTTCGGCGCGTCGGCACAATCAGACAGCGGCTATTAAGAGCCGCATCGTTTGGCAACTCCAGCCATGCAAAAGCTTTCGCACCGTACGCGAGCCGCGCGCTGCCTTTCCGCAATGAAACGGCATCAGGAGTGCTGCTGGCCTTCAGTAAATGAATCAGTTCACGCGGCTGACCGGCGGTGAGCGTCTCATCAATCAACAAAGTTGGTCGCAGACGGTGACAAACGTCATAAAACGCCGAGGGGCTTATGTCAGTCGTAAACAGGCTTCGATAGCAGAGAGAATTGAGAACGCGCATCACGGTCGTTTTTCCAGATCCCGGAGGGCCGACGAGTGCAAGATATGGCGCGACCGGCGAATTCTCCTGCAGCCACGTGCTGATAACAAAAGCGGCCATCAGCGTCTGCGAATCTGCGTCGAGATCAAGGCATGCTCGCAGAATAAGACCGACTTCGTTTTCGAGGTTTTGGACTTTTCCATACGGCTCGGCGCCCTGAGCAAGCCGCACATATTTCAGAATTTCCGTCTGTCGCGGGAGCGGCACGAACATCCGGCCACGGTCTTCGAGCCGATCCATATAGCTGATCGATTGATCGCGATAGACAGCGAAAAGCGTCCGTGTTGCGTCTTGCGGATCTTCGATCATTTCGATGATCGAGCCGTCAGAGAGCTCCGCGAAATCCACTTCCGAGACTGAGTTGCTTTCGAGATCCGGCTCCGAGCGCGTCCCTTGCTCCCTCGCGATGTAAGGAATGACATTTGGCCTCTTGCCGCTCTCGTTGTTAGTGCCAGACGCTAATTTTCCTGCATTCTTGCTCATCCCGATTACCTCCGCTTTCCGGCGTGTTCGGCACGCCACTCATAGATCACTCATATAAAGTTACTGTCGACGTGGGAAAAACGTACCTGACCGCCTCCATGTGAATTCATTCGCCGCTCATTTTGCTGTATCGATTGCAGCTGAGATTCCCGAATGCATTCGAACCGCACGGCATTAGTAAGAACAATTCGTCGCTCGATCGGATTGGATTTCGAGGATGATGGCGGGGTTTCGGGTGACTCGCCCCGGTTGCGCAAGGGATGATACGAAGCGGCCGGTGCTGGTGTGGCCGGCGGCAGCGACTGCTGTTGCGAATTTTACGTTAGGTTACGAGTGTTCTCGAGTCACGTTGCACGCTCGAGGCGCCCGGCAGCAATGAAGAGGTTCAGAAGAGAATACTGAATTCAGTGGGTGGGATGGCCTCACGGAGTTAGGCGGCCTGCAATCAGCGCAATGGTTGCCATAATGCCACTCCGATTCCGGAGACTGCTCGGACCCGAAGCCGCAAAAACCCTCATGTTCAGAGGCGAGATCTAAACCGGAACCAAAGGGGGCTGCGAAACAGGCAATTTACGTATTCGGGGGATTCTCATCTTCTTCAACGTCGAATGTCTTGTGCAAGTATGCCGTACCGCTCCTATCGTACTCGCGCACCCCAATATTGAGCAAAATGTCGCAGACTTGAGACAGACTTCGCCGTTCACGTTTTGCGATCTTTAACAACTTCTTTTTTAGTTCCCCCGAAATGCGAAACGCGAGAGGAGCATCCTTTGCCATCGTACGGAAATTGTATGGGAAACATGCTGAGGTTCCAAGATGTCTCTTGACAGCGCGCTGTCTAAGTATGAGACTATATTAGAATGTATGAGACCCACATAACACAAAGCTAAAGACAAACGGTTTTAGAATCGGAGGTCCGAATATGAACAATGGACTACGGCTCGTTAGATCGAATACTCAACACGCCCGCGCAGTTTGGACCGACGTCTCCAAGACCAGGATTGATGAGCTTCGTGCGTTGACCAGGAAATACGGAATCTCCGTTGCGCTCGGAGATATTCGCCTCCTCGATGGTCATTGGCACATAACCCACGCCGGCCTATTGCGATTGGCGCAACGCAAACGATGCATCGAAATGCGGGTTCAGGAACTCCCGAATTTTTGCGATCCTGTTGCGAGCCGCTGGGTGTTTAAGTGCACCGTTCGCAAATCCCACCGCTCCCGAGGTTTCGTGGGGTTTGGCGATGCTGACCCTTCCAACGTCTCTCCGCTGGTCCGCGGCGCCGAAATGCGCGTTGCGGAAACACGCGCCGTCAATCGAGCACTGCGGAAGGCCTACGGCATCGGCCTCTGCTCGGTTGAGGAGCTGGGCAGTTTTGCGCCACGGCATGAAGGCCGAGCCAACGGAAAGCTGCACCGCTTCCCTACTGTTAATGGAAACGGCGCGTCGAATGGCGCTCCCAGGCTCCGCGATCGACTTTGCCTTCTCGTCCGCAAATACGATCTCGATGCGGCTCGGGTGAAGCAGTATGCCGCTGAGTTCTGCGGAACCGAAGTGCTGCGCGATGCCAGCCGCGACTTGGTCGAGTCGTTCATCACCTCCCTAGAAAAGCAGGCCGCAACCGATCGCGCTGCCCTTCTCTGCAAGCTCAACAGCTATCCGCCACAACCGGAGGTGCACTCATGAAACGCCATATCGCAAGTCTACATGGAGAAGTCAGGCACGAAGAGGATCTTCTGGAAGGCGTATTCCTGGTCCGCGTCGAAGGCGCTCGCTACTGCTGGGATCCCCAAAAACCATTCTTTTCCATCCGCTTCGGGATTATTGAACCCAAGGAGCTCGTATCCCGTTCCATTTCTGGCCGAATCTACTGCACGCCCAAGGCTCTGTGGCGCCTGAACTGGTTTCTGCGCGATTTCGGCTATGACCCGGAACTGCTCGGTCGTGAAGAGGTCGACGAAAAGGCCCTGCTTGGACTCCAAGGAGTCATCCGCACCGTACGCAAGACCTTTGCCCGCCGCTCCTACCTGAACCTCGACAGCTTCGCGTCATCCGGAGAATGGGAAGCGATCTAGGGCAATTACGACAGGCCAGCTTTTGGGGCAGAAGGACGTACGTTGCGATGATCTATAGCTACACACAGATCAGCCAATATCTGCGCTGCCCGCGCCTATACCGCTATCGGTATCTCGACGGCTGGCAGGAGAAGGACACCCGAGCAGCCATGGTCTTCGGCCGCTGCTTTGAGAAGGCACTTGGAGCTTATTTCCACAATGAGGACTGTGGCGTGATCCTCTATAAGGAATGGGCTGCTTATAAGGATACGGCTCTGGAATACGGCAAGGGCGATTCCTGGGACCGCTTGCTGCAGCAAGGTGTTCATCTGCTTCACCTCTTTGCCCAGCAGGATCGCATCCGCATCCCACAGCCAAGCCTAAATCTGCAGCTCAAGATCACCCGCTCGCTTGCCAGCGGCAGCGAGTTCGTGGCGTTTGTTGATGCCATTGGCGAGATCGACGGCAAGCGGTATTTGATCGATTGGAAGACCACAACTAGCCGCTATATAGAGGAACCGGAAGGGCTCTGGGCACTGGATCCACAGCTGATCTGCTATTCCTGGATGAGCGGCATCCGCGATGTGGCCATGGTCGTGTTCGTTCGCAAGAGGCTGCCTGAAATCCAGTACCTCAAGACTTCGATCACCGAAGAGCAGCAGAACGAATATGGCCATATGGTTGAAGCGACCGTCAGCCAAATCGAGTCAGGGCTGTTCCCCTTCCACAGCGGCATTCGTTTCCCGATGAACGGCTGCACCAGCTGTGCGCATTTAGGGCTCTGCCTGAAGAACCAGCAACTGGTCGATTCAGCCTTAGTCAGACGGCCAGGAGCAAGTGACCTTGATTGGCTTGACCAGCTTGCGGATTAACGGACAGCTCCTCGTGACACCGAAACTCAATCGCCGGCGGGCTCTGTTCGTACTAACGAAGATCGACCAGATTCTTGCCTGGGAGCAAGGTGCTGAGCTTGAGCGCGACAGGTATTTCGTCGAACTCGGCCGGTATCTCTGCGAAACCCGTGCCGGCCAATATTGGCGGATCGACAATCTGAAATCGTTCGATGAGTTTTTGGAGAAGAAGTTCCCGCAATCGAGAAGGAAGGCGTATTACCTGATGGCCGTACACGAACGGCTGACACGCGTTCC
>DATEKE010000337.1:0-2151 GCA_035277605.1 Terriglobales bacterium | reverse complement strand
GGGATTTTGAGCGCTATCAGGATTTTTCGCCAACCACGATGAGGCTTTTCAGAAATACGTGATTAGCGCGTCATTCCAGCCCTTGAGCCGGAGCCAATACTTTGCAGCAGGCACAGCGGCGTCACTCCGTAGAAGCGTCACTTTAGCTTCCGGTCCCACGCCAAACGGATTCTCGGATTCGACTCTTTCAATGGTGTACGCCTCATATCCACCATCGGCCTTCGGTATCACCTGCCCTTGAGCACCGACTCGGTCACGTACAAATGTCACTTTCAGCAAGAGACTGTTGCCAGGTAGCAATGTGATCTTGTATTCCGAGTGCGTCACCTTGCCTTCTTTTGAAACTGCAGTAAGCATTAGACTGGCAGGTTTTCTCTGAGCCCAATGATTCCAGAGAAATTCACGCATTTCATTGGTCTTCGTGCGACGCTCCTGCATACTGATCACATTGTCCAGTTTGACGGTAAGCACGTCACTCTCAGATTGAGAGCGACACGAAGCCAGTGCCACAAGGACTAGAGACGCGATCAGTGCCGACCGAAAGGACATAGCCTGCACCATGAAACTACGGACACCGCACGTGAAGCAACGGTTTCCACGCTGCTCGCTGTTGAAGACGATTCCATCATTGGCGGGTTTTGAGCGTAATTAGGATTAATGAGATGGTCCGCCGCCGAGTAGAGTACAACTCGGCAGTTCACATAAGGAGGATCATCCATGTACATCGCATCCATCGGAATCGATCTGGGCAAGACCACCTTTCACCTGGTTGCATTAGGAGAGCGAAGTAAGGTTCTATTCCGTAAGAAATTCTCACGTTCACAACTGCTGGCCTACACCGCCATGCTGCCACACTCGCTGATCGGACTGGAGGCGTGCTCGGGAGCACACTTTTTGGGAGGCAAACTGCATGCACAGGGGCACCAGGTGCGGCTGATTCCGGCACAGTTTGTAAAGCCCTACCGCAAGTCGAACAAAAACGACTTCCTCGATGCCGAGGCGATCGCCGAAGCCGTGACCAAACAGAACATGCGCTTCGCGCAGCTCAAGACCCAGGAGCAACTCGACTGGCAGGCGATGCATCGCGTGCGGGATCGGTTGGTGCAGCGACGCACCGCGCTCATCAATGAGATTCGCGGATTCCTGCTGGAACGTGGCATCACCTTCGCGGCTCGGCCCATTCACCTGCGAAAGAATCTCCCCGGAGTCATCGAAGATGCCGAACAAAATCTGAGCCCGCGCCTACGCTGGCTGCTGGATCGCATGTGGCAAGAATGGAAGCAGATTGAGATCGATGTCGCGGCGGTTACCGAGGAGATTGAACGCATCAGTAAGGACGACGCCCGCTGCCGGCAACTGCGGCAGATCCCGGGCTTCGGACCGCTGATCTCCACCGCCACTGTGGCTGCAATCGGCAACGGCTGTGCTTTTCGTCGGGGACGTGATTTCGCCGCTTGGGTGGGAGTGGTGCCGCGACAGCACTCCACCGGTGGCAAGCAGAAACTGTACGGCATCAGCAAGCGCGGCAACGTCTATCTCCGCCGCATGCTGATCCACGGTGCTCGCTCCGTATTGTTTCGCGTCAAGTACGACACCGGAGGATTCGGACAATGGGTGCGTAGGCTGGCGCAGCGTGCTCCCAGCAACAAGGTTGTGGTTGCTATCGCCAACAAGCTAGCCCGCATTGCCTGGGCCGTGTTGTCCAGCGGCCGAGACTACCGACATCAACCGCTGCAGCAACTGGCAGCCGCATGATGGCCGTGGAAAAGGCGCTGCGCTTGGAAAGCACAAAACGCTTTCCACTTTCCCACCGCCACGACGACGAGAGATAGGTTCAGTTCTACCAAGGTCTGCTGAGACGAGAAGAAGACGAAAAGAACAGCCCAATGGCGTGCCGGAAAACCTGATGGCGAAAATGCGTCCCTGGTGACCGAGGGATTTATAAGGACCGGCGCGTGCGTAGCATCATCGAGTGCCCGGAGAACACTCTCCACCTAGAGGCCGAATACATTTACGCGGACTGTCTCTTCGCCAGCTTCAAACCTCTTGCAGTTCGGAGGCGGACCATACATTTCGTAAATTGACTTGCCGTATCGCTACTCGACTAGGGACTCGGGCAGTACATCGAATTGCGTCACGCCCTCGGTTGTC
>DATEKE010000336.1:0-6264 GCA_035277605.1 Terriglobales bacterium | reverse complement strand
CCTCCTGCGCCTTGTGCGTCAACACGTCCGGAGGCAGATCCATGTGCATTTTTGGGAACACGCTCACGCGGACTCCGATCCAGAAACATGCAGCTAGAGCGACCACGATTCCCACGATGCATGGAACAGCAATCCGCGGCGCCAGTCCTTCCACCTCGCCAGCCGCCGCAACCATTTGGGGCGAAGGCGTCTCGCCGGCCGCGAGAGCTGCAGCGAGTGGATCACCGCCGGGAAGGGCTGCAGCAACCGCCAGCACAGAAGCAGGACGCATGGCTGGGTCCGGTTCGAGGCAGCGCAGGATCACACGTTCCACCCCGGGATCGAGGTCCCGCACCAGCGTGGAAGGATTTGTCGGTGATGGAGATTCCGCGCGCGTGCGCACGATTTCAGCTAAAGTGTCGGCCTGAAAAGCACGTTTGCCGGTGAATATTTCGTAGAGGACGAGGCCAAGCGCGTATATATCGCTCTTCGCCGTGACCTCTTTTCCCGCGAGTTGCTCCGGCGCCATATAGGCCGGAGTCCCATATCGGATCTGCTCGTGAGGAATGTGCTCGGCCAGATCGGCCAAACCGAAGTCCATGATCACGACTTCGCCCTGGCTGTTCAGCATGATGTTGGCCGGCTTCAGATCACGATGCAGCACGCCTTTATCGTGCGCAGCCGCTAATCCGGCGCAAAGCTTGCGCGCGATTTCCAGTGCTTTATCAGGCGGAAGCCGTCCGATGCGCCGCAATAGCGAGCCGAGGTCCTCGCCATCGACGTACTCCATCGAGAGAAACACGAGGCCGTCGGCTTCGCCGATGTCGTAAATGCGGCAGACGTTCGGATGGGAGATTCTGCGCGCCATGCGAACTTCATTGTGGAAGCGTTCGAGAGTGACTGGATCCTGGGCAGTGGCTTCCGGCAGAAATTTCAATGCAACCGGCTGCTGAAGCCGCAAATCATCGGCGCGATATACCTCGCCCATGCCTCCCCGGCCCAAGAGCGCGATGACTCGATAGCGCTCTGCAAGAACTGTCCCGGGAATGAAACGGCCCTCGTAGGAGCCGCTGCTCGAAGCCGATGATTTCGGAAAGCTCTTAGGTTTTGGAGTGCGTGGGGGCGCGGGAGTGACCGTCGCCGTAGCCATCGGGTCGCTTTGCTGCGAACCGCCGCAGGATGGACAGAACTTCGCGCTCGAATCGATCTGCTGTCCGCAGGCGGAGCAGTAAATGGATGAAAGCTTGGCCACAGTTCCGGAGTGGAGGCAATGATACTAAAGCGTTCCGGGAAACGGGAGGAGTTGCGTTCTGGAGAAGCAAAACACGATGGGGATCACGCGGACCAGACCGCCACGGTCACATCGGTTTGGCGAGGAATTTCCCGATCAACACGTTGCGTCGGTGACGATCCAGAAGTCCGTTCAATCCAGGTCCTGTTTTGCTTCTTTCTGTGCTAAGCGCCAGCCGCCAAGGACCTTCTCTTCTCCGGCTGCGGTTCCGGAAAAGGAATTATTTTGGCCTGATTCATTTGGTGCATGGCATGCGCGAGTTTCGGCGTGTCCTGCTCTCCGGCAAAGCGGTCGAAGAAGTAACCGAAGAGGATGAGGGCGCAGATGAAGGGGACGAGTGTTACGGCGAGAAGCATAGCGAGAGAGCCTCCCGGGGAACGCTAGCCAGTATGTTCCTAATTTAAGTTCTCCCGCAATCGGAAGATTTGCTTATAAGGTGAGACAAGGGAGTAGCGGAATTGGTAGACGGGCATCGGGACAGAAGTCGTTTCAGTGAAAATCGTTTCAACGAAGGCGTTTCAGGAGAGTTGTTTCAACTGCAAGGGTATGAAGTTCTAAGCTGCTCAAACTTGTGGCAAACTGCGTCAGAACCGCAAATCCGGCGCTTGAAACGCTCTTAATTGAAACGACTTTCCTGAAACGCCGTTCCTGCGAAACGCCTCTTTTCCTTTTAGCTGCGCTTGCGCAGGTCGAGTTCTGCCATGATCTTCCAGATCAAATTCGGCAGCTCTCGTTTCATCACCGATTCCACTGCGCCTGCGAGGTGATTGGCGTCCTTCCCGGGAACTGGCTCGCTAGCAGCCGTCGGCTGCTCGGGTTGGTTGATGGAGGATTTCTGCCCTATAGCTGCGGCCATGGCGCGTCCGATTTCCGCTTCTGCATCCTGTGCCAGCGATGGTGTAGTGGGTGAGACTGCGCTGGCAGCGGCGGCCATCGCCATCGGCGCCGGCTCTGGAGTGTCGATATGCGGAGTCTCCACAGGATGGTGCGACAAACCTTCGCGCATCTGTTGGATCACAGCATCGTCGGGCTCTGGAGCAATGATCTCGATTGCTTCGGTTGAGGGCTCTGATTTCTCGGGCGTCGAGATAGTCGGACTCAGGTCCATGCTATGCGTCTCGACGTGACGCACAGGCATCTCGATCACAGGAGCAGTTTGAAATTGCGAGGAGTGAATCTCAGAATCTTGCTCAACTTCAAGTTCCAGAGTTGGCTCAGGAACGATTTCCGGACTTGCTTCCGCCCCTTGCATTGGTATCGGTAAGTCAAAGCCGTGCATCGCTGACTCGACCTGTGTCTCGAAACTGTCGGCTGCGGCAGTCGGCTCCGCCTCGAAATGGGAAGCCGCCTTCAGCAAATCGGCATTTGGACTCGCGGAAGGGCTGGGCAATTCGAGTGATGTCGTCTCATACGACTCCATCGCTGCATTCAGGCGTGCCTCGAACTCATCCGGAGCAGCGCTGTTGTTGGTCGGATGCTGCAGGGACTCGAGGAACTGATTGGCCAAGTCTGCCTCGCTCGAAGCAAATTGGGTGGGGAAATCCATCGTGGAGCGATGCGGGTCGGTTTCCAATGCCGGGTCGGGAAGAATTTCCGCGGAATCGCTTGCGGATTGGCGCGTCAGTTCCAGTCCTGGTTCATGCGGGACAGCCATCTCAGGGATCGGCGCTGCAGCCGTAAGCTCAAGCTCAGGAACAGACGAGACACTTGGTTCTTCGCGACGGCGGCGCTCTCCGTGAATTTCATTTTGTGGCTGCGCAGGCAGGAACTCATTATGAATCGGGAAGGAGCCCGTCGGCTGCTCGTGCATGGGCGCTTCAACCGGGGCTGCTGGGGCAGCAGGAGCTTTCTCTTCTTGCGTCTCCGGCAAGTACTGCGACATGAAGGACGGGATCGAAGCCTCGGCTGGTTTAGCCTCTGGTTCCGATTTGAAACTGCCGACGTCCTGGAATGTTTCAAACTCCTCTGCATGCGATGGCCCAACCTTAAAATCGGGCGCGTTTGGCAGAATTGCATTGCTCGACCCTTGAATAGAACTCTCGATCGCAGACGCGGCCTCACTCATTCCCGGCCCCTGCTCCAACATCGCTTGAACATGTGCGGCGTTGAGGCGGATCGTCTTCTCGTACGGTTTCTCTTCCGGCTGCGCCGGCTCTCTTATCCCAGCTTTTTCTGCAGTCTGGACCCCAGCATTCGCGATTGCAGTATCAGGCTGCTTTTCGACAACCTTCATGCCACGAGCCGAATCTGAGGATGCCTTTGCCGGCTTCACTTTCTCGGCAATGCGATCGACCGCCGCCGTCAGGTCGGTGGCTTCGAACGGCTTTACGATTACGCCATCTGCTTTAACGCGGGCGCCGTCCTGCGCGTTGTAAGGTTCCATGCGCCCGACGGTAAGGAGAACGGGAATCTTCGAAGTTTCTGCGGCGCCGCGCAGTTTCTCGCAGAGTTCGAGGCCACTGTAGCCAGGCATGAATACATCAAGGAGGACGAGTTCGGGTTTAATTTCCGCAATCTTCTTGGCTGCGGCGGCTCCATTGCTCACCGTGACAACCTCATGGCCGGCTTCACTGAGGATTTTCTTGCCCATGTTCTGGGCGGTCACGCTGTCGTCGGCAAGTAATATCTTGATGCCCACAAATTCGTCCTTTGATTTCGCGTAAACGTACGGGTGCTGTGCAGGAAAAGTAATGTGTCGCCCCCGGCAAGTCAATGAAAAGAGAACCTGAATTTGTAGCTAGGGTTATAGCTTAGTTACGGGTGGACGTGTACGGGAGTGCGCTGAATTTCGCATTGTCTTTGTCTTTTGTGAACGGTTGAGATCCGGAGTTAACACGAAGGCCACGGAGAAGCTCGAGACGTTTGAACCTCCCGAACTCCGTGACCTTTCATTTCAACCTTCGTGCGCTTCGTGTTAATTCCGGATCCAGGTCACAAAGGCAAAGACACAAAAGAGGCTGTCAAGCAGCGTGTCTAACTGTGATTGAGTGTTTGATCACCTCATAAGCATTGTCGGGAATCACGCGGCGTCCGACGAGATCGATCTTTGTGGTGTACGGTCGATTCTCAACGATACGGGCGGCGAGGGCATCTCCGATGCCTTTCAGCTCCTTGAGTTCGAAGATGGTCGCGGAGTTCAGATCCAGCAACCCGTCTTCTGAGCGATGGCGTCCTCGCATCCTCCGGGCGCGCCGGCGAGTCGGTTGGGCCGGCTCCTCCGCCTGCTGCCACTTTTGTCCTGACGTTCTCTGATATTTCGCTAGCGCAAACAATCCAAGTGCTCCAAATACAAAAACCAGAGCTGGCTTCATATCTTCCCTCCCGAAAGAAGGTGTGATGGAGAGAGAAGAAGACACGGTTGTCAGCGCGAGAGCAGCCGCTCTGAACAGCCAGGAGTTTGGCGCGGTTAAGGAATTACTGCAGTAATCCTGGTGCAGTCGAATTGCTTTGTTATCGTCGGAGAAACCTGCCTACACTGCGGCGACAGATGAAAAAGACCTTCACATTGGCGTTGCTGCTTGCCGCAGCCGCCACGCCGGCTGCAGTTGCGCAGCAACGTGTCTTCGATTGGGTTCCGGACACGAACGACGTTGTACGCCTCGCGCCCGGTATGCGCCAGAACACTCATCAGTACGGTCCCGGACAGGGCGGGGATATCAAGCTGCAGCTGACGGCACAACGGCCAGTAACGGTTGGGATGATCCATAGCAGCGACTGGAACAACGCGGCAAAAGATCCCGAGGCGATCCTCCGTGCCGAGGTGATGGATAAGCTCCAATATGTCTGCTTGCAAGAACATGTTGTGAATACCACGTATACCTGCACTTTGCCGGCATCGGCGGATTCGATGGCGTTGATCGTCCGCGACGAGCGCACTGGCGATCGCGCGGTGTTGGCGGGCATCAGCAATGTGCTGGGCGTACGTCATGCGGCTGCGGTCATTGCTCCTGCCAATGAAGTCAGCTTGCAGTACTACCGCTGGGACTGCGTCCAGAACTGCTACCGGTCGGAATTTCAGGGATTTCGCCTGGCAAAGGAAAAGTTTGCACCCAACATCCTGAAGACCTACAGCCTGCCTCTGCCGGAGCACGATGGCGAGCAGGTGGATGTGAAGATGAAGTCTTCCGTGCCGATGCTGCTGGCGGTTGTGCCCTCAGATGTCGCGCAGCAGCTCTACAGTCATCCCGACATGCTGGACAACGCAGTCGGCAACGGCGTCTGCCAGCAGCGCGCAGCACAGTCGGTGAACTTCGGTTGCCAGTTGAACCCGAATGGCGTAGCGCAATCGTTGATTGTTCTTCCCGAGCCTTCAGCCGGAATTCCCAAAAAAGGCAAGACTGAGATTGAAGTAACGTCGGTAAAGTGCGTCGCTCACTGCCGCGTTTGGACCGCGAACTAGCGTGGAGCGGGCGCCCTCGCCCGGGTGTTTGGGTGCACGTTTCAAATGTCCTAAGCTGAAAAACCACCACTTGAGTCTTTCCTGCTTTTTGCTGGTATTCCAACCAAAAAAGCCCGGGCGAGGGCGCCTGGCTCCACGTTAACTGCTTTCTCGCCGCTATACTTGTAGCAGCCCTTTTCTGAACCTTTTTACAGGCGAATTAACTTACACATGTACGAAGTCACCGTTGAAGACAGCTTTGCTGCGGGGCATTATCTGCGCAACTATCGCGGCAAATGCGAGAACCCGCACGGGCACAACTACAAAGTCCGTATCACGCTGCAGGGCCGCGAACTCGATGCCGCCGGCCTGCTGCTCGATTTTAAAGAATTGAAGCTAGTCATGAAGCCAGTGATCGAACGCCTCGATCATCAGATGATCAACGAAGTTGCACCATTTACGAAGGTGAATCCCTCGGCAGAGAACTTAGCGAAATATTTTTATGATGAGACAAATTCCACGCTGAAGAACTCGACCTCAGGACGTGTGATTGTGAAGGAAGTCACGATCTGGGAGACGGATACGACCACGGCGCGGTATTCGGAGTAATACGGGA
>DATEKE010000335.1:0-4322 GCA_035277605.1 Terriglobales bacterium | reverse complement strand
GGTGATGACCAGAGCCAAGACGGAAAAAGCCGAAGCTAGCCTCATCCGAAAGCGCATGCGTTCTCCCTCGAGGAATCTCTAGCAGAGTGCTTACCCCGCCCCAAGAACATTGCAAGGCTGTCTTAAGGTCAGCGACGATGGGGTTCAATCGGTGAGCAAATGGGATAAAAGTTCAGGAGCGCTCAACTTCGACGTCACCAGATCTGGAGCAACGCTCAACTCTTCCTGCGGAACGTTCGTGCGATTGATCCAAAGCGTTGGATAGCCGAACCACTTCGCACCTGCGGCATCCCATGGAGCGAAAGCCGCGAAAGCTATTTCTTCCTGGCTACAGCCGAAGTGGTCAACACCCATCTGGTAAGCACGGGGACTCGGCTTGAAAGCCTGTACCCGATCTGTCGTCAGATGGTCTTCAAAGAAACTGTCCAACCCGGCTGCCTTCAGGTTGGTCTTGATCATCTCCGCCGTGAAATTCGACAGGAATGCCATTCGGAGTTGTTGAGCGCGCAAATCCGCCAATGTCTTCCGCACGTCCGGCCAGACCTGAAGTTCGCGGTAGGAATTCATCAGATGGTCATGGACGTCTCCGGAGACATGAAGGCCCATTCTGGCGCTCGCGTAATTCAACGCATCTTCCGTGACCTGCCAGAAATTTCGGTAACGGTCTCCCGCGGTGCGTAGCCACGTGTACTCGAACTGTCGTGTGCGCCAAATGTTGGTCAACTCGCCACCTTTCCCGGGAAAAAGTCCTTCGGCGCGTTTGGCTACGATCCCCAGATCGAAGATGACGAGTGCATCAAAGGCAATCGCGCGAATTCGTTTTGCGGTTGCCGGTTGCTGCTCTGAGATCATTGCGGATGTGTTAATCGAGGAAGCGAGGGCAGTGGTAGCGGCAGCGCTAAGGAAATCACGGCGATTCATCTTCATGATTGTGATCCGAGATTGCATCCTCGGAAATCGTTAGATTCAACCCCGGACAAGAAGTTCCACATTTGCTTGGGACGGATCTCGCGGAGCCATTTCCGCGATGCTGGCGCCAGCTTCTCATTGTGCTCGGCGATTCGGGAGCTCGCATGCAGGCCACGGATCACACAAAGACCGTCGAGCCACAAAGCTGCGTAGCCGGGCACGTTCGCCGGCCATCGAAGGCTGGGCCACCACAGGCACTTCGGTGGCCGGAGGACGTTATGCCAAATGCCGGCTTTCCTGGACTGCAGACACGCTTTGATGCTGCAGGAGAATCCGGAAAGCGACCAAGTGCGTGATCAGCAGCAGCGGCACGATGAGAGTCGGAATGATATAGGTGGCTCCCAACTGTCCGGCCATGAGTCCGGCATGATTTGCCTGGTAAAAAGCGTTAAAGAGATCGGCTGCGCCCCACAGATTGAAGATCCATGCGATCGCAATTCCAGCTGCGCTGGGCAGCGATATCAGCGCAAGCAAGGCGAGTATCGCCGCAATCAGGTCCCCATAGGCCGCTGCGCGCGCGAAGCTGGAAGGCAGGTCAGGCGAGACCACGCCTGGCACAAGAAACGCCAGCCCCATGAAGCGGAAGCTGTGCAGGATGAGCAGAGGCCGCAAGGCCTCTGCGCGATCGCGATGGCGGAGCTTCGGCCAGATGTATCGGGCGGCTACGATTGACCACGCGATGAGGCTGAATGCGATGCTGGTGAAAAACGCGAATTGTGACATGACGAATTCCTCCTTCTTGGAATTTCAATTTGGGATTGCGTGCCGGGTTCGCGACGATCGCCCGGTGCGGGCTCGCGCCGCTCGACCCAGGCGAGACGATCGTTATTGCTGCGGTCCTGGCCCCACTAATGCCTTCAGGGGCATCAGCGGTCCAACGGGAATGTACTGCTCGTCCATCAACTGTTCCTTGGCGAGGGGCAGCGTCTCCATGATGGTTCGCGCCTCGTCTTCGCTCTTCGCTTCGACCATGAAGACGATGCCTTTGCCATCGCCGCGCGAATACCACTCGCGGATCTTTCCGTTGAGGTAAAGCTGCACTGTTGCCCGAATCTCGTCGGGTATGACAGCCATGATCTGTTGAGGGTTTACGCCGTGCTTAGCAGTCTGGATCACCATCACGGCGGTGGTTTTCGGTATAGCCACGCTGGGCACGCCCGAAGCGGTTGGAGACGGAGTCTGAGCAACGGACGCGATCGGCAGCATTGCAGTGAGAAGTGAAATCATGAGTTTCATTCCTTAGCCCTTCTGTTTGGTTAGTGTTTTCGGTTTCCGCAAAGAGTACGAACGTACTCTTTACCGACAAAAAAATTTGCTATTCAGCGAAGGACTTTATGAAAAACTTCCTCGCTTCCATCAGGTACTGATCACGCTTTTGCGGGGTCGAAGCCACCCGGGCCATCATCAACACGCCCGCCATGCTGGGGAACAATAACCTGAGCTTCGCCATCTTCTCTTCTCGCGTCTGACCGGGCGTGAATGGCAATAGCCGTTCACGATAGGCTTCCAACAACACTTCGATCCTCCTCCGCACAGCTACCGGCTTGCGCGCGAGCTCCGGCCCGAGGGTGGCGCGCACGCAACCGCTACCTGGAGAATTCGCGTGGCCTACGCTTAGATAGCGCTCGATGATCGCTCGCAGAGCCTGGCCTTCGGGCGCAGACCTTGCAACCTCCACCATGCCGTTTCCGGTCTCGTCGAGTGCCCGCGCCACGGCTTCCACGAAGAGGTCGTCCTTGCTCTTGAAATGCCGGTAAAAGCCCCCTTTCGTGAGGCCTGCCTTCTTCATCACCGTCCCGATGCCGCTGCTGTGAGCGCCGTGTTCGCGGAACGAGCGAGCAGCAAAGGAAAGAATGTTTTCGTGGTTCTGCGCTTTATGCTCGGGCGAGTACCGCATGATGTAAGTGTAAGAGTACGACCGTACTCTTTATTATGTCAAGCTCAAAGTTGTCCTGCGTGCGCCCGAGCCCTTTTAAGGACACGGATACGGTACGGCCGGAGTAGGTGGAGTGCCGGGGATCACAGTCGGCGGCGTGCCTGGCGAATCGCCTATAATCCGCATTCATCTTCATGGAAAAATTTCGCCGCTCTCGCGCTCTCTTCCTCTTATTATTCCTGAGCACTCTGGCTTGGGCTCAAACCGCTTCTGTTGATGACGATCATGACGGCATGGCCGATGCACTCGAGACTGCGCTGCTGGAACAGTTCCGTCCTTCGTTCATGATCAGCCACGACGAGTGCGACCTCCTTCCGGCTGAGATGACTTCCGGAGAAGCTGTGCCGCGGGTGCTTGCGCGCAATGGCACGATCTACGGTCAGGCCATGCCACGCGCGCAAGGCAGTGTGGAACTGCACTATTTTCATCTGTGGTCACGCGATTGTGGTCGTCATGGCCATCCCGGCGATGTTGAGCACGTCTCAGCCCTGATCGCCAGGCAGAAAGACGGCTCATGGCAAGCGCAGTACTGGTACGCCGCTGCTCATGAACAGACGGTGTGCGAGCGAAGTATGTTTGCACGCGCCTCGGAGTTGCAGGCGGTCCATAAAGGAGCTGCGGTTTGGATATCGGCGGGAAAACACGCGTCCTATTTCAGCGCGGAGCTTTGCAATGGCGGATGCGGCGGTGATTCGTGCCGCAGTCCCCGCAGCGTTCCAGTGCTTCCGGTGATCAATCTGGGTGAACCAGGCGCGCCGCTGAATGGAGCAGTGTGGGCGGCTTCGACATCGTCAGCCTGGCCGCTGGCAGCAAAAATGTCGTCTGACTTCGATCAAAATGTAATGGCACAGTTGCAGACGCTTCCAGCAACCGGTCCGGTGCGAATTTCTTCGAGCACTCCAGGAATGCAACGAACGATCGCCGTGAGCAACACCACCTTCGGCAGTCTTGAGCTAGCTCAAGGAGACACGGAAAATGGGCTTGAAACAGCGAAGACAAAAACCAGCAACGCCCTGCAGCGCAGTTATCGTGCCGTGAAGGTGTGGATGCACCGTAATTCCAACTTACGCTAGTCCGGAAAGATCGGAGGCAAGACGCTTCCTAATCGGAAGCCTTTACAACCGTTTTTCCATCCTCTTATTAAAGAGGGGCAGGGAATTAGCGGCGAATCCGGGTCCTGACCGTGCAGTTGCGTTTCATATTTGCTTCTGTCGTTCGCTTTCAGCCAGCAACGTAGAAGTTTAGAGGCTCAGCAGCTTGTGCCAAGCTTCGCAGTTCACGCGGAGAGCGAAGGTTCCGCAGCGTGAAAAGCTTTCTTCTTCGCAATCAGAAACCAAAGCGGCACGGCCACTCCGACGAGACTGGGAATCAGCATGAATGTCGGGAAATGCATCGGAGTCGGCAGTTGAGTGAAGTG
>DATEKE010000334.1:0-26879 GCA_035277605.1 Terriglobales bacterium | reverse complement strand
ATCGCGCTGAACGAAGACCGCGAACTGATTTGAAGGAACGTCCTGATATTTGTGCACGCCGGCCTTCACATGCCAACGCTCGAAGTGTCCGCGATAGGATCGCGAGAAGGTTCCCGCACCGAATCCGCCGACCGGGGCGCCCTGCCAATAGCCGTCATCGATGTTCTGGTTTACGAGCTCCGGCTTAGTGCCTCCTGGATTGGCGGGAGGTTGGCCAATCGGAATACGCCATGCCGCGCGGGGAATGGCATCGTCGGCTCCGGCATAGAGCGTCGCAATGATCACAAGTACAAGCGCACGAAGGGCGAAATGCCAACGAGAAGAAGTATTCATAAATCGATTTACTAGCCTCTTTGAACGGTTCGCAAGAGTGTACTGCTGAACTGCCCATTGTGCAATCGTGTAACTGCGGGGCCTGTACCAATGGAATTTAGCGATAGGATTCGGCGCGCCTGCCGAGGCTGAAATGAATCTAAAATTTGGTAATGCGCAAGCTGTTTGCGTGGTTCATTGTCGTGCTGGTTGCAGCGGTCGTCTGGGTGGGATTCGTGTATGTGCTGCCCGCAGGTCCGTCGCAACAGACGTTCGTTGATTTCAAGAACGGCTCTTCGGCTCGACACATCGCCACAGAGCTGAAGCAAGCCGGAATTATTCGTGGCCGCTGGGCGTTTCTTCTTGTGCATCTCTACCGGCATCGTTCCCTCAAGGCCGGGGAGTACGCCTTCGATCATCCGGACACGCTGAGCAATATCTATAACCGCATCGCGCACGGCGACACCTATGCTCGCGTTCTCACCGTTCCCGAGGGATACAACATCTTCGACATTGCCGCCGAGGTCGAGAAGCTGGGCATTGATTCACAGCAGAACTTTCTCGCTCAGGCGCGTAGCCAGGTGGCACTCGTTCATGATCTCGACCCATTCGCGCCGAGCCTGGAAGGTTATCTGTATCCAGATACCTACCGTTTCTCGCGCAAGAACAAGGCGCCTGATGTGGTCGCAGCCATGGTAAAGCGATTCCATCAGGAGGCGCATCAGATCGGATTGACCAGTGACGTACATCGCATTGTCACGATGGCCTCAATCGTGGAGAAAGAGACGGCTGTGCCCGGGGAACGGCCCTTGGTCGCCGGTGTTTTCTACAACAGGTTGTCGCAGCACATGGCGCTCGATACCGATCCGACAGTCATCTACGCTGCCCTGTTGGCGAATCGATATCGTGGAACCATCTACGCTTCCGATCTCAAATATTCCTCTCCATACAATACTTATCGTAATCAGGGACTACCGCCGGGGCCGATCGCCAATCCAGGAAAAGACTCACTGCTTGCGGCTATGCATCCAACGCACACAGATTATCTGTATTTCGTCAGTGACAACCAGGGACACCACCGATTCTCCAAGAGTCTCGAAGAGCACCAGCGAAATGTCGCCCAGTATCGCCGCGCAGTCGGCGGAGGCTGATAAAGTCAGCGTTGGCGCCCCTCCGGTGATCGTTGAATTGAGCCAGTCCCTCAAGAAAGTCGTGTTCGTGCCTGCATTTCAGTTTCTCTAGCGTGATCTCGTCGGTTCCGAACTGAAGCGCTCTTATATACTGAATTTTTCGGCAATCCCTCATCCGTTGGCATGCACACACGATCGGCAGTTCAATCCCTCGCACTAGGTTTTCTTGCGCTCTCGATTTCCGGGTGCTTGGTTCATACGCGCAAGCTGGAACGCCGACAGGTAAACACTTCCAACCTTCTTACTGCCACGCTGCCGCAGCTCGTTGAGCAAATCAACACTGAAGCACGGAAAATTCGCTCGCTGAGCGCGTCAGTTGAGATTGCTACCTCGCTCGGCGGTACAAAGAAGGGGCAAGTCACCGACATTCAGCAGATCAAGGGCAACATCCTGGAGAAAGATCCGGAGATGCTGCACGTGATCGGTCGCTTACCGCTGGTGGGAAGCCGGGCCTTCGATATGGTCAGCGACGGCAACACGTTCAAGCTCTCGATTCCGCCGCTGAACAAGTTCATCATGGGGCCGGCGAATGAGCCGGCCCAGCCGTCGAAGAATACTCTCGAGAACCTTCGTCCTAAGGTCTTCTTTGATTCTCTGTTGCTCCACGAGATCAAGCCCACCGAGATCGCATTTCTCGAACAAAGCACGGAGGTCATGCCTGACGTGCGCGATAAGAAGAAGAGTTGGGAGATTCCCGACTACATCGTTGACGTGCTGGAGCGCGACGGAGACTGGTGGCGGCTGGAGCGCAAGATCACGTTCGCCCGCACCGACCTCAAGCCTCATCAGCAGATGATCTACGACGCTGGCGGCGCCATCGCAACGAAGGCGACCTATGAAGACTTTGCCGACTACGGGGGCATCAGCTTTCCCTCGGTGATTACGATCAACCGTCCGAAAGAGGAGTACACGATCAAGATCTCGATCGACAAGCTGCAGCTGAACATACCTCTTTCCGACGATCAGTTCGTGTTGAATCAGCCGTCTGGCGCGCAGGTGACGACGTTGAAGTGAGATTGTCGGAACGCGTTCCTAGAAATATGACGATCTCAGAACTCCGCGCCTATGAGCACAAATCTGTAATCCTCCACATGAAAGACGGAGAGATTGCATCTGTGAAGGTAGCATTCGTGGATGAAGAGTATGAGGACATTGTCGTGGACATCATCCGCACGAATCGGCCGCAACAATATGCAGACCTTTCCAGCGCAGCATATGCGATTAAGGCCGAGGACATCGCTTCCATAGAGGAACTTCCAAGCTGAGATCATCGTGCAAAGCGCGACTGCATTTGACTCGCTATTCCGCTGACCCAGATAATGAGAAGTTTGCTAGTGCATTCCCGAACCACCAAGGAGAGTTGAGGAAACGATGGCAACGGCAGCACCTCCGAGCGCAGGTTATGAGCAGGAGAGATGTTCGGGCGTTAAGCCGCTGCGTGCAGGACAGGGCCATGAATTTTTGCTTCGCCGGCTGCATTCCCTCAGCGGCATCGTTCCCATAGGGGCCTTCCTTCTCGAGCACTTTGTCTCGAATGCATACGCCACCAACGGTCCTCACGCATACGCGACGCAAATCAAGTTTCTCAATTCACTGCCGTTCGTTCCATTTCTGGAATGGACCTTCATTTACATTCCAATCCTTTACCACGCCCTTTACGGCGTTTACATCTGGTATCGCGGCGAGTCGAACGTAACTACCTATCCCTGGCAGGGGAATTGGATGTACACCGCCCAGCGTTGGACGGGGATCATCACCTTTGCCTACATCATCCAGCACGTGTATCACCTCAGGTTCACTGGACCGAGACTGCTGGAGTATCCGGGCGCAGGATTCGGCAAAGTTCAGCAGGAGCTGATGAATCCCTGGATGCTGGCCTTTTACATCATCGCGATCATCTGCGCGTCGTGGCACTTCGCTTATGGAATCTGGCTCTTCTGCGCAAAATGGGGAATCGCACAAGGCGAGCGCGCCAGACGCAAAGTGGGTGGAGTCTGCCTGGTTATTGGATTGCTCTTTGTAATTGTGGGAATGGTAACGGTGAGAGCCTTCGTAGCGCCTCCTGATCCGGCGTGGCGACACATGGGCACTGATCCCGCGACAGCCAGACAGGTGGAAGGCGAGCAGGTGCATTGAGTTTCTCCGTTTGTTATTCCGAATCCCCGGTTCTGCGGTGAGGAATCCCTACGGACTGCTATGAAGCTCGGCCACGTGATTAGGAGTTTCTTCCGAACCGGTAGTAATTGGATTGATAATCCCTTGGCTTGTGTACGAGGCGATAGGGATTCCTTCCCGCACACCGGCTGTTCGGAATGACAAAGAACACATAATGGCGAATCCGAAGATCATCGTTGTAGGCGGCGGACTGGCAGGGCTTTCGGCGAGCATCAAGATCGCCGAAGCTGGTGGACACGTGGATCTCTTTTCCATTGTGCCAGTGAAGCGCTCTCATTCCGTCTGCGCACAAGGCGGAATTAATGCTGCCAAGAACCTCAAAGGCGAAGGCGACACTACCTGGCAGCACTTCGATGACACCATCTATGGCGGAGACTTTCTCGCCAACCAGCCTCCGGTAAAGGACATGTGCGAGGCAGCGCCCGGCATCATCGATCTGCTCGACCGCATGGGCGTACCCTTCAATCGCACACCGGAAGGACTGCTCGATTTTCGTCGCTTTGGAGGAACTCTCTACCACCGCACCGCATTCGCCGGAGCGACGACCGGCCAGCAATTGCTCTATGCGCTTGATGAGCAAGTGCGCCGATATGAATCTGAAGGCCGCGTGAGCAAGTTTGAAAGCTGGGAATTTCTGTCTGCAGTCATCGATTCGCAGGGAATCTGTCGTGGCATCTGCGCTATGGACTTGCGCTCGATGGAGGTCCGCACTTTCCCCGCCGACGCGGTGATCATCGCGTCGGGTGGCATTGGGGCGATCTTCGGAAAATCTACCAATTCCGTGGTCTGCACCGGATCGGCGCAGTCGGCGCTCTATCAGCAAGGCGCGTACTATGCGAACGGCGAATTTATCCAGGTGCATCCGACGTCGATCCCGGGCGATGACAAGCTGCGCCTGATGTCGGAATCGGCGCGCGGCGAAGGTGGGCGCGTCTGGGTTCCGAAGACGCAGGGAGACAAGCGCGATCCCCGCAGCATTCCCGAATCGGAACGCTGGTACTTCCTCGAGGAGTGGTACCCGAAGTACGGCAACCTCGTTCCGCGCGACGTAGCCACACGAGCAATCCACAAAGTTGTTTACGAGCACGGACTCGGCATCGATGGACAACCGATGGTTTACCTCGACCTCACCCACATCGATCGCGCCACCCTCGACCGCAAGCTTGAAGGCATTCTGGAGATTTACGAAAAGTTCGTGGGCGACGATCCGCGTGTCACGCCGATGAAGATCTTCCCGGGAATGCACTACACCATGGGTGGACTCTGGGTGGACTTCAAGCAGGCCAGCAGCATTCCGGGTATCTTCGCGTGCGGCGAATGTGAGTACGGCTACCATGGCGCGAACCGCTTAGGGGCGAATTCGCTCGTGTCGTGCATTTTTGGCGGCTTCGTAGCCGGCCCGCAGGCGCTCGCGTACGCGAGAAATCAGGCGAAGTCGGCGAGTGTGAACGGTGCGTTCGATTCGGAACGCAAGAGACAGGAAGAGATCAACGGCCGATTGATGAGTTCGGAGGGAACAGAGAATCCCTTCCGACTCTGGCGCGAGTTGGGCGAGATTATGACGAAGAACGTAACAGTCATACGCTACAACGGAGCCCTGCAGCAGACGGATGCGAAGATCGTCGAACTCCTCGAACGCTATCAGCGCATCAACCTGAGTGACCGCGAAATGTGGGCGAATACGTCGTTCGCCTTCACGAGACAGCTTTACAACATGTTGCAACTCGCACGCGTAATCACGCAGGGAGCAGCGTTACGCAACGAGTCCCGCGGCGCGCACTACAAGCCCGAGTTCCCGGAACGGGATGATGTGAATTTTTTGAAGACGACGAAGGCTTACTTTGCGCCGGATGCGGATGAGCCGCGGTTTGAATTTGAGCCGGTGGATACGTCATTGATTAAGCCGCGGCCGAGGAAATACTGAGAAGCATTTCTCATTCCGAGCGGTGCCTCTCCATGCATTTAGGAGAGGTGTAGAGGATTCCCCACTACCACAGGTAACGGTGTTATAGAGATTCCTCATCCGCCTGAGACGGATTCGGAATGACAAACAAAAAAAATCTGGAGAACAATGGCCCCAAACGGCAAAACCGTACTGATAAAAATCAAACGCCAAGCCTCACCCAAATCAACTCCATGTTGGGAAGAATTTGCGTTGCCCTGGAAGCCCGGGATGAACGTGATCTCGGCGATGATGGACATCGCCGCCAATCCCGTGACGCGCGACGGAAAACCTTCGCGTCCGATCACCTACGACTCGAACTGCCTCGAAGAAGTCTGTGGCTCGTGTGCGATGCGGATCAACGGTCGAGCCCGCATGGCCTGCTCCGCACTCATTGACAAACTCGAGCAGCCAATCACTCTCGAGCCGCTGTCGAAGTTTCCAGTGATCCGCGATCTTGCGGTGGATCGATCTGTACTGTTCGAGAACCTTAAGCGAGTGAAGGCTTGGGTACCGGTTGATGGCACTTACGATCTGGGTTCAGGTCCACGGCAAAGCACGACACAACAGGAAGCCGCGTACCCACTCTCACGCTGTATTTCATGCTGCTGCTGCATGGAGGTCTGCCCCCAATTCAACGATAAGACCAACTTCGTCGGCGCAGCGCCCATCGCCCAGGTTCGGCTATTTAACACCCATCCAACAGGCGCCGCGTTGAAAGAAGATCGTTTGCACGCGCTCATGGGTGACGGCGGAATTCAAGAATGCGGATACGCTCAGAACTGCGTTGAGATCTGTCCCAAAGACATCCCCCTGACCAATGCGATCGCGGAGGTCGGCGGGCAGGTCATGAAACAAGCAATCAAAGATATTTTCACAAGATAGCTATGACCGCAACCGGCTCGGAGCCGAAGGCCGCGATTACATTCATCCGCACAGTGCCGATTCTCCGCATCTTCTCAGTCGAAAAGGCGAAAGAATTCTACTGCGGCTTCCTCGGATTCAAAGTTGATTGGGAGCACACGTTTGAACCTGGGATGCCCGTGTACATGCAGATCTCGCGCGGCGATCTGCGCCTTCATTTGAGTGAGCATCACGGCGACGGCTCGCCTGGCGCTCACATTCACGTCGAGATGACCGGAGTCGATGAATTTCATCGTGAGGTTACGAGCAAAGGTTACAAATATCTGCGTCCTGGAATCCAGGACGAGTTCTACGGCGCGCGGGCAATGCACGTGATCGATCCATTCGGCAATCGCATCAGCTTCAACGAATTCAAGAATCAGAGTGCTTGATCGCGGCGTTCCGAAGTTCTACTCAATCCGACCGCGTAGAAATACGTTCGCTCCGATCGGATGATCTCCATACGCGGTCTTCAGCACATCCGGAACGCCATAGCACGTCAGCTGTCCTCCAAGGGCCGTTGACAAATGCGGAATGTGGCCGATCTCGCGATCGTAGCCCACCGTGTACGCCTGCATGCGCGTGAAGTAGCGCTCCTCGAATCCAGGTGGAATGGGACTGCCATCGAGCAACAGCTCATTCGTGCGATCCGTGTTCTCAATGCGCGTCCAGACGCTGTTGCGATGAAGGCGAACAGTCGATTCCGCGAGATAACTGTTCCCCACATTTTCGTCGGTGAGGCTTTGATTTCTACCCCACAGCAACATCAATGCCCAATTCCCATTGCGGAACGGCCGGTTGTACATGACCGATGCCGTCATGCGCCTGAGATCTTCGGCAGGCGCCAGTTCCTCAGGACTGGCAAGTTGTCCGATGGAGTACTGAAGACCCCAGTTCTGTCCGGGATTGACGGTGAACCTCGTAGCCCACGAGTCAATCTTTCCCGAATCGAGATTCCAGCGGAACTCGTCGGGTTCACGGCCGTGGAAACCCGAAGCCTCAATCCGCAGCTTCCGGTGAGTGAGTCCAACGGTGATCACGTCGTCGGCGATGTGAGTTGAGTCCTGCAGATGGTGGCCGAGTGTCGCTACTGGATTTTCCGAAGCCGACGCGCGGTGCGGATAGGCCATCGGTCCTAAAGCTGGGCTGCCCATCGGCGCGAAGTAAATGGAGAGCAGCGTATTCTCGCCCAGCTTTGCGTCGTACATGGCTGCCACTTCCATAAAGAAATCGTGTGGATGCTGCCCATCAACAATCGGCCTGCCGAACGCAGTTTCACCTTGCTGGAAGAGGAGGGGATAGCGCCTGTCCGAAACCGTCGCCGGTTCCAGACTCAGCATCGTGCGCAAGGTCAGCGTTCCACGGCCAAGCTCTCGCTGCGCCATTGGCATAATCCAGTTTGTTGAGAAAAACTTGGCGCCTCCCCGTGGGCCGGTCTGCTGCGTTTCGTTCAGGAAGGCGACGCCGTGCAGCATGAACATCCACTCGCCTCGCGAAGTCATGAGCATGTTCTGAGGCGTGGAGATCGGCTCGACATCGGTGCCGGCTGTCGCGTGCTGCTCGATCACTTCAATCAATTGCGACAAGCCCTCGCTCATGGACATGTGGCCTGCAGGCTCAGGCATTCCGCCCTGAGTGGAACGAGTATCGCTCTGAGCGACAGAGATGTTCGCTGTGATATAGACCGTGATAAAGAAAAATACAAAGGTTCGCATCGATTCTCCGCGTGCTGTGCGAGAGGTGAGGAGAGCGAGACGAGGCGTCCCGCAGTTCAGCAGTGAGAACTCGATCTAGACCCGAATTGGAACTGCGGAGCCGGGTGGGCCGGTGTCGGAAATCTGGCTGGCAGGCGAAGCAGTTTGATCGAGACTCGCCCATTGGATAAACGAGTCATCGACCGAAGTGGCGGCGAACACGGGAGCAATGCTCACCTGCGCAGATCCAATCGCACGCAGATGGCCGACCCTGCAGCAATCGTGATTCTCAGGAGCCTGGTTCGTCGGCGCTGACTCTTCGTGGCAGCCCGCCTCTCGAGTATCTTGCGTATCACTGGAAGTCAGTACCGTCCGCGGCAGCGGATGGGCGAGAGACGGATGAGTCAGCAACACGAATTGTGCTGCCATGAGAAGCACGCCCGTGAGCAATAATCCGAGCGCCGTATTGAACCGGATCGCAAGCATGCTTCCTCTCAATGATGCAATATGGCCAATCAGGATGCAAGATTCCCGCTATGCGCTACAGTTTCACCTCCTATAGCGATTCCTCACCGCAAAAGCAGCGGTTCGGAATGACAACGCAAAAGCGGGAATGACAAAAGGAACAGCCTTCCTCCTTGTCTCCATGGTGCAGCAAAAAAGAAGCCCCGCCGAAGCGAGGCTTGAGGATTCAGGAGGAGGCTACTGGTTCACTGGAATCTTGATGATCTTCTTCTGGATCGCGTAAGTCACGAGTTGTGCCTTGTTGTGGATGTCGAGCTTACGCATCAGATTGAACTTGTGCGCTTCCACAGTTTTAACGCTGAGGCCGAGAATCACGGCGATCTCCTTCACCGAATTGCCTTCTGCGAGGAGCTTGAGGATTTCGCGCTCGCGCGGAGTGAGAGTCGAGATGCGCGGCCTCATGCGCGTGTCGCGCACGCGTGAACGGAAGTCTTCGACAAGTTTTCCCAGCACCTGCGAGCTCAGATACTTGCCGCCCTTGTACACGTCGCGCACGGCGGTGAGCAGTTGCGGAGCCGGCGTGTCTTTGAGCACGTAGCCAGCGGCGCCGACTTCCAGGCACTGCACGAGGTAGTCTTCGTCCTCGTACATGGTGAGGAAAAGGATCTTCGTCTCCGGACGGTTCTTGCGAATCTGCCGCGCCGCTTCAAACGATGACAGGCCGGGCATGCCGATGTCCATCAGCACGATGTCAGGACGCAGCTCGCGCGCCTTTTCGACGGAATCTCCAGCATCGGACGCCTCGCCAACTACTTCAAAATCTGCTTCGGTCTCCAGAAGCCGCCGAACGCCCTGGCGAAAAAGTGTGTGGTCATCGGTTAGTAGAACTCTGATTTTTGGCATTTGATTACCTGACTTGCGTTATTTACGCCGTCTGCGACATGGCCTCATGGTATTGTCGCGCAGGAACCATGATCTCCAGCCGCGTACCTTTCCCCTTCTCGGAATGGACACGCACCTCACCATCCAGAGAAGCTATTCGTTCTTTGATTCCCGCAAGGCCAAACGAGTGGCTCCGCGGACTATTCACCTTAGCCGGCATGCCGATGCCGTCATCTTCGATCGACAGATACACCGTGTTCTCGTGGCGGCTCATCTGCACCGATGCTGACTTCGCCTGCGCATGTTTGGCAACGTTGTGCAGGGATTCCTGCACTACACGATAAATTGCTGCTTCAATTTCCGGAGCCAGACGGCCGACGTCCTCGTTGATGGCTACGCGGACCTTCACCCCAGTGGCCTTGGCCAAATCTTTGGCTTCTTTGCGAATGGCCGCGACCAATCCCAACTCTTGTAATAGCAGTGGGGATAGACGCGCAATTATGCGCCGAATGCCCTCGATCGTCCGATCAACAACGGCAACGGTCTCGCGAATCTTGCCTTTGGCAGTTCGTCCCGTGAGCTGCGCTTCGAGCATTCCCAAATAAAGACGAATCACCATCAGGGACTGTCCGGTCTCATCGTGCAACTCGCGGCTGATGCGCTTGCGCTCGTCTTCCTGGACCGCCAGCAAGTGCGCAGAAAGCTCTGCAATGCGAGCTTCACGCGCTCGCAGTTCTTCGGTCAACTGCGCGCGTTCAATGGCCATTACTGTGCGTTCCGCAATAGCACGCATCAGGTCGCGTTCATTCGGCAGCCATTCGTAAGGACGCGCAAACCCAATGATCAGCGCGCCAATGACGGTCTTGCCCGTCTTCAGCGGCACGCCCCAAAGCGAGGTCGCGCGCTCCTTAATCGCCGGATGCAGAATACGCGGATCATTGGCGACGTCGAGTACCATGTCAGGTTCGCCGGTTGTGACCAGGCTGCCGCACAGTCCTTGTCCCAACTCGAACTCGGCGTCTGCGGGAAGCAATCCTTCAACGCCAAGGGAACTCTCGAGTCTGAAACCATCTCCTTCGGGTCGCCGCAATAAAATCGCCGCCATCGAGGCGCCGAAGTTTGCGCTCGTAATCTCCAGCACTTTCTCGAACATCCCGGAAATTTGTCCGGCAGACAGTTCGGCATCGAGCACGCGCAGCAACGTCGCGAACTCACTAGTCTTTGCGTCGAAGTACGCACCGGAAACGGTGATGAACGTGGAAGATTTTAGAACGTCCAGCGTCGCGCTGACTTCCTTCAATCGTGCGCCGAAGAGCCCGCTCAAATACGGCTCGCACAGCTCCTGATAAATCTCGAGTGATCGCGCTACGGCGCGCGTGTCGACTTGCAGTTTTGCAAGACGCATGCCGAAGTAGTCGGCATTTTCGAAGAACCCAGGCAGATCGTTATGCGAGAAAAAGGAGTGCGCAGTTTGAAGGCTCAAGCGCTCCAGAGCGCCAAGCTCACGCCGTCCAAAGCCAAACTCTGCCGCGACTTGCTCGCGCCACTTTTCGGTTACGTCGCTGTAATAGGGATTGAGCGCGCCCAGGATTTCAACCAGTAATTCGCGCGAGCTGTCCTTCAGCGAGAGGACGGACGACAAAGCTATACTCCGGGGGATTCCGGCGAGCAGTTCCTAACCAGTAAACTTCACTCCTCGCCACGTTGTCATAATTCTAATCGAGGCCCTAAGGTTTTGTCATTAGAAGGTTCCAATCTTGTTAACTTTTTGATTATACGGAGAATATCTGAGACAGGTTTTGTCAAGGGAACCAGAACTGCTGGAAGATGTGTCGGTTAGAATGGCGTTGTTCTATGCCATTGCCGGTTGACTTTGTGAACGGAGCTGCCTGAGCGTTGCCGAAGGGTGTTCGCTCTCCCCATGACCGCTAACCGAAACGCGATCCTAACCCCAGCCCAAGGTCCTGAGCAGGAAGCCTCGTTACTGGAAATTCTGGATCATGTGTTGAATGCAGGCATAGTCCTCCACGGCAGCCTGGTCATTTCGATCGCTGGTGTGGATCTCGTCTACCTCGGTCTCAATGCCGTGCTCACCTCCGTAGAAACCGCCTTCAAGCATATCGATCAAAAGCAGCTCGGAAGGTGAGCTGTGGTGATAACTCTGCTCGCGTATTGCATTGTTCTGGGCCAAGGTCAAACGGACTTTCCCCCGGACGGAGTTTTGGGCTCGCGGCTTGAGCCAGTGGACGACTCGGGCCTGATCGCACTCTGCTCGGAGATGGAACGAAGCTCGATTTCCGCCAAAAACTTTCAGCGGGCTGCGCTGGAATTTCACCGCGTTACGCAGGCGGTATTTGCGCGCAGAGCTGTCGTTCCGTTCCGCTTTCCGACATGGTTAAGCAGTGAGGAGATGAGGGCGCATTTGAGTCAGGAATCACTCCGATATAAGGATTTCCTGCTGAATCACGCAGATAACGTCCAGATGGAAGTTCGAATTGTTTCAAAAGAAACGGCGATGCAGGAACGGACAACGGGGGGCGAACATCTACGCGCGCGTGCCGCTCAGTTGCGTAAAGTCGACAATCAGGCGAATGAGATTAAGAATTTGGCTGGGGACAACGCTCTGGAGTGGCGTGAGCAGGAAACTCCTGATGGTGTTCGGTTGTACGCGCTGGTTTCGAGGACGTCTATTGAAAAGTTTCGTGAGAAACTCAAGCTAGCGTCTGTGCCTGTGACAGGTCCATGGCCTGCGACAGCATTCTTCAACCAACTGCGCGAAAAAGATTAAACACGGATGGCAGAGGGGGATCACCGAGGAATGGCACCGACGCTCTTCCTCATTGATTGTCTCGGTAGCGATGGGAGTCCCAGACTGAGCGACGAGCCCAAAAATATCTCGCCGAATGATATGGAGCACGCCATTGCAGGACTGAATCAGGAACTGGCGGCGCTCTCCAGCGGTACTACGCAGCGCATCGACTGCAACTCCGAGAATATTGAGCAAGGCTTGGCTCGCCTGGTGCTAAGCCTCATCGAGTTGCTGCGCCGCTTACTGGAGCGTCAGGCGATCCGCCGCATGGAAGGCGGAACCCTCGCCGACGCTCAGATCGAAGAGATGGGCCTCGCGCTAATGAAGCTCGAAAAAAAAATCCGCGAACTGGCCGCCCAGTTTGGCCTTAGACCCGAAGACCTGAATCTCGATTTGGGGCCGCTGGGACAGTTGTGGAGTGAAGAGAAAACGCAGAAATAGAAGTCTCTTTTATGGAAGGCAGCTTTGCGCGTCATCCCAGGGCAATTTTCCTCAAGCTATCTCTAATGCTCAGCCAGGCAGTCGACTCTGGATCAATCAAATCGAAGTGTCCTGATTGGGAAAGCTGCAGGAACTTTACGTCTTCTCCGTTCGCTTTCTTTCGCTCAACATAGTCGCGGCTCATCTCGTTCGGAACCGTATCGTCGCGAACGCCATGGACGATAAGCTGCTTGCAATGGATGTCCAGTTCGACGGGAGAGGCCTCATGGTAGTGCTCAGGAACGCGATCCGGCGGGCCACCTAAGAATTCAGCGACAGCGTCGTGACTGAGGTGCAGCTCCCAGGCGCGGTACAAGTTCACAACTCCAGCCAATGCGACGGCTGCGCGCATGGAATTATGGTGAGCGGCAAGGGCGAGCGCGAGCTGCCCGCCAGCGGAGTGTCCGATTACGAGAACGCGCTTGGGGTCAATCGGATACTTACCCGCAAGCTGCCGGAGGAATTGGTAGCCGGCAGTAACATCTTCGAAGCTGCCAGGCCAGCCTCCACCTGGATTCCCCACGCGCCGGTACTCGATGTTCCACGTGACGAAGCCTAATTTGGCTAATCCCGCGCAGAAAAAGCCAGCGTGCTGCAGGTCGTAACGGGCGCGCCAGAAGCCTCCGTGAACGAACATCGCCGTCGGAAATGGACCTTTGCCCTGTGGAACGCGTAAATCCCCAAATTGGAACTGGTCTTGACCATAGCTGAGGCGGGCGTCTGCCGGAGACGGCGTGTCGGTTAGAACATGTTCACTGTTTTGCATCGCAAGCCCACACAAACATTTTGGCGCTTTCCTCGGTTCCGAATACTCTAACAAGGGCGCACGCCAGAGTTCCTCGCCATGGGTCACGAAGCCACCGAATTAACGCGCTTTCTCGTCCAGCATGGATACTCCGTCGTTTTCTTCTGGGTACTTGCCGAGCAAGCGGGGGTCCCTTTGCCTTCGCTCCCCCTCTTACTGACCGCAGGCGCGTTGAGCGTGGAAGGGAAGATCAGCTTCTTTGTGCTGCTGGGTGTGACCTTCTTTGGCGCATTCATCAGCGATCTGATGTGGTTCCAGCTCGGCCGCTCGCAAGGCGGACGCATGCTTAGCCTGCTCTGCCGCATCTCGCTCGAGCCGGACTCGTGCGTGAAGAATACCGAAAACCTCTTTGTGCGACGCGGCGCCAGTTCGCTTCTGATCTCCAAATTTCTTCCTGGCCTGAATACAGTTGCTCAGCCAATGGCGGGCATCGTCCGGCTCTCCTGGATCAGGTTCCTGGTCTACGACATTTGCGGGACGCTGTTCTGGGCGACTGCAGTTCTAATCGCAGGCCGCCTCTTTCATCGGCAGATCGAAAGTGTTCTCGCGCTGCTCCGACGCACAGGAGCTTCGATATTGGCGCTGGCCATTGTGGCCGCCATAGGATGGATTGTCTTTAAATACATCCAGCGACGGCGGTTCATTCACAAACTCCGAGTGTCACGCATAAGTCCGGACGAGCTCAAGGAAGAGATCGATCGCGGCATTCCTGTGGTGATCGTCGATCTGCGCAATCAGGTCTCCTTAGGTGACGAGTCGATGCAAATTGCCGGCGCCATGCGATTAACGCCAGAGCAGATCGAGGACCGTCACGTGGAAATCCCACGCGATCGCGACATCATTCTCTATTGCACTTGACCCAACGAAGCGACCAGCGCCCGGGTGGCGCTGCAACTCAAAAAGCGAGGGATTACGCGCGTTCGTCCGCTGCTTGGCGGACTGGATGCGTGGGTTGAGCTCGGCTATCCCGTAGAGAAGATCGGCATGTCAGAGGCCCGAGCCTAGCCGCACTCGACAACCAGCGATGTCTCCTATCGCAAGAACCGGTTCAGCAGCCATAACACCAAGCTGAGCACAATGCTGAGGATTATGCATGTGGTAATGGGGAAGAACACGGCCGTATTCTTCCCCCGGTAACTGATATCGCCGGGTAGGCGTCCCAGCGGCACATTGGCGCGTCCGGCCAGCAGAACGAGGAAGCCGATCAGGATCAGCAATCCTCCAGCGACAATGAGCAGCTTACCCAGGGAGCTCACGATTTCATTCTAGCCAGTCCAGACGAGGCATAGATTGTGACCTGCTCAAATGTGTTGAAAGTCCCCTTTTCCTGTTTGTGCGAATCGCTTACAAAACGCGCTGCTCCGGGTTTTTCTGACCGCAGGACAACGTGGGCCTCTCCTAAGGTTTTCTAACAAAGCGAATCCGCGCAAAGCATCATTTCTGGTCTCGGATGAGAGGAGTGTTGAATGAAGGTCAGCGACGTAATGACCACCGAAGTGGAAACCGTTCAGATGAACAGCACGTTGGAGGAAGCAGCTTCGATCATGAAGGTCGAAAACGTAGGAGCAGTGCCGGTGGTCGATGAGGATGAGGATATCGTCGGCATCATCACCGATCGCGATATTGTGGTTCGCTGTATAGCCGATGGCAAGAATCCGGCAGAAACCAACATCGAGGATGTGTTAAGCCACGAGCTCGAGACCATCGAACCCGACGCGGATATAGAGGAAGCGGCCAAACTGATGGCTGACAAGCAAATTCGCCGCCTTCCTGTCTGCGAGGATGGCGAGTTGGTCGGCATGCTTTCAATCGGCGACCTCGCCGTGAAGACGCCGCGCGTCGACGCATCCGCCGAAGCTCTTCGCGAAATCTCAATCGGAGTAAAAGGCGAGAGTGCGGCGATGCCGATGCCCCGTGCCCGCAGCCGGCGGATGGCTCAAATGACTGCCTCTGCGCACGAAGGAGGCTCGCGTGCACCTCATGCTGCTGCCGCTGATTTTAATGACGATGAGGACGTCAACTTGGAATTCTCGGATGAAAAGGACGTCCGTGTCTCTGCTGCGCACGAACGTCACTCAAACCGCCATCATCAGGCCTCGCAGGAAGCCAAAGGATCGGGCAACACTAAAAAGAAACTCCATCCCATTTCGGAAGCCCGGCCGCAGCAGAACCTTGGCGTTCTGGGCCAGAAGAAACGAGGGCAGGGAATCAGCAGCCGGGAAGCGGACGAAGAGCTGAAACGCAACAACCGCGTAGTTTCGATTCGGGAAGACGCTCAGGCTGGACGTCGACGCCGGCAGCGAAAAACTGGATGAACCAATTGATATATGAGAAGCCCGACCAGCAATGGTCGGGTTTTTTATTGATGTGCGAGGCGACCATTGCAGTGAAATGGGTGATGGGACTATGTTTTTAGGTTATGGGCTACGTTTTCTTTGCCATTTGGATAGCTATTCTTTATATCTGCTGGCATTTCGTCGTGAAAGTCGCGGGCGCACGTGGCCGCGATGAGCATAAGTGGGGGTTGCTCTGCCTCTTCTTTGGACCCGTTGTGCTATTGCCGTTATGGCTGCTTCCTGGACGAACGGCGCGCCTGGATTCGTGCCGGTTGTAATTCGGAAAGCAGGCATAATTGCGTAGCATAATCCGTGGCCCGTGGTATCTACGTTTAGACTCTCAGCTCAACAACAGTCGCCCCGGCTCCGCCTTCCTTCTGTGGAGGCTCACTGACTATGGCCACATGAGGGTGCGATTTTAGAAATTGTCGCAGCGCCTTCCGCAAGATGCCCATCCCGCTCCCATGTACGACGCGCACACGCGGCATGCCGGCCAGAAAGGCCCGATCCACGAACTTCTCTACTTCGCGCGTGGCGTCCTCCACGGTTTGCCCGATGACATTGATTTCCGTCGGAACAGTGAGATCGTCGTCTTCATTCTTGAGCGACACTGATATGCCATGCGCGCGGGCTGCAGCGACAGGCGACAGAGCTCGATCTGCAGCAGTGGATCTGACGATAGTTGCAATGTCCGCCTTGGAAACCCGCATCTTCATGATGCCGGCTTCCACTTCGAATGTGTTCTCGTCAATCTTGCGCTTCACCACGGCATCTCGCCCGAGCGACTTCAAACGGACGACATCGCCTTCAGCCACATACTTCACTTCGCCGGGACGCGCGTTCGGATCACCGCGATCCGCCCCCGTGCGATGAGCCACTACGGTCGCGTCGAACTGTTCCTTGAACTCACGACGCAACCGCGCAACTCGGCGCTCCGCATCTTTCGACATCTTCTGCGCAGCAGCGCGATCTTCGACGGTATTGATCACCTCTCGTACCTGATACTCGAAGTCTCTTAGTAGCTGTTCGAGTTTCTTCTCCATATCACGCACCTGCTGCCGCTGCTCCTTCATGCCTTCCAGGTCGAGACGGCTCTTTTCGCGCGCGACCTCCTGCTCGCGTCGGCGCACTTCGGTCCGTTCTCTCTCGAGAGTTTCGAGCTGTTGATGGAGCTGATCGAGAAAGCGCGCGACGTCTTGTGTTTGTCCAGCAAGTCGCTGGCGTGCAGCCGCGATAATTTGTGAATTGAGGCCAAGTCGCTGCGCGATATTGATGCCGGCTGAGGCTCCTGGCACGCCGACCTTCAGTTCGTAGGTTGGCTGCAGTGTTTTTTCGTCGAACCCAACAGCCGCATTCACTACACCGGGCGTGTTGGCCGCATAGACCTTCAGCGCAGTATGATGCGTAGAGATGATGCTGGTCGCGCCAAGATAGAGAAAGTGTCGAGCGATGGCGACAGCGAGCGCCGCGCCTTCCTCCGGATCAGTCGCAGAGCCGAGTTCATCCAGCAGCACCAGCGAACGTGATGTAGCTGTCTTCGAAATGATGTCGATATTTCTGACATGTGCCGAAAAAGTGGAAAGGTTCTGCTCGATGGATTGATAATCGCCAATATCTGCAAATACGGAGTCAAAGACCGGCAGCTCTGCAGCTTCTGCAGGAACCGGCAGTCCCGATTGTGCCATGAGGCCAAGCAGACCGATGGTTTTTAACGCGACAGTTTTTCCTCCCGTATTAGGCCCACTGATGATCAGCTGTCGGCTGCCTTCTGCAAGCTCAAAGGAAATAGGCACCACACAACCGCTATGCTCGCGAAGATTGCGCTCCAAAACAGGATGCCGTGCATTCACTACTCGAAGGAAATTCCTGATGTTCGAGTCCTGTCCATCGAGTCCACTCAGTCCACCTTGTCCATCCAAAACCCGCGGTCGCACACACTGGTAATCGCGCGCGAAGCGTGCTTTGGCAAACTGCAATTCAATTTCAGCCAGCACATCGAGCGCGGTTTCCAGCGCAGGCGCCTGCTCGCCAATGTGAACGGTCATCTCCAGCAGAATGCGATGAATCTCGGCGTTTTCTTCCTCCAGCAGGCGCACAAGTTCGTTGTTCTGATCGATAGTTTCCAGCGGCTCAACAAACACGGTTTGCCCACTGGAACTCGCGCCGTGCACGACTCCGTTCACGCGCCGCTTCTGTTCGATCTTTACGGGAATAACAAAGCGCTCGCCGCGGATCGTGATCAGCTCGTCCTGCGTGGCTCCCCCTTCAGCCAAGTGCCGCAGATAGCTGCGGAGCGAAGTCTGAATTTCGCGCTTCTGCCGCTCGATCTCCCTCCGCAAGCGCGTCAGCTCCGGCGATGCGCGATCGTCGAGGGTGCCGTCGGGAAGAATCTTGCCGTGAAAAAAGCGAAGCAGCAGCGTGAAATCGGCGAGAGCGAGCGAGAGCTCGCGAATTGCAGGCCATCCGCCGTCGAGTGATGCCGGAGGTTGAAGTGCAATGGCGCGCCATTCGTCGGCGCGATCGGCCACCGAAAGAGCCTCGCGCAGTTCCGGGATTTCTAGCGCTGCTCCGCCAATTTGAGCTTTCTTCAGAAGCTCGCGACAGTCGGTGAGGCCATGAAAATCGAATGCTCCGCCGGTTTCCAGGAATTTTCGAATTTCTTCGGTGAGTTTCTGTTGATGCTGAATCCACCCCGGCTCATCTTGAGGATCAAGATCCGCGACTCGGCGGCGGCCCACGTCGGAGCCGCAGTAGGCGAGCAGCATCTCGCGCACGCGATCGAACTCCAGCAGCCGCAGGCTCCAGGTCGGGGACATGAGTAAATGCTAGCAGCTGCCTGGAGAAAACTCGCGCAGGTTTAGCCCTAAACAAACCCGGAAATCTTCGCCGGGAGCGATGACGGTCGATCCGGCTTTTATTCCGCTCCCAATACCGGCTCAAACAGCAGGAGCGAGACGATTGTGAACACGAGGTCGTAGACGCTAAGCAATTTGATTCCGATCGTTGGATCGGCATCGCCGGTCAGGATGTCGGTAGTCGCGACGACCATTCCGAGCAGCGCCGGGAGAGAAATGGGGAAAAGGATGAGAGGCAGCATCAATTCGCGATTGCGAGTGCGGATCGACAGTGCAGAGAAAAAAGTTCCGTTTACCACCAATGCCCAGGTTCCCAGCGCGGCAACCAGAATCAGCTCGGTTGCGGAGCCGATCACGCGGAGGTTGTAGAAAACCATGAATATCGGCGCGATTAAAATCTCAACGACAGCAACGAAGATGAAGTTCGCGACGACTTTCGCCAGAAAAAGTGCGTTCGGAGCTGCAGGCGCTAGTCGTAAAGCATCGAGCACGCTGTTGTGCAATTCACGCGCCCAACTCTGATTCAGCGCAGCCACTGTAGCAAACAGCAGTGCAATCCACGCGATGCCGCCGGCAATGGCGCGCGATTCTTCGACCACCGGGTCAAAGGCAAACGCAAAAACGACAACGACCAGCAACACGAAAAATAACATGGAGTTGCTGGCGTCTTTTGAGCGCCACTCAAGGCGCAGATCCTTGCGCAAATGTAAGGCGACCGTGCGTGCCAGATTCACCGCGCACCTCGGGCACTTTCTGCATCAGGACAAGGCGCGTATCGGCTCGCGGCTTCACGCTTCACGATCGTCCCGGCGTGCATCGTGATCCATTCGTCGGCGAGTTCCGCGAGCGCTTCGAGCTGATGGGTGATGACGACAAGGGTCGTTCCACGATCGCGCAACGATCCCAGCAGAGCCGACATAGCCGCAATCGACCTGCTGTCGACATTCGAGAAAGGTTCATCGAGCAAGAGCAACTCGGGAGAACAGAGCATTGCGCGTGCGAGCGCTAGCCGCTGTTTCATACCTTGCGAGTATTGCCCTACGCGTCGCCTGCGATCGACGTTGGCTAGCCCCACTCGATCGAGAAGCTCATCGATTGGAAACGTAGCACTTGACCCGTACAGACCGCGAAAGTAAGCGAGGTTCTCGCGCGCTGTGAGTTCCTCGTATAAGAGTGTGGCGTGCGCCATGAAACCAATTCGGCCGCTCACTTGGCGGAGATCGCGACTTCCAAGCACCGTCACGTTGCCGTGAGAAGCACGCGCAAGTCCGGCAACGATGCGTAGCAGGGTTGTTTTGCCCGCTCCGTTCTCGCCTAACAACCCGTACAGACGCCCGCATGGCAGAGTTGCGCTCACATCATGCAGGGCCGCAAATCGTCCGAACAACTTGCTTACGCTCTCGAGAACAACTGCCGGTTCAGAATGGGAATAATCTTCGGAATGGACTGAAGAATCCCTCAAGCGTCAGTTAGAAGTCTGCGCGGCGGGCTTTGCCTCGGCCTGAGTCATCGTGCTTGACTGGTTCGCTGCAGGCGCGTATTTCGAGGCGCACTTTGCCTGAATCTGCTGCGCGTGAAAAACGCCATCGTTGCCATACGACCCTTCGACCAGAGCCTGCGCATTGTCCTTAAAGGTGTCTGGAGGCGGCTCGGTACCGCGATACGCTACCTGCAGCTTGAGCCCTTGCTCGTCGATCTGAAAGTCGGCGCCGGCGCCTTTACGATGGATGCTGCCCGGGACCACCTGTCCGGCGACGCGCAGACGCTTGCTGTGCGACTGATCGCCCATCCCTTGCAGTTCCTTGATGGTGACGTAGTAGCTCTTAGTCTGCTGAATACCGGTGAACGCCAGGTAGGACAGCGCACCGACAATGACGGCAATCGCTATTCCAAAACGGAGATATCTACCCACGGAAGGCACAAGTTAAAGAGTATTCCGGCTGCATGGACGGGTCAAGGAAATCGCACCGCACGCTTTCCAGATGGGACCGAAAGAGCCACACGGCTGCTCTCGCTAACATTTCCGTGATGCCCTTCTTGTGGTAGTAATTTGGGGTAAGTTTAGGAAAGTCCCGTCGCAGTTTCCTCTGGCCGAGGTTCCCCGGTTTTTGCTGGCTATATCAACTTGACGACTCGAGGTCCTGTGGCCAACGGGGATCCCCAAACTGTAGTGTGTCAACCCGGGCAGCTTGCCCCGGCGAGTGGCGTTTACCTAGTCAAACACTTGAATCAGCATCGAGCAGTGCATGAAGTGCTGGTGATTCGAGGCGAGGAGTTTCCCCTTTGTCGAACTTGCCGAGGGGCCGTCCGATTCCGGCTGGACCGAGAGATCGATCATGTGCACCACGACTGGGACCTGGCGGGACCGATGGAAAGTTCGCTTTCAGAACCGCTTCCAGATTTTGACAGCGTGCGAGCCTTTCGCCGCGTCGAGGTTGATCTCCCAATAACAATTGAATCCCGTCATTTTAAGAAGCCGTTAATCCTGCAAGGTCACACGACGAATCTGAGCGAGGGCGGCATCGGAGCTGTAATCAGCGAACGCTTTGCCGACGAGAAACGAAGCCTGACCATCCGCTTGCCCGGGCTACACTCGCGAAAAGACATTCAGGTGAGTGCTCGTTTGAGACACCGAAGAGGCATGCGTCATGGCTTCGAATTCATGCGTGTGTCACCCGCAGACCGTGACGCAATTCGCGAACTCTGTGCCCACTCGCTCTCCTGAGTTCCTAGAGTTGAAAATCCAGGTCCTCCGAAATATGTGGCATGGCTTGATTTAGCTGAAATTTCACCTTATGTCCGCAGAACCTGCAATCCGGCAGAACTTCGCCTCGGAGGAACAAAGCCTGTACCACCTGCGAAGGGCAATTGCGGTGAATTACGTCGTAAATTCCTGATTCGGGAACTCTGTCGCCTGCCTTCAAACTTTCCCGAGCGGGTTTCCGCGCAACGTTCATCTTGTGCTCTCCCAAGGCGCAAAGCGGAAAGCTGCAGATGCAATGCCAAAGAGCCCATCAGCAGTTCGGGATAGCACTACTGAGATCAGTCAGTTGCGAGCAAAGAAGAAGGTTGCCTGCGTGCTCCGGGAAAGATTTACCCGAATCGGCGCAGAGCACGGCTGAACGCAGACCCAGACCTTTGTCCCTGGATCGAGGAACCCTGTACATTAGTTCTCTTATGCTCGATCTCAACTACGTTCGTGAGCACCTGCCCGAAGTGGAAGAAAAGCTGCGGCAGCGCGGGATGAATCCGCAGGAACTACTTGGCGGGTTTCTCGATCTCGACACTCGCCGGCGTCAAGCGATTACCGCGGCCGAAACCCTCAAAGCCGAGCGTAACAAAAAGTCAGAAGAGGTTGGCCGCCGCAAACGCGCAGGCGAGGATGCCAGCACACTCATGGAAGAAACCAAGTCACTGCGCGAAGAAGGAGAGCGTCAGGAGAAGCTCGCAGCGCAGTTCGAGGAGGAGCTGCGCAAAGTGATGTCACAAATTCCGAACCTTCCGCACTCCAGCGTGCCTGTTGGCCGCAGTGAGCATGATAACGTCGAGGTCCGCCGGTGGGGACAAGCGCCAAAGTTCAACTTTCAGCCAAAGCCACATTGGGAATTAGGTGAGCAGCTCGGAGTGCTCGATCTGGAGCGCGCTTCCAAGCTCTCAGGCGCGCGTTTTGCTGTCTATTGGGATCAAGGCGCGAAACTGGAGCGCGCATTAGCCAACTTCATGCTCGACGTGCATACGCGCGAGCATGGATACAGAGAGGTCTTGCCGCCATTTATAGTGAACTCCGCGTCCATGTATGGCACTGGACAGCTACCGAAATTTGCCGGCGATTTATTTCGCATTCAGGAACACGATCTCTGGTTGATTCCAACCGCTGAAGTTCCGCTGACGAATCTCTTCCGGGACGAAACTCTGGACGAAAGCAAGCTTCCCATTTCGGTAACTGGCTATACGCCGTGCTTTCGCAGCGAAGCTGGATCATATGGCAAAGATGTTCGTGGCATCATTCGCCAGCACCAGTTTCAAAAAGTTGAACTCGTGAAGTTCGCGCATCCGGACCGTTCCTATGAGGATCACGAGCAGCTTACGCGAGACGCAGAGGCCATCCTGCAGCGACTAGGGCTGCATTACCGAGTAATCACACTGTGCACAGGCGATATGGGATTCGGCTCCGCCAAGACCTATGACATCGAAGTCTGGCTGCCGGGACAAAACCTGTTTCGGGAAATTTCGTCTTGCTCAAACTTCGAGAGCTTCCAGGCTCGTCGCGCAAACGTTCGGTTTCGCTCGGCGGCGAAGAAGAAAACAGAATTCGTCCACACAATTAACGGCAGTGGACTCGCAGTCGGGCGTACCTGGCTGGCGATACTCGAAAATTACCAGCAGGCGGACGGGAACGTTGTGATTCCCGAGGCTCTGCGTCCGTATATGGGGAGTGAATTAATTTCGCCGCACCGTCAATAGCAGCGCACCAAGGGCAAAGAAGACGCGCTTGGGCCAGCTCTGGTCGGTTGTCGTGGACGTTCTGCCGTGTTCATCCCTGAATACGAGCTGCAATCGCGCGAAATGCGGCACAGCGTGTGGCGCCAAGCTGCTGAACCTGGGCGTAAAGTTTTCGGCATTGGGATCGCATTCACCCTGTATGCTCCCGAGTATGATTTTCCGCCGCCGAATCACTATTTCAGCTAGGACGTCCAGAAGCCATCTTTGTCGTACTCGCGGATCACCTGCAGTTCTTGAGGCGAGGGTGGCAGGGTTTCGCTCACATGATCGCTCACCCGCAGCTTCCAACCGGTGGAAGCGACCACGTCCGCAACTGTAACTCCGGGATGATGCGAGTGCAGGTAAGCTTCCGCATCCTCTCCAAAGCGCAAAACGGCTTTGGTGGTGATGATCGCTGCCGGCCCGCCGCGTGGCAGGCCTCGCCGCTTGCGGTAGCCAGGACCGTCACCGTTTCCCGGACTGGTAATGTACGAGACGCGCTCGGGCAACCGCTCAGGCGTATGCTCGATCATTGCTACGAACCGATGTGCCAGAGAGGCGATGTCGCAGGCCCCTCCTGATCCCGGAAGACGAATCGTGCCTTTCGGCCCTTGTATCTGCGTTGAATTGAGGTTCCCGAAACGGTCGACTTCAGCTGCCCCCAAGAACCCTAGGTCAACGCGTCCTGATTGGAGCAGGCTCATCACACCCATCATATCGAGACACTGGGTCGCGCCCTGCAAGTTCGGCAGATCGGACATGGTGTAGATCAGCTCCGGTGCCGGCGTACTGCGGATAACGCCGTTCTCAAATAAGCCAACGCAGTTTGGAGCGTGCGTGCGCTTGGCGACGACGAACGCGATCAGCGGCAGGCGCATGCCGACAAAGACAACCTCGCCATCATGAATTTCGCGAGCAGCCGCGGCGACCATGAGCTCGCTGAGCGTGTAGCTCATTTCGCAGTGAAGACCGCCGGACGCTTCTCGATGTAGGCACTCAGGCCTTCCTTCGCGTCGTCGCTCTCAAAGAGAAGCTGCTGGTTTTCCCGTTCCAGCGCCAGGCCGGACTCGATGGGCATCTCCCAACCGCTCTGGACCGCTCGTTTAATACGCCCAACAGCAAGCGCCGCCTTGTTTGGCGGACAGAATTGTCGCGCGTATTCGAGCACGGCCGGCATGAAGTTGTCGCGCTCGAACACATCGTTGACGATGCCAAGGTCTTTGGCTTCAGAAAAGGTGAAAGTCTTGCCCAGGGCCATGAGTTCGATGGCTTTTGACTTCCCAACAGCACGTGACAAACGCTGAGTGCCTCCCGTTCCGGGAAGGACACCTAAATTCACTTCGGGAAGCCCGATCTTGCCTGCATCTTTGCGCGCTATACGAATGTCGGCAGCGAGAGCGATTTCGAGCCCTCCTCCCACGCAGTGCCCATTGATGGCCGCGATTACCAGTTTAGGCGTGTTCTCAAGACGAAGCAGCGTTTCATTGGCATGGAGGCAGAAGTAGTACTTGTAGGTGGGATCCACGCTCGTGAGCATGTTGATGTTCGCGCCGGCAGAGAAGAACTTATCGCCTGCGCCGGTGAGAACGATTACATGCACGTCTTTGTCCATGCGCGTGCGCAAGATCACGTCATCGAGCTGCCGGTTCATTTGGTACGTGTAGGTATTGGCAGGAGGATCGCTCAGTTCAAGTACCGCAACGCCGGCATCTGTACGGTAGTTGATTAACGTCTTCTGTGCACTTTCGGTGATGGTAGACATGGAATCCTCGACGCAAACTCTGCATTGTAACTTGCGCATGCGAAGCGTAATCCACAGCTATCTTCGGCAGATTGGGCATCTCGTCTCCGGCGCGCTGCTTCTCATCGAGTTTGATTCCTGAACTCAGGACGAGGAGCCATCATGCCGGCATTTACTGAAGACCTTGAGGCAGTCAGAAAAAGAGCGATGCAGAAGATCGAGGACGGAGCCGTTACGCAGGCTTACAAAGGAGACGTCAAGAGGACGGTTGAAATCCTGAACGAAGCCTTGGCGACGGAGATCGTGTGCGTGCTGCGCTACATGCACCACTACTTCATGGCGACAGGCGTGCACGGCATGTCGGTGCGCGACGAATTCAAAGAGCACGCCGACGCTGAACGCGAGCACGCCGACGCGATTGCCGATCGCATTCAGCAACTCGGCGGCAAGCCCGACTTCAATCCCAAGTCTCTGCTGGAGCGGTCAGCGTCGCAGTACGTGGAAGGGAACGATCTCGCCGAGATGATTAAGGAAGACCTGATTGCCGAGCGCATCGTCATCGAGGTCTATAGCGACATGATCCGTTACTTCGGTGATAACGACTCGACGACGCGAATCCTCCTGGAACGCCTGCTTAAAGACGAAGAGGAACACGCGAGTGATCTAAGTGACCTGCTGTACGTGATCGATCCGCACACCGGTGAGACGGAAGGTCAGGATCCAGGAACTAAACCTCTCAGCGTGAGCGGCAAGGGAGAGAAGACGAAGAAGCCAGCAGCGTAAAAGCTGCTGAGCTGCTAAGCCAAGTCGACTCGATTTACATGTCAAGCTTGGCTTGACTCTCGATTATTTGACGCGAACGGTAGCGAGCTTTGCGTCAAAATTGAACTCAATTGATTCGCTACTTTGCTCAGAAGCAGCGGCATACTTCCACTTCTTAACAGCACTGCTGGCGAGTTCCGCAAGCATCGGATTACCGCCATCGATCTTCGTACCTTTCACAGAACCGTCGGCCGCTACGAGCGCGCTAATGCGCACCGTTCCACCAATACCCATCTTCTTCAGCATGACGGGGTACTCCGGAAGCTGTTCGCGCACAACCTGACGCTCCGCGCCCTCGGCCAGCGCCATAGAGCACAGCACAACGGCGACTGCCGCGATACGAATTACTCTTGCCATACGACTCTCCCTTGAATACGAGCCAAGCGTATGTCGAATGTGACGAAGGGTCAATGTACCCGAGTAACCGGCCTAGTGGGGCACAGGTAACTGAGAGACTGCGGCTTGGTAATTGCAATGCAAGTCTCACATTGGAAGAGACTTCTAGGTCACCGATGGAATAGAAATCGGACAGCGCTCGGTCCGAAAGTGCGGTCCCTGCGCATCATGCAGGCTGCACTGCCGAGCCCGCCAGAATGTCAGGCAGCCTTGGCGTCCTGCAGACTGCGAACGTGATCATGTGCGGCCACGATGCTGGTGAGTTGCCGTCGAATTAGGGTCGCGAGATCATCGCGCAGATTTGGCTCCTGCAAAGCTTTCTCGAATGCTGCTTTGGCGCTGCCCTCGCCAGATTCTACGCTGGCCAAGATGGTGGCGTCGCCGCCTCCAAGTTCCGATTTGAAATCGATCCAGGCGCGACGAATTCCAGCGGCGGCGCTGCCTGAAGTGTCAGGATCAGCTTGGCCTAAGCGAATCATTTCCTGCTCGAGTTCTCCCGCGAATCCAGCACGGGTAAGACTCTGCTCATTGAAGAATTCGCGCAGATGCGAATCGGTCACATGATCAGCGGCATCGCGATATCCGTTCTG
>DATEKE010000333.1:0-6270 GCA_035277605.1 Terriglobales bacterium | reverse complement strand
CGGATACATTCTCGACGGTTTCCCTCGCACAGTAGCGCAAGCAGAGTGGCTCGATGGATTTCTTGCTGCGCGCGGCTCGAAGCTGCCGCTGCGAGTGATCAAGATCGCTGTCGATTACGACAAGCTGCGGAAGCGCCTTACTGGGCGTCGCACTTGTCCGGTCTGCGGAACGATCTACAACATCTACACGTCGCCGCCGAAAAACGACGAGCTGTGCGACAAAGATGGCGCGAAACTGACCTTCCGCAAGGATGATAGTGAAGAGGCTATTGGTAATCGACTCACTGCATACGACAAAGAAACACTTCCCCTCGCCGATTACTACCGCCAACGAGGACTGCTCACGGAAATCGACGGCGATCTCGCCCCCGATCTCGTCACTGGGGAACTTTTCGGCGTCCTGGACAAAGGTTCTCTCTGATCTTCACGTAAGCTCGCGGCCGACCGCGCTCTGCCAGAGCGCCGGCCTGCCTCTCTGCCGCGCTCGCTCTCGGAAAACGAAGCGGTCACCAACTGCGAAATTGAGCAGCGAGCAAATGACTACGCTTACCAAGTTCGCAACCAGATACGGGATCTTCGCGGCTCCGACGAGGGTCCACGTAAGTGCGACGTTGCCAACAAGCGAAATAAGACCGTTAGCCGCGTGAAAGCGGATCAAGCGGAGCCAGACTCCACCATTACTGCGCGAAATGATGTCTGCCCAGGTGACGTGCTCGTGCCAGAGGAAGTTGTGAATCAGTGCGATTTCGACGGCAAAGGCAGTCGCCAGCCGATAGTCGAGACCAACAACGCGCTTCAGTAAGAAAAGCGCAGGGAGTTGCACTCCGAAGCCAAGCAGTCCCACAGCGTTGAACAATCCCCATCGAGTCCATTGCGATCTCTGGTTTTTCATCTGAGCCTCTCGGACTGAAAGAGAATGCGTCCATGCTTGATCGCGGAGAAGAGAGCAATCCCCGCCATGCCGGTCGCGCCGATTACTGCGCCGAAATCGAAGAGGCTGAGCGGCAATCTAAACGGGTGAGCATCAGGTCGAAAGAACAGGTACACATTGCCAATACACAGCAGGATGCGAAGCTCAGTCGGACCGAGCCCGACGTATGACATCTCGAATTTACCGAGGGCGTAGGTAGCGAGAAAGATTTCGGCAGATAACAGCAAGTACGCGATCAGGACGCAGGTAGCTACCATCGGCTGCATGAAGCCTGAAGCGCCGAGACCCGCAAGCACCGCGGTCACTCCGAGGCAGTCGATGATGTGGTCGACGTAGAAGCCATACCGGGGTCGCTGCCGGTTACGATATCGGGCTAGCGTTCCGTCAAGACTGTCGCCGAGCCAATTTAGAGCGAGAAACCCACACGCAAGCAAGAGCCCATATTGGCTGAACCGTGCGAATGCGTACGACGCTCCGGCGAGGAGCATTGCCAGAGCTCCCAGCGCAGTGAGGTGATCGGAGTTAATGGCCTGCGGCGTTCTTGCCGCCAGCCAAATCAAAACCTTCTTCTCCGAATTGGCAATAATGTTCTGTTGCACTCGGACGGCTTCCTGAAAAACCGCCAGCCGAGTCCCTTCGAGTCTGAGCTGCACATCTGACATCGCTGCAATCCTCCAATCGTGAGTTCTTTCGTCCGCACCGTTGTGCGAGCGTGCACGATTTGAGGGCAGCAGGATTGGGAGAACAATCCAGCGATGCTCACCTATAGGTAAATTCGAGGTAAAGCAGGATCTCTCGTGAATTGAACAGGTTAAAGACCGCTCGATTGAGGTAAACAGGTTTGAGCTTGGAGTATCTGTTTCCGCGCTTCAGCCGATATTGAACCGCGTGTCAGTACCGTTCGCGAGAAAGGTGTACACAACGAGACTCACACCCATTCGCTACCGCGAACGGTACTGACGATGATCCGAACCCACCGTGCCTTAGCTGGCTTAGCTGATCGTGTACTTCCCTGCCTCGATCGTTCTGGTGGCGATCTGCTGGCGTAGTCCGATCACATTGGTCGGGTCATGCTTCATGAGGCGGCGCAGGATCGTCGTCTGAATCCGCAGGTCATCGCCTTCCGCAGCGGCGGCCAGCACACGTCGGGCCGCGACTTCGATTCGCGCCATGGCTTCCGACAGATACACCTGCGTCATGGCGACTGGAAGTGCTGCAGCGTTCTCCCCTTGCGCCTGCACCAGCTTCATAGTTCGCAGGAGCGCCGAATCCATGGCAAAGACTTCGATGATTACGTCCGCCAGAGCCGCCATGACCTCCTGCTGGTCAGCGAGCTCCATCATGTATCGCTGAGAAGCCACTCCCGCGACGAACAGCGCAGCTTTCTTGGCGTTGCCGAGCAGCGTGCGCTCGGATGCAAGCACTCCTTCCACTTCTTCGCCCATCGAGGGGCCAGATAGCACCTCGTCCATGAGCTTCTTAATTGCCGGCATGAGAGCGAGCTGCCCGCTCATGGCACGCTTCATCAACCAGCCGGTGATGATCATGCGGTTGATCTCGTTCGTGCCCTCGAAGATGCGGTTCACACGCGAATCGCGATAGGCGCGCTCGGCCGGATACTCCTCCACGAAACCGTAGCCGCCATAGATCTGCACCACGTGATCGACGACGCGATCCAGCATCTCCGAACCCCAAACTTTCAGGATCGAGCACTCGACCGCGTACTCCTCGATGCCCTTACGAATTTGCGTGGAAGCGTCGGGCGATTTCTTATCGATATCGCGCAAAGCTTCATCGATCATTCCCACCGTGCGATAAGCCAGAGCCTCACCGACGTAAATTCCGGTGGCAATGTCGGCGATCTTTTCCCGAATTAAACCAAACTCGGACAGAGTCTTGCCGAATGCCTTGCGCTGTTTGGAATAGGAAAGTGCGGTCTGCAGCGAGGTTCGGGCGCCGCCAACGCATCCCGCTCCCAATTTGAAACGGCCGATGTTCAGGATGTTGAAGGCAATGATGTGTCCTTTGCCGATTTCGCCAAGCACGTTTTCAACCGGCACCTGACAATCATTGAGGATCAGCGGGCAAGTCGATGACCCCCGAATGCCCAACTTCTTCTCTTCCTCTCCGACTGAAAATCCAGGAAACGTGCGCTCGACGATAAACGCCGAGAACTTCTCGCCACCGACTTTGGCGAAGATGACGTAGAGATCGGCAAATTTGGCATTTGTGATCCACATCTTCTCGCCGTTGAGCACATAGTGCTTGCCGTCGGACGAGAGATCGGCACGAGAACGACAGTTGAGCGCGTCTGATCCAGACGAAGATTCTGAAAGCGCATACGCTCCCACCCAATCGCCTGAAGCGAGCTTGGGCAGATACTTCTGCTTTTGCTCCGGCGTGCCGAAATAGACGATGGGCAACGTACCGATGCCAACGTGCGCTCCCCAAGTGACGCTGAAGCTTCCCGATTTAGCAATGTAGTCGGCGATGATGGCTGATGTGACTTTGTCCATGTCCATCCCGCCGTAGTCTTCGGGAATGTCGACGGAGGCGAGGCCGAGTTCGCTGGCTTTCTTAATGAGCTCGCGGCTGATGGAGTAGTCCTTGTGCTCGATCTTCTCGATGTTCGGGACAATCTCTTTCAGTGCAAACTCTTCAGTAGTCTGCGCGATCTGGCGATGCTCGTCAGTGAAGTCTTCGGGGGTGAAGACTTCGTCAGGGCGACGATCTTCGATGAGGAAACTGCCGCCAGCGATTTTCGTTTTAGGAATTGCTGCCGTTGCCATAGAACCTCCAAAACCCATTGAACACGGAGGGCACGAAGGAAGCGAAGGTTGGATTCTCTAATTCTTGAGCGTCTTCCTCAATGCGACCGTCACTAATTTGAATCGAAATGTTGTGTTCTTGTCTTTACCTTTGTGACCTTCGTGTCTTTCATGTTCACCCCAGGTTTTCAAAAATTCCCGCTGCACCCATGCCGCCGCCGACACACATTGTCACCAGCCCATACTGCCCATTTCTGCGCTTCAGTTCGCGGATGATGCTCGCAGTCAACTTCGCCCCTGTGCAGCCTAGCGGGTGCCCGAGAGCAATGGCTCCGCCGTTTGGGTTCACCTTTGCCGGATCCAGCTCTCCTGCTTTGATGACGGAAAGCGACTGCGCGGCGAAAGCTTCGTTCAGCTCAATCACGTCGATCTGATCGAGTTTGAGCCCGGCGATTTTCAGCGCCTTTGGAATCGCGTACACGGGCCCGATGCCCATCTCTTCCGGTTTGTATCCGGCGGTTGCGAACGCGATATAGCGAGCCAGGGGCTTAATGCCCAGCGCCTTCGCTCGCTCTGCTGACATGACGACAGCGGCTGCCGCACCGTCCGACATCTGCGAGGAGTTGCCGGCCGTTACCGTTCCTTTGGCGTGAAATGCCGGCTTCAATCCCGCTAGAGCTTCGAGCGATGTGTCCGCTCGCGGCCCGTCGTCCATCTTGAATTCGATGTCGATGCGCTTCGGCTTGCTTCCATTCGGCGTGGTGAAGCTGACCGGAACGGGAACGAGTTCGTCGTTGAACTTGCCTGCTGCGATCGCAGCCAAAGCCTTTTTGTGGCTCTGCAGAGAAAACTCATCTGCCTGCTCGCGTGTAATACCAAAGCGCTGCGCCAGGCGCTCTGCTGTGAGTCCCATCGAGAGGTAGGCGTCAGGATAGTTCTCGATGAGCCATGGATTCGCGCTGACTTTGTTGCCGCCCATGGGAATCATCGTCATCGACTCAACTCCGCCAGCTAGAACTACATCGACGCTGCCTGAACCAATTCGCTCCGCGGCCATCGCGATCGCCTGCAGGCCGGAGGCGCAGAAGCGATTAATGGTCATGGCCGAGCATTCGACCGGAAGCCCGGCGCGCAGCGAGGCAATCCGCGCTACGTTCATCCCTTGTTCCGCTTCGGGCATGGCGCAGCCAAAGATTACGTCTTCAATCTCTTTCGCGTCGACCTGCGGCACACGCGCAAGCGCGCCTTTGATGGCGACTGCCGCCAGATCGTCTGGACGCGTATTGCGCAGACCGCCTTTGTAGGCGCGACCTACTGGTGTGCGTACCGAACTAGCGATGACTACTTCTCTCATAAAAACCTCTCAACCACAGAGGACACAGAGGCGCACAGAGGATGGGGAATGCTTCATTTATGTAGCGAGAACTTTCAAGTTGAATTTCGATTCCTTGAAACACCACTTCAAGTGTTTTCCTCTGCGACCTCTGTGTCCTCTGTGGTTATCTGTGACTCAATTCCGCAACGTTTTGCCCGTCTTCAGGGTGTACTGAATCCGTTCCTGTGTCTTCTTCTCACCGCAAAGCGACTTGAATGCCTCGCGCTCCAAATCCAGCAGATATTGCTCACTCACCGGCGTACCTGGTGTGACGTTCCCGCCGCACAGTACCTCTGCGACTTTGTTGCCGATCTTTACCTCATGATCGCTGATGTATTCGCCCTGGCGCATAAGATGAACGCCGAGCTTCAAGGTTGCGAGGATGCTCTCGCCCGGAGCTGGAACATCAGTTCGCATGACCGGCGCGCTATAGCCTTCTTCGACGAGTTCCAGCGCGCGGCGCTTGGCATCGGTGAGCAGGCGGCCGCGATTCATCGTGATCACGTCGGCTTCCGATAAGAATCCGATATTTCGGGCTTCGACTGCTGAGGTCGACACCTTCGCCATTGCGATCGTCTCGAAGTTCTTCTTCATTGCCTCCATTAATTCGACCGACTCGCCGCGGCCTGCCGGACGAATGCTCGAAGCGGCGTCGACAGCGCGCAAAAGCATCTCTTTACAGCCGCCTCCACCGGGAAGAAGTCCGACTCCGACTTCAACCAGACCCATGTAAAGCTCGGCATGAGGCTGGCGCGCCGCTGCATGCAGGCTTACCTCAGTTCCGCCTCCGAGACACATTCCAAACGGCGCAGCGACCACAGGCTTTGGACAAAATTTGATTGCCTGCGTCATGCCCTGAAAGCCGCGAATGGCAAGATCGACCTCGTCCCACTCGCCCTCCTGAATGGCCATGAGCAGTAGCATGATGTTGGCGCCGACCGAGAAATGCTGAGCGTCATTGGTGATCACGAAAGCGTCGAATTGTCCCAAAGCGGCACTGCTGGGCTTCAGCGTCTGTGTGACGAACTGAACGATGTCGCCGCCGAGCGAGTTCATCTTGGAATGAAACTCGATGCATCCCACTCCGTCACCTAAATCGACGAGAGAAGTGGAGGCGTTCTTCTTCACTACGCCGTTCGATTTCTGCGCAACGCCGACCGACCAGACGCCTTCGGGCACTGCAATCGGAGCGTATG
>DATEKE010000332.1:0-4801 GCA_035277605.1 Terriglobales bacterium | reverse complement strand
CGGAGAAATTGGTCCATGAACGACTGCTCTGAGCCGATTATATGAGGCTGGAGGATACCTGGCGCGCGCGCAAAACGCTAAACTGCGCGCCTCCGAGCAGCAGGAGGCCGGAGACAAAGGCCCAAAACATCAGCGTGACGGAAAGAGCAAATGGCCCGTACACTTCCGGAAAATCGAGCCAATGCAGCGCGAGGATGTAGAGGTATTTGCTGAGTTCCCAGATCAGACCGGTAAGAACCGCACCCGGCACAACGGACCTCGCCTTGACTTTTCCATTAGGCAGCAGCCAATAGATCAGGAAGAACATTGCGATGCTGGCGGCGAAGGCGAAGAACTTCATGATCAGAAAACCAATGCCGCGGAACAGCAGACTCTCCTTGGATCCGAAAATCGCCAGCAACCACGTTTGATTCTTTGCGGTTATCGCCACAGAGATCAGCGCAAGAAGCCCGCATCCGGCGGCCAAGGCGAGGGAGATCGCCTGATTGCCGAGGTACTTGCGATTTGTCGTGAATCCCCAAACCTGGTTCAGCGCCACTTCCAAGGGGACAAACACGCCGGTCGACGAAACCAGAAGCATGGCTAGCGAGAACAACCTCATGCCGCGATGGGGAGTAAGTGCGACGACGCTGCGCACGATGAAATCCTGGCCTGCCGGCAAGTAACTGCGCAGAACCTGCAGCACAACGTCATACATCATCTGCGAATGGAACACCTGCCGCGTAACCGTGAGCAACAGGATCACGAACGGAAAGAACGACAGAATCACGTTTGCCGCCACGCTGAAGGCGAAGGTATGCACCTCGGTGTGCATCAGATATTTCGCCGTTTGACGCAGAGATCCCGCGTTCTCCGGTTTCCGGAGTTCCGATTCGATGCGCAATCGCAGCTTCCGAGTGATCTTTGTCTCGGCGACTGTCGGAGTCGAGGCGGTGATTCCGGGCTCTGGCGTTGTGGACATCACTAACCAGAAGCGTAGCAGAGCAGCACCTGTGAGTCGCTCAGATGTTTCAGTTACGGAGGGTTCTTCACCACGGAGTTGAGCCTATATGAATTTTGCGGTTGTTTTATGAGGTTGAACTGTGCAAGACACCGGGCGAACCTGGAAAATGCCGAATCGATTTGGCAATTTGGATCACGGTAATCAAGTACGGGTTACTCTACACGGGTGCAATTAAAACGTTTTTTATTACCGTTTTCGCAAAAGTTCTGCTTTACAAAATCGTTTGTCTCTGAATATGATGCCCCTCGTTTGTATGCAGTATGCATGTCGGGTAACGAGCTCTTCTAAAACAAGTAGAGATTTTGCACGACAGGTTTCGAGGTTGAGGTTCTTGTTCGCTGTCGCAGTCGGTAAAGAAGACGACGCCGGTTTTGCTGGGACGAAAGCGCTTGCAATCGTTCGCGGCGAAAGCGGCTTTTCTTTTTGCGCCTGAGCGCGGATGAGTCTCACTTCTTCAACTCGCTTCGTTGGCAGTCTTGGGAGAACCAGCCTGGGGAACCATCGGGGGAGATTTTGATTCGAGGCGAAAGGAGTTTGCGTGAGTACTACTAAGGAGAAGGGTACAGTGAAGTGGTTCAACGGAGCCAAGGGGTATGGATTTATTCAGCGCTCCACTGGCGAGGACGTGTTCGTCCATTTTTCCGTGATCCAGGAAAACGGCTACCGCACTTTGAATGAAGGCGAAGTGGTTGAGTTCGAGCTGCTGAAAGGTCCCAAGGGACTGCAGGCATCGAACGTAGTGCGCGGCAACGCGTAAATCACCCCACCCCAAACCGTCTTCCCTTCCAGCGATTCTGTTCTGGTTCGTGCGAGAACAGAAGACGACTGGAAGGGATTTTATGTTTATAAAGATCGCAGAACGGCGAACACGAAGGTCATGAAGGCAACACATGAGGTCACAAAGAAATCTTCGTGACCTCTTTTGTTCTCCTTCGTGACCTTCGTGCTCGCCGTTCTTGGGTTCTGTTACGCCGCTCTTCTGGATCGCGACTTCCCGCGCGATGACGCCGCGCTCCGACGCGCCGGACGCTGTTCTTCCTCGCCCTCTTCTTCCTTGCCGAGGTTATCCGGCTTCAGTTTGCGCGAGATCGCTTCCAACTTAGTTTTCGTCTGTTGCTCTTCCTTGAGGTTCTGATTCAGCAAGCGGGTCGCCTTCGTGAGATCCAATTGCTTCGCCAACTCTATGAGGGAGGTGTAAGCGCAGATCTCGTAGCTCTCCACTTTGATCGCGGCGCCTACATCGAAGATTGAAAGAATATCTTCCGCCGGCTCCTCTCCTTCCTTGAACGAGTTGCGCTCTTCGAGCAAGCCTTTTATGCCCTTGCACTCTGTCTCTTCGGTCTCTTCACCGATTTGCTCGAAGATCTGCTGCAGACGCTCGACCTGTTTTTCAGTCTGAGCCTGATGTGCCTGAAATCCTCTTTGCAGTTGCGGCTCCTCGCCATGATCTTCGGCGAGCTCGCCTAGTGCTGTGACCAGCTTCTGTTCGGCGTCGAGCATGTCGGTGAGTTCGTGGACGAATAACTCTTTGGCGCTTTGCATGGTTGTCCTCCGGTATCAGAGCTAAGTAAGATGCGAGTCAGAAATTTGGAGGTTCGCTTCACCCGCGCCGACTCAGGCCTCCAATGCGCCACGACATGGAAAGCTTTTATCGCAGATTCGTCGAAACCGCCGCGCAGTATCCCGAGCGTATTGCGGTGGAATTGCAACGTTCGCGCGAATCGTCTGCGCCTGAGGAGAGCTACACCTATGCCGAACTGCGACGCGTCGCGGAACATCTCGGCGCATGGTTGCAGCAGACAGGGGTTGCACCGGGATCACGCTGCGCGATTTTAGCGAGCAATGGGCCGAGATGGGTCGCGGTGTATCTCGGCATCATGGCCGCCGAGTGCGTGGCTGTTCCTTTAGACACTGCTTTCAAGCCGGATCAGGTAGCAAAGCTGCTCAAAGACAGCGGCGCGATGCTTTTGTTTGTTGATGCTGCTCATCTAGAAATCGGGAATACGGCCTGGCGTGCCGATACAAGCGTAGAGCCGGCCCTCGGCCGGGTTTTTGTCATCGACTCCACAAGCGACGGCACGCAGGAAAGCCTGGACCAAGTCCTGAGTCAAAATCTTCCTGAGCTCTCCCCATCCACCAGCTCCGCTGATGACCTCGCGGTGCTCCTCTACACCTCCGGCACGACCAGCGATCCCAAAGGCGTTATGCTCACGCACAAAAACCTGAATGGCGAGGCCGACGGTGTCTTCCAAGTTCTTGACGTGGGCCCGGACGATGCCCTTTTGGGCGTGCTGCCCCTCTTCCACGCACTGGCGCAAATGGCGAATTTACTGCTGCCGCTCTCAATTGGCGCACGCGTCGTCTATCTCGAAACGTTGAACACAACCGAGCTGCTCCGCGCGCTCGAAGAGCGCGACATTACGCTCTTCGCCTGTGTTCCACAATTTTTTTATTTGATTCATGAACGCGTGATGAAGCAGGTGCAAAGCCGAGGGCGAGCTGCGCGGATCGCATTTCGGTTACTGCTGCGGGTAGGGAGAGCAGGACGAATCGCAGGTCTCAATTTGGGAAAGCTCTTCTTCGCGGAGGTGCATCGGCGGCTCGGCGCGAAGATGCGGTACCTGATCACCGGCGGCTCGCGTTTCGATCCCAAAATAGGGCGCGATCTTGAAGACATGGGTTTCAACGTCCTACAAGCTTTCGGCCTTACCGAAACCTCTGGCGCTGCGTCCTTGACGCCGCCAGGAAAGAACCCGCTGGGTTCCATTGGCAAGCCGCTGCCTGGCACCGAAATCCGCATTGCCAAATCGGAACACGCTGAGAACGGTGCGGGCGAAATCCTGATTCGCGGTCCCATCGTGATGAAGGGCTACTACAACCGACGCGACGCTACAGCCGAAGTTCTGAAAGATGGATGGCTTCACACCGGCGACCTCGGCTACCTCGATGCTCGTGGCAATCTGTTCGTAACCGGACGCAGCAAAGATGTGATCGTTCTCAGCAACGGTAAAAATGTTTATCCCGAGGAGATCGAGGCGCACTACCTGCAATCACCGATGATCAAAGATATCTGCGTCATGGGCATTGAAAGCACTCCCGGCGAGCCACTCGCGGAGCGACTGCATGCCGTGATCGTTCCCAATTTCGACGTTCTCCGCGAGCGCAAAGTCGTGAACGCACGAGAGGTGCTGCGCTTCGACATCGAAGGGTTGTCAGCGCAGCTCCCCAGCACAAAACGCATTCTCAGCTATGACATTTGGCAGGACGATCTGCCGCGCACGACTACCCGGAAACTCAAGCGCTTCGAGATCCGGAAGCGTGTTCTGCAAAATCCCGTCGGACAAGGAGATTCAGCGCAGGCAATCTCCGCAGGGCGCAAATTCTGTGACGACGACCGCCTCTGGCTTGCCAGCGATGCCGTTCAGCAGGCGATGGGGATCATCCACCAAGCCAGCAAGAAAGAGGGCGAGATTCATCCGAACGACAATCTCGAACTCGACCTCGGCTTGGATTCCATGGAACGCGTGGAACTCGTCGTCGCTCTGGAAGGCGTACTCGGGGCGCACGCAGAGGACGCTGAACTGGCGAACGTGTATTCCGTGCGCGAACTGGTGAACACTGTGCTTCAACATCGCGGAGGCGCAGCTTCGCAGCGCACGGGGTGGGATGCCGTCTTTGCTTCCGATACCTCTGACGAGGAGGTAAAAGAAACGTTGAAACCTTCTCCGCTCTCCACTCTCTTCTGGTTCGTTGCCGCACGATTGGCCCGATACGCATGCCAACTTCTTTATCGCATCC
>DATEKE010000331.1:0-8454 GCA_035277605.1 Terriglobales bacterium | reverse complement strand
CAGATCACTCACGCGCAAGGAGCGAAGTCGCATGATTGGCATTATTCCCGCAGCCGGCGCCGGGCAGCGCATTCAACCGCTCGGCTGCTCGAAAGAACTCTTGCCCGTCGGATGCCGCGTAGTCGATGGAGTAGAGCGTCCGAAAGCCGTGGCCGAGTATCTGGTCGAACGCATGATCGCCGCCGGTGCCGAGCAGATCTGCATGGTGATCTCGGCCGAGAAAACCGACCTCATTCGCTATTTCGCCGAACGCAGCTACGCCGCCGAGATCTTCTACGTCGTGCAGCAGAAGCCTCAGGGGCTTTGTGATGCGCTGTTCCGCGCCGAAGCTTTTGCTGGGCACCATGACTCGGTTCTGATTGGCTTGCCCGACACAATCTGGTTTCCCGAGAAGGGATTCCGTCCGGCGCTTTCCCTGCTCGAAGGCGGTCAAGCCGATGTTGGGCTGCTGCTATTCCCGGTAAACAATCCCACGGCATTCGACGCCGTGATCTCCGATGAATTTGGGTACGTGCAGGAAGTCGAAGTAAAGCGTCCCGACGCGCATTCGCACTGGATCTGGGGAGCGGTGACCACGACCGGCAGTGCATTCCATGATCTCAAGCTGTTGTGGGAGGCACGCCATCGCGAAGACGAATATCTCGGCTATCTCCTGAACGCCTATATCGCCGCCGGAAACATCGTGCGCTCCACCTGCTCGGGCGAGATTTATATGGACGTGGGAACGCTGGACGGCTACCACCAGGCGCTGAATTTCCTGCGCACGCGGCGACCTTTGCGCGACGAAACGGGAAAGGCTGCCTAGAAAACCAGGAAGAGCGAACACGAAGGTCACGAGGGCTGCAAACGAGGTCACAAAGAATTCTTCGCGAGCTCATGTGTCGCCTTCGTGACCTTTGTGTTCGCCGTTCTTCGGGCAACCATTCGAGATTCGGGTAAAACTCACCATTCCGCGCAGAAATTTCGCGGGATCCACTGTTCGCGAAATCGCGGATCTATCCGCAAATTCAGTTACTTACAAATCCATATCACTGGAAGCAAAGTTGCTCGTCGTCAGCTTGGGTTAAGTCATTCCCTCGGAGTTTTCCATGCAAGAAGAAACGCCTCAGATTGAAACGTCTTCCCCCAGTTTTCGGCTCGGAGCCTTACTTATCGTGCTGCTCGCTTTCATCGGGCTGCTCGGATATGCCATCCACGAGCGCAATGCCGCCCAGCAGGTCGCTGCCGAAAACGCTCAAACCGCTGCGGCTTTGAAAGATACCCGCAGCCAGATCGAAGCCCTCACCGCCAAGCTCGACGCTTTGACGGCGCCACCGGTGCGAGCGGCAGCGCCGCAGGTCAGGCATTCGAGCCATGCCCGAATGATCCCTGCGGTGCGTCACGGTAAGCCCGATCCCCGCTGGAAGAAATTCCAGACGCAGCTTGATGCGCAAGGCAGAGCCATCGACGAAACGCGTCAGAACCTCGCATCCACCCGCACCGAACTGCAAGGCTCAATTGCGACCAATCACGAGCAGATCGTCGCCCTGCAGCGCAAAGGCGAGCGCAACATCTATGAGTTCGACATCAACAAATCGAAGCAGTTCTCGCACGCGGGACCGATTGGCGTAAGCCTGCGCAAGGCCAACACCAAACAGCAATATGCCGATTTGAAATTGATGGTCGACGATCGTGAGGTTTCGAAGAAGCACTTGAACCTGTACGAACCAGCGCTGTTCTATGCAGATAGCGTCGAGCAGCCGATGCAGGTCGTCATCAATAGCATCACGAAGAACCACATTCACGGCTACATCAGCACGCCAAAGTACAAAGCGTCTGAGCTGGCCGCAATGTCAGGCGATGCGCCAGGAGTTCCAGTGGGCGATTCAACCGGAAACCCTCAATTGCATCGGCGGTGAGTTTCAGTTCTCAGTGAACAGGGAGAATCGAACGATTTCGGTTCTCCCTTTTGCATTTGCTAAACGTCGAATAATCGATAGGGTGCAGATGGCGTTCTGCCCATCAATAAAGGCAGTGCTACGTTGTAGACAGGAATGCCTCCGGTCGTCGTTCCCTCGAGGCTGCCGTGATGCGCGTGCCCGTGAACCGCGAGAATCGCCTGGTGCCGGTCGATGACCTCCGAAAGGCGTCCACTGCCCAAATAGGGATAGATCTGCTCCGGCTCACCTTTCACCGTGGCGACAATGGGCGCGTAATGCGTGATGACGATTCGCTTCTCGGTGCGCAGCATCGATAGAGCGCGCTCCAGTTTGAGAGTTTCATCGACGGCGCTTTGCACGAAGGCTTTAACTTCAGGTTCGCCAAATGCAGTGAGAACTCCGCGGCCAAACCCGCCCAGAAAGCCTTTGGTTCCGGCGAACCCTATCCCATCGCGCTCGTAGCCGCTGCCGTCGAGGAGTTTCACGCCTTCGGCGATCATCATCTTTGCGAGTTCCTCGTGTTTGCCCGCCTCGTAATCGTGGTTACCAAGCACGGCCACGATTGGCACGCGCAAACGCATGAACGTAGCCAGCAGGGACTCCATCTCTTCCGGTTTTCCCAAATTGGTCAGGTCGCCGGCGAGGATCAACAGATCGGCTTCGTCGCGCAGGCGGGTCATTTGCTCGCGAATGCGGTCGTAGCTTTGGGGAGAAAAATGAAGATCAGCGATGGCAGCGATTCTCATACGTTCTGGAATGCGCGAAGACGCTAGTCGTTGTCATTCCGAGCGAAGCGAGGAATCCCTACTATTCCCGTGCAGCATGGGTTCAGTAGGGATTCCTCGCTTCGCTCGGAATGACAAGGCGAAAAGGGCCTCCTCACGCCGCAGGCTCCTTCACATCGATCTTCGGCTGCGCCTTTTCCCGATATTCCTCCAGCAGGTTCTGCAGCTTCCATTCCAGCACGTCAATCGAGAACATCTTGTCGTCAATCAAACTGCCGCGGAATTTGGCTTCGGAATCGGGACTTTCGAGATCGGCGCGGAATTTCGTGAGCAGCTCGTCCCAAACGAGCATTGGCACCGCGGTCGAGGCCGGGTAGATGTAATGGAAGAGCACCAGCGACCAGAGCAACATCTGCCAATGGTCGCCTACCAACGAGAGTAGCCGGCTCCAATCCATCGTGGTTCCAGCGGCATACACGATATGTGCAATGTCCGACCCATCGAAGCGCTCTCGGAATGCTACGAAAACTTTGGACGCGATCAGCTCTTCCGGAGCGAGTACCTTCGTGGGAATCCCCAGAACTTCGGAATCGAAGCTGCGGTCGATCCAGGACTGGTCGACTCGGATTACGGCATTGCTCATTCCCGAAATGAGATCGACAAAGTAATCGCCGCGGCGTATCTTGCAAAGCCAGACTGGGTCGCAGATCTCGGTTTGAAAGCCGCGTCCCTCCAGAAGATCGAGCGCCGGAGAGACTTGTTCGGGCGTAAGAAAGATGTCTAGATCTTTGGTGTCGCGCCAAATGCCCGTATGCTCATGCAACGCGAAAGCACCAGAAACAACATGCGGGACACCCTGCTCGTTCAGGAGCAGCATCACCTCCCGAAACAGGTTTTCCTGCTCGGGCGCGAATTTCGGCGGCTCCGACGAACTGACCGGTAATGGCTTATCCTGAGGCACGGCTTAACCTTAGATGTGCAAATTCGGTCTGCATGTTGCGGTGGAATAAGAGAAAATCAACCCGGGAGCGGCGAACACGAAGTTCACAAAGGCAACAAACAAGGTCACAACGCTCCGTGACCTCTGGTTTCGGGTCCTTCGTGAACTTCGTGTTCGCCGTTCGGCGGCATCCCATGTGAAGGAGCGTTCGTGGCCAAAAAAGACACAGTAATCGAGATCGAAGGCAAGCAGCTCAAGCTATCGAACCTCGACAAAGTGCTATATCCGGCAGCGGGATTCACCAAGGGGCAGGTGATCGATTACTTCGTCCGCATTGCGCCGGTGCTGCTGCCGCATCTGAACGGTCGCCCGCTTACGCTCAAGCGCTATCCCGAAGGTGTGGATGGGATGTTCTTTTACGAGAAAAGCTGCCCAAAGCATCGTCCGGACTGGGTGCAGACAGCGCCGATCTGGAGCCATGGTCGCAACGATTACATCCAGTTTTGCCTCGCTCAGGACATTCCCACATTGGTCTGGGCCGCCAACCTCGCCGATCTGGAGTTGCATACCTCGTTATCCCGGGCGAAGAAGATCGAGGAGCCAACAATGATGGTCTTCGACCTCGATCCTGGTCCGCCAGCCGATATCGTGCTCTGCTGCCAGGTAGCATTCTGGCTGCGCGACATTTTCGATCGCTTCAACTTGAAAGCCTTTCCCAAGACCTCCGGCTCAAAAGGCCTGCAGATTTACGTCCCGCTCAATACACCGGTCACGTACGACGAGACCAAGGGCTTCTCCCATGCTCTCGCGCGTTTGCTCGAAGAGGAGCACCCGGATCTTATTGTCTCTGATATGAAGAAGAGTTTGCGCACCGGCAAGATCTTCGTTGACTGGAGTCAGAACGATGAGCACAAGACTACGGTCAACGTTTATTCCCTGAGGGCGAAGGAGCGACCCACGGTTTCAACCCCGGTCACATGGGAAGAAGTCGAAAAGTGCCTCAAGAAGAAGGATGCGAATCTGCTGGTCTTCGACTCCGCCCAGGTGCTGGCCCGCGTAGCCAAGATGGGCGACATCTTCGCGCCGGTGCTCACGCTCAAGCAGCGGCTGCCCAATGTAGCTGAGCTCGGCGGTAAGACCGAATCGGCTGGCGGCGCTCGCGCGAAGTCTCCAGCAGAGCCGAAATCCAAAACGGGACAGAAGAAGAAGAGCGCCAGATCGACCGTCAAAGCCGAGAAGAGGGCTGTCTAAGCCCAAGCCTGCTTTCCGACTCGCAATGTAATATTGCAACGGCGAACAGCACCTTCTCATGCGCAAAGTCCACATTGGAACCTCAGGCTGGGCTTATTCTTCGTGGAAGCCGGATTTCTATCCGGCGAAGACGCCGTCGAGCAAGTTCCTCGAGTATTACTCGTCGCAACTCAACTGCGTCGAAGTGAATTACACGTATCGCGCGCGCCCGGCCGTCCAGACATTGCAGAATTGGGCCGCATCTACGCCGGAAGGATTCACTTTCGTCGCAAAGGCACACCAGCGCATTACGCACATCAAGCGCTTGGTCGATGTTGATCAAGATGTCGATTCGTTTTTCGCTTCGCTGCAGCCTTTACTGCATGCGCGCAAGCTCGGTCCGGTCCTCTTTCAATTGCCGCCAAACTTGAAAGCTGATGCCGACCGCCTGGCCAAGTTTCTGAAGGGTCTTCCCAAAGACGCGCCAAGTGCGATCGAGTACCGCAACCCAAGCTGGTTCGACGAAAAGATTTACACGCTCATGCGCGAGCACAATGTCGCGCTCTGCATCGCCGAGAGCGATGAACTCGCGGTGCCGGAAGTTTTCACCGCCGCCTTCGCTTACTATCGGCTACGCAAATCCGACTACACAGATTTAGAAATGGGTGAAATCGAAAAACGTTTGCGGTCGGCAGCGCAGGAGCACGAGGTTTATGCCTTCTTGAAACACGAGGAAACGCCTGAAGGTGCGATCAACGCGCGCAAGCTGTTGGAGAAAATAAACCGGGGGTGAACACGAGGGCCACGAAAGGCACAAGGGACTTCATGTTTCTCATTCCGAGCGGATGCTCAGGCGCACGCTTCCTGCGAACATGAAGGGAAGTTCTTCTCGAATAGATACTGGACCACTATCATTTTGAGCTTGTAGAGATTACCTGGATCCAAGGCAGGCGTTCGGGAATGAATCAAGAAAAACCTTCGCGAACTTCGTGTCCTTCGTGTTCACCCCCAGGTTTACTGCTTAGGAACGTCAGCGCGCTTCCGGAGCGCCAAAGACGACAATATTCTTGATGTCGAACCAGCAGGCACTCTCCGCTTTCGTTTCGTACCTGAAGGTGGAGAAGGGGCTCTCCCGGCTTACAGCACTTGCATACGAAGGCGACTTGCTCCAGCTTGCGGAATTTCTTGAGGTCAAGAACCGCTCCCTCCTGAACGCGACCCGTCCCGATCTTCTGGGGTTCTTAGAGCAGCTCACTGCCAATCGCGTCGAGAGCCGAAGCCGTGCCCGCAAGCTCTCCGCGATTCGGCACTTCTATAAATTCCTTCTGCTGGACAAGCGCATTAAATCTGATCCCACACTGAACATCGAGAGTCCTCGCCAGTGGAAGGTGTTGCCCAAGTCGCTGGCCGTGTCCGACATCGACGAAATGCTGGCGCGCGAGCAGACGAAACCCCAGCATCCGGCACTGGCGCTGCGCAATCGCGCGCTGCTGGAACTGCTCTACGCGACCGGAATGCGCGTTTCTGAGATTGTCAATCTGCGACTCGAGGATGTTGATCTCGCCGGTTCGAAGGCGATCGTACGCGGCAAAGGAGATAAGGAGCGTCTGGTTCCCTTCGGCGTTTCCGCACAGAAAATCCTGGAAGCATACCTGCGGGAGGCTCGACCGCAGCTTTGCCGCACACGAAGATCACCGCTGGTGTTCGTCGACCGGAACGGGACTAACCTCACTCGGGAACGCATCTGGCGGATCGTGCGCGAATCAAAGCTGGACCGCAAGGCGAGTCCGCACATGCTCCGCCATAGCTGCGCCACGCACATGGTCGGCAACGGCGCCGATCTTCGCACGGTGCAGACCATCTTGGGACATGCCGATATTTCCACTACTCAGGTCTATACCCACGTGGCGCTCGATCGACTCAAAGAGGTCTACAAGCGACATCATCCACGCAGCAAAAGGCGCGCTGGAGCAGGGCAAAGGGAATCGGCTTGATCGCACACTCACGCAAAGATTCTCGTATCAAAGAGTTCCTGCGATGTTTGGAAACGCAGCGTAACGCCTCCAGACATACGGTTCTGGCGTATGAGAAAGACTTGATAAAGTTTCGCGAGCATCTTGGGAAATCGCCCAATTGGAGCAAAATCACTCATCAGCAGATCCGCGGGTTTTTGGCCGAATTGATGGCCAATGGGTTGAGCAAACCTTCGGCTGCTCGGGCTTTGGCATCTCTTCGGTCGTTTTATAAATGGATGGCTCGCGAAGGATATGTTGAGCAGAATCCGGCAGCGCTGGTCTCGACTCCGAAGCTGGCGAAGAAGCTGCCGCGTGTGCCCACAATGGAACAGGTGAACGGGTTGCTCGATTCTTCTTTGCCGGAGAATGCGGCTTTTCCGGCGCGCGACCGTGTCATTTTCGAGCTGCTGTACGGATGCGGACTGCGAAATTCCGAGCTGATCGGAATCGAACTCGATGATATTAGCTGGTCGAATGAGGTCATTCGTGTCCGCGGCAAAGGGAAAAAGGAACGCCTGGTGCCACTGGGCGATTCTGCCGCTGCGTCAATTCGGGAATACATGCTGGAGCGCCGGCAAATTCTAGATGCGCGGCGCCGGAGCTGTTCCGCGTTACTGATCAACCTTCGCGGCGGAGCGCTCACCACGCGGAGCGTCGGGCGAATAGTCAAAGCCATCGCAATTGCGCGGGGCCTGTCGCCCGATGTCCACCCGCACACGCTGCGCCACGCCTTCGGCGCGCACATGCTGGAGGAAGGCGCCGACCTGCGGGCAATTCAGGAGTTGCTCGGGCACGCACGACTCTCAACGACGCAGCGCTACACGCAGCTCACTTCCGCTCACATCACGCGCGTCTACGACGAAACCCATCCCAAGGCGCGCTGAACATCTAGACAGAGGCTAACCTGTGCTGGGTCTTTTGCTCACCTCTCAATTCCAGCCACATGTCCATCACTCGTTCTCTCAATTGACCGGTCAGGCTCTCATAGCTGTTCTCGGAAGCATTCGCCGCAGACGGCGGTTCGAGCGGTCTCCCGATCTGGATCTTCAAATCCTGAAAGAGTCTGATTCCTCGACCACGGCCCCAGGCCTTTTCGAATCCATCGATAGCTACTGGAACGATCGGCACGTGGACATGCGAAGCAAGAATGGCTGCGCCTTTCTTGAAAGCCTTCGGCTCGCCCGAGATGCTGCGTTCGCCTTCCGGATACAGCACTAGCGCTTCTCCCTGGCGCAGTCCATACGCCCCAGCGCGCATCGCTGGGACGAGGTTTGCGTCAGGATCGATAGGAACGAGCTTCATCGTGCGCGCGATGCGGCGACGAATACCACGACCGAAGATTTCGCTGGTGCCGACATAAAACATCTTGCGAAAGATGCGAAATGGGAAATAACTCATGATCAGCGGGGCGTCCATGAAGCTCTGGTGATTCGGAGAGAAGATGAAGGGGCGATCTTCGGGGATGTTTTCCAGTCCACTGATCTGGATGCGATAAAGAAGTTGGCATGCGTATCGGGCCAATCGTGCGGCAACGAACCAGAAGAGAGTGGAGAGCGGAGAAGGTTTCAACGTTTCTTTTACCTCCTCGTCAGAGGTATCGGAAGCAAAGACGGCATCCCACCCCG
>DATEKE010000330.1:0-3021 GCA_035277605.1 Terriglobales bacterium | reverse complement strand
ACGCGTCTTTGGGGATACGACCTGAAGCACTCGGGCCAGCAGACCGAATTCACCGACATGCAGGTGGAAGCGGTGAAGGACGTAAGCGACCGCAGCGGCGACAGCGCCAACGAGGTCAGTCCGCTGGAGAGCCGCCACAAGTGGCAGCGCGAAGCGGAAGATAACGTGCTCGATCGCATGGAGCGTGCTGGAGTGCTTGCCCCTGCGGGTGAGGTTAGCAAAGTGCTCGAGACGGTCGCGAACAATCTGGAGATAACCAACAACCTTAACATCCAGCCGGAAGTGCGCTGCCGGGTGCTGCTCACTACTCCACTGGAATCCTTCACGGTCGGCAACACCATCGTGCTGAGTCGTGGCTTGCTCGACGTGCTGCCGGATGAGGCCTCGCTCGCGATGGCGATCTCGCACGAGCTGGCGCACATCGCACTCGGTCACTCGGTAAACACGAAATATGCATTCAGCGACCGGCTCATCTTTCCCGATGAAGACGTGATGCAGAAAATCAGCATGGAGCGCAATGAAGCTGACGAAGACGCGGCCGATAAAAAAGCCGTCGAACTGCTGCGCAATTCACCTTACAAAGACAAGCTCGCGAACGCCGGACTCTTCCTGCGCGCACTGCAGGCGCACTCCGACGAGCTGCATTGGCTGATCAGTCCCAATTTCGGAAACAAGATGGCCAAGGGCGGCGATGTGCTGCGGATGGAGTCGCTCATCCAGAGGGCTCCGGCGCTGAAGGTGACGGATATTCATCAGATCGCAGCCCTTCCCCTTGGCAGTCGTATCAAGCTGGATCCCTGGAATGACCACGTCAGTCTGAAAAAAGCTAAGCCGGAGGCGATCTTGTCCGCACGTGACAAACTGCCCTTTGAGGTCACGCCGATGATTCCCAACCTGGTACGCATAAATCAGGCGAATGAAGTGGCGCAGAACGCAGCACGAGCTCAATAAATATCGGCGCGCTTTCGGTGCGGGTGTATCTCGTCGGCTGGTTCTAATTCAACGCACTTTCGACTCTGTAGAGCCTGCGTCGACGCTGGCGGTTGCTGCCCCTCGAATCACCGGCAAGCTCACGCTCTGCACCGCGGAAGGATCGTCGCGCAATTTCAAATATAAAGATTGCTCCGTTGATGTACCGCCGGGACGAGGCACTTCCAGCGTTGTGCCGGTAAAGCCGCCCGGTACTTGCGCGCCGTCGTCGAAGTCAGGGCTGGTCGAGACTGCCGACAACAGGAAGAGATCGGAGCCGGTGAGGACGCAAGTCTTCGCCGTTGCTACCGGGCAGCGGATTTCTTTCAGTGCAGGCACTCGAACCAGAGTGCCGAGATTCTGCCAATCTCCCGCGGTCCCATTCGCGTCGATAGCGCGGAAACGCAGTGGACCAAAAGCGGACGCGCCGAAGGTCTTCGTGGGATCGAGCACACCTAACGCCGTTTGCGCGTCCTGGAGAACGAGCGTGCTATCGGTGAGGCTGAGAACCGTTTTGAATGACTCATCTGCGGCAGCGACTTCGATTTTCTGTGTTCGGGGAAAGGCCTCCGGCGAAACAGCTTTCACGAAGAAGACGATGCGTCCGCTCGTGGGTAGATCGTCCGGATTGCCGAGGTGGATCGCCTGTGGAGATGCTTCGTCCTCCTGCACGCCTTTGCTGATCAGCACCACGCGGGGACGCGCGGGCAGCACCGTCGCGAGCGTAGAGAAGGTGCGACCATCTTTCAGCGCGACGGTCACTGTGAACTGCTGAGGCTTCACATTGGCAGTGTTCGAGTCGGTCGTAAGTGCGAGTTCGTCGTGTCCGTTGTCGCGACGAAAGGCACCCGGACGAAATTTCATTCCGTAGAGTTCGAGCGCCGCAACCTGGTCGAGGCGCTTGCCTTCGAGCTGCCCCGTGTTGTCGCCGGCGTTCAAAGTAAAACGATCGAACTGCGCTGCCTCAGAGTAAGTCTGGACCGTGACTTGGTCCGCCTTCTTCAATCCGTGCTGAGCGATCTCGATGATCAGCTTTCCCGGTTTAGAATCCGTTAGAGGAACGTCGAGCTCCATCTCATCCGGTTTACTGGCTTTCCATGTGAGCTTCGTGCTCCTTCCGGAGTCATCACGAGCGCTTACGCTGCTCACGCAAGTTAAATCCTGACCATCGATATGCAATTTATCGCTGCGTCCTACCACGAGGGACATAGCATCGTTCGATTGCACGCTCCAGGGTTGCGAACGCGAGCTCCTCAACTGAAACTGCGGACCGCGATAATGATCAAAGCCCCACATGCCGACGACAGTTGCGGTCGTTTCGGGATTCAGCGCAGAGGCGTCGAGCCTGGATGTGTCTACGACGAAGCCGCCCTTGGCAGGATCTGTCTGCAGCGGCAGGTGCAGTGTCTTTCCGTGCGTGTCCTGTACTTGCAACGTAAAGTCATGCGCGAGATTGCTGGCGAAGACGAGAGGCGCCCCTTGGGTTGGAAGCAACAAGGAAGGCGCTTCCGCGCAATACTGCTGCTTTGCATCTATGGGCAGCAGCGGCGGAAATTGCGCTTTCTGCACCGGCGGGAGAGCTACAACCAGAACTGACTGTGGCTTTCGGAACGATGGCGGATTGTTCAGCTTCAGGTCGAGCGAATCCTTTTTGGGAATTGCCAAAGCGGGAATGTAGACATACTGCGCCGTGTGGATCGAGCTCAGGATGCGGGCGAGATCGACCACTGCGCCGACGTAGGCGCTATAGGCTCCGCCGCCGCCCAGTCGTGAGTTGCTGAGTTCATTCATCAAATCGACGGTCGCGCCGTTGGCGAGTTGTGCAACCATCGACTCACTGTGGGCGTCATCAAGCACAAGATCGTCTTTGTGTTGAGTAAGGCAAGCAGCCTGCTGCTCAGCGGGTTTATCGAAGCACTGCTGATCGACCTTGATCTTGAGGCTGCGTGCCAACAGCGCCGATTCGGGCTGCAAGGCCGAGGGATTCGATTCGGAGATCGACTTGATCTCGTCGAGATAGCGATCGAGCCGCATGCGATCGAGGCCAGCCTG
>DATEKE010000329.1:0-5373 GCA_035277605.1 Terriglobales bacterium | reverse complement strand
CCCTTGTTCTTGCCTTCGGTTGCAAACCGCAGCACACCTTTCTGCTTCATCTGCTCGAAGGCCAAATCCCAGAAGTGGAGATGAAGAATCTCGCTCTCCCGAGGCAGAAAGTCATAAGTGATGTCGAGACGCTGCATGGTCTCGAGGTGCTGCTTCAGAATCGCCGTCGCCATCAGGTCGGCTAGACGAGCAGTGGGATTGTTTCCATCTTCGAGCTTGCGCAGCGCGTCGAGACGGAACTGCTTGTGAGCCGGATCTTCTTCGTACCATTGCGACACCCGCGCATACAGGTCCCAACAGTAGTAGTCGAACCGAGGCCGCTTAATCAGGGCCTGCACGTCCTCGTATGACTTACGCTCAAGCTGCTCAAATCCGACGACAACGTCTGCGACTTGCACGCCGGTGTTGTCGATGTAATTTTGTACATCGACCGGGTGCCCTGCCTGGCGCAGAAGGCGGACGAAGGTATCGCCGAGAATCGCGTTGCGCAAGTGGCCGATGTGCGCGGCTTTGTTGGGATTGATGCTGGTGTGCTCAACCAGAACTTTGTCTTTCTTCTGAGCTTCCGCCGCGCGCGCAAGCATTTGCCGCACGAAGGCGCCACGATCGAGCCGAGCGTTAATGTATCCCGCTCCGGCGATCTCGAATTTCGCAAAGCCCGGCATTGAACCGAGCTCCAAAATCAACTCCTCTGCGGCTTTACGCGGAGGCTTCCGCAGACGCTTTGCCAAGTCAAACGCAAGCGGAAGCGCGTACTCGCCGAGCGCAATCTTAGGAGGCTGCTCGATGGCAATATTCGAGAGATCGAGGTCATACTTCTGGCGCAGGATCGCGCGTACACGTTCGCTGAGCAGTCGTTGGAAGTGAAGATACAAGAGGCCTCAGAGCGCGGGGATGCTGGCGATAAAAGTTCGATTATAAACAGCCGGTTGCGGCAGTCCGGTTGCGTTGACGCTGCCTGACTCAGCCCCTATGATGAAGAATTGTCGTCTTCATCGCGTCCATAGCACCAAGCTAGCGCCGGAGACTCTCGGATGCACAGCCCTCGGCTGTGCCAAAACAGCATGGAAACAGGCGCAAAGTTCTACATCACAACGCCGATTTACTACGTCAACGCCCGCCCCCATGTCGGACACGCGTACACGACTATCGTCTGCGATGTCATCGCGCGCCGTCAGCGCATGCTTGGCATCGACACTTATTTCCTCACTGGCACCGATGAGCATGGCCAAAAGATCGAGCGCTCTGCCGCCGCGGCGGGGAAGAGTCCCAAGCAATGGACCGACGCCGTCGCCGGCGAGTATCGCGCCTTGTGGGATCGGATGGGCATCAGCTACGACGGCTTCATCCGTACCACAGACAAGGAGCACGAAGAAGGCGTCCAGCAGTTTTTTCGTGTGATTCGCGATAAGGGCTACATCTACAAAGGTTCTTACACCGGACAGTATTGCGTTTTCGATGAGTTATATGTCGATGCCCCGCCGGGAGCGCCATGTCCCGATTGCGGAAGGCCGACCGAGACGATCAGCGAAGAAAACTACTATTTCAAGCTGTCGGAATTCCAGGACAAGCTGCTGAAGTTGTACGAGGACAATCCGGACTTCATCTGGCCGGAGACGCGGCGTAACGAAGTCATAGCATTTGTGCGTGGCGGGCTGAAAGATCTGAGCATCAGCCGTACCACCGTGCGCTGGGGCATTCCGGTGCCTGATGATCCGAAGCACGTTCTTTACGTCTGGTTCGACGCCGATGCGAATTACATCACTGCAATCGGCTATGGCGCCGATAATGCGAAAGCAAAGAAGAAGTTCGAGCGCTATTGGCCAGCCGACGTTCATATGGTCGGCAAAGAGATCGTGCGCTTTCACGCAGTCTATTGGCCGGCGTTTCTCATGGCTGCAGGGTTGCCATTGCCGAAGAAGATCGTCGTTCATGGATGGCTGCTATTCGAGCAGGACAAAATGTCGAAGTCGCGCGGCAATATTGTTCGCGCCGAAACTGTGGTGGACGTGCTCGGCAACGACGCTCTCCGTTACTTCCTGTTGCGGGAAGTTGTCTTTGGTCAGGACGGTAGCTTCTCCTTCGATGCTCTGGTGCAGCGCTACAATTCCGATTTGGCGAACGATCTCGGAAACCTGTCCAGCCGAACGCTATCGATGATCGCGCGCTACTTCCGCGAGCAGATTCCATATCCTTCGCCTAAGGCATCGCGCAGCGCCAGCGATGATTCCATCGCGCAGCTTGCTGGACAAGTCATTCAGGGCACGAGTGATCTCTATGCTGGATTTCAGTTTTCGCGCGCTCTGGAGAGCGTCTGGACGCTAGTGAGCGCTGTAAACAAATACATCGTAGAGAACGAGCCATGGCAGCTCGGCGAGCAGAAGGACGAAGCCAGCTTGGCGCGTCTCGCTACAGTGCTGTACACCAGCGCGGAAGCTCTGCGAATCATTACGGCTCTGCTGCATCCCGTACTCCCGAGCGCTACGGCTCGAATATGGACGCAACTCGGACTCGGCGATATCGCAAGCTGCCGGCTGAATGATCTGAAATGGGGACAGTTGAAACTGGGCACCAAATTGGGAAAAGTCGAACCAGTATTTCCGCGGGCAGAGAAGAACGCCGTCCAGAGGATGCAGGAAGCGGAACAAGCTCGCGCCAGTGGCGCAGCTCCGTCGCAACCTGCCGTCGCTGGAGCAAAGGCAGGCCAGCCGGCCACTCAGGCCGCAGCAGCTCCAGTTTCTGCAACTGGAACGCCCGCCGGGACGAGTTCGACAATGGCGCAACACGCAACGGAAGCTGGTGGTCCGGGAGGCGCCCCGAGCAGTACGACAGACGGCCGCATCACCATCGATGACTTTGCCAAAGTGGAACTGCGCGTCGGCCAGGTGAAAAGTGCCGAAAAAGTGAAAGGCGCCGATAAGCTGCTGAGGCTTGAAGTCGATATCGGCAGTGAAGTACGCACGATTGTTGCCGGCATCGCCGAAAAATACGCTCCTGAAAAAGTGATTGGCATGAAGGTGGTAATCGTTGCCAACCTCCAGCCACGCAAGCTGCGCGGCATCGAATCGAATGGCATGATCGTCGCTGCGTCGGTCGGAGACAAAGGACAACCTATTCTCGCCAGCTTCCTCGAAGATGTGCCCATCGGCGCGCGGCTCAAGTAATGCTGGTCGATTCCCACGCGCATCTCGAAGGTCCTCGCTTTGACGCAGATCGCGCGGAAATGCTCGAACGAGCGCGAGCAGCAGGGCTCGCCGCGATTCTCGCAATCGGCAGTGGTACCGGGCCGGGCACGCTCGATTGCGCCATTCGCATTGCCGAGCGGCACAACTGGATCTATGCGTCTATAGGCATTCACCCGCATGAGGCCAAGCTGGCCAGCGAATCGGACTACCAGGAGCTGGAATCGTTAGCGTGCCATCCGCGGGTAATCGGGTTCGGCGAGATCGGCCTCGATTACTACTACGACCACTCACCTCGCGAGGTGCAGCAGCAGGTCTTCATTCGGCAGATGGAGATCGCTCGCGCTGCTAAGCTGCCGATTATCATCCATTGCCGTCCATCTGCAAATTCAGAGAACGCATGGGAGGACACACTGCGGCTCATCCGCGAACGCTGGAGTTCCAGCGGGCTCGGAGGTGTGCTTCATTGCTTCACGGGCGAACAGAAGCATGCAGTCGCAGCCTTGGATATGGGCTTCATGATCTCCTTTGCGGGAAACGTGACGTTCCCGAAAGCAGACAATATAAGAGAAGCCGCGGCCTCTGTTCCTCTCGACCGCATGTTCGTTGAGACCGACTCGCCGTTTCTTGCTCCGATTCCGTATCGCGGAAAACGCAACGAGCCCGCCTTCGTGGCGCACACAGCAGCAAAGGTCGCAGAGTTGCGCAGGAAGAGTTCGGAGGAGATCGGAGAGATTACCGCTGCGAATTTCTTCCGATTCTTCAAGCTCACAACTGCCCAAAGTCACCTCCAGAATTAGTTTCCTTCGGAGTGGCGATCTCTTCTCTGACCGTCATCAATTCGCCTGAATCCTCCTTGAAGCCTTTGCGGACGTGTCTCGATACACACGCCCGCTGTTGCTGCTGATCCACGATCCTGAGTTGGCAATCTCCGTAAACCGTTGATTCTGAATGCTGAGTCTCATGGCCACAATCATGCAATTTTCCCGGCCGTAAAGCACAGGAGAACAGCCGATGAGGGCACAGATTAAGCGGATCCAGGCAGCAGAAAAACCGGTAGCACGAGTTTTAGTCACCTTGGTTTTGGCGGCGATGACCGCACGGCAAGCAGCCGCGCAAACCGCTGCAGCGCCGAGCGCACAACCCCAGAATCGTCGTCGCGTGGTGGTCAGCATTCCTCATCGCAAGCTGGCCCTGATTGAGAACGGACGAGTGAAGAAGGTTTATCCCGTGGCAGTAGGCGCGGCAAACAGTCCGAGCCCATCCGGGACCTTTCAAGTGAAGAACCGGCTGGTCGCGCCTACGTACTACCACCCCGGCAAGGTGATCCCCGCGGGCGCAAACAATCCGCTGGGATCTCGCTGGATTGGTCTGAGCACCAAGGGATACGGCATTCACGGCACCAACGTCGAGAGCTCGATCGGCAAAGCTGCCTCTCATGGATGCATTCGCATGCACCGCAAAGATCTCGAAGACCTCTTTGCAGACGTACAAGTTGGAGATCAGGTCGAGATTCGCGCCGCCAACGATTCCGAAACGGAATCGATCTTCGGTGCCGCGCCGAGCGAGAGCGCAACAGAAGGGCTGGTTACAGCTCCAGCGGTGAACTCGGTTGAGAACAGCGGAAATTCGGCAATGGCACTGAGCGGTGAGCAGTGAGCCGACGCAGCAATAGCAGAAGCCGCTGCGGTGGCGGAGGCGATTTTAGGACGTGACTTAAGCGGATCGGAGGACAGGGCAATGGAACTCACAGGAATGATAGCAATCGCAGGCGTATTTACCGGTTCGGTACTGGTGGCGCTGTTCATCGGAGAAGCGCTGATCACGTGGACCATTCGCGCTATGGACGTAGGCGTGAAGAGAGCCGAGGCAGCGCGTGTAACAGCGCGGCCGCCAGCGACCGCGAGATTGCTTGCCGGACAACGTCCGCGGCTGCAGAGAGTGTGATGCCCTACAGAACCGCCGGCGGTAGCCGGTGGGGCAGCCGCGCACCTGCGGCTGCGCTTTTCCAGAGTGCTTGCGGTCTCGCGGCACTCGGAGCTGGCCATGCGGCCATCTCCGACCTGTTGAGAGTTTTGAAGGAGAATCCCATGTTGTTGTTGAAATTCTTGCTGATCACTGCCGGTGACGCGCTGCTGGTAGCAGCGGCAGTCGTTCTCGGCCTCGACGTTTACAACTACATTCGCGCTCG
>DATEKE010000328.1:0-14323 GCA_035277605.1 Terriglobales bacterium | reverse complement strand
TTGATGGAGAACGATGAGATCTTCGCCGTGAGGGTAGGGAAGTGGCCGCAGCAGAACGCCATATACGACGCTGAAAATCGCGGTGTTCGCGCCGATTCCCAGCGCGAGCGTGAGAACCACTAACGCAGAAAACCCGGGATTACGCGCGATCATGCGGCAGCCAAATCTCAGGTCTTGAAGCAGGGTTTCGAGCCACGCTCCCGTGCGCACCTCGCGCACGTGCTCCTTCACCTGGTCCGATCCGCCAAGTTCGATCTTCGCCGCACGCGTCGCTTGGTCGCGAGTCATGCCGCGCGCTACCTTCTCGTCGATAAGCATGGCGAGGTACGACGAAAGTTCCTGATCAAGCTGCGCATCGACCTGCTGCTTGCGAAATAGATTCCGAAAGAAGCTGCGAACTCGTGTCGTCGTCATAAATCCTCCGCCTGACGTGGAGCCGGGAGCCCTCGCCTGGGTGTTCGTCTTTCTTTGTCATTCCGAACGCCTGATGTCGGCGCGAGCAATCCTGTTAACTCGAGAATTTCGCCCCGACGTGTTTGGGCCCCCATAGGGATTCCTCACTCCTGCCCACGCGAACTGCACGCGTGAGCATCCGTTCGGAATGACAAATCCAACCCTCTTTACATCGCGTCCACATACTTCTGTGGAGACTTATCGAACACTTCTTTGTGATCTTCCGAACAGAAGTAGTAGCTGTTGCCCTTGTATACCGATTTGGGAGCGGTCTTTGAATTCACATCCATGTCGCACACCGCGCACAGAGGATGCTCGGCGGTCGAAACCCGCTTTGCAGCGTAGATCTGATTCGAACTGGGATCGGTCCAGCCTTTGCCCTGATACTCCATCTGGTACGCCGTGGATTCAGCGGCCTCGCGGCCGTAGTATCGCTCGACCACGTGCAGTGCCAGGTCGATGCCCGAGGAGAGCCCGCCCGCTGTTGCGATATTGCCATTGTCGACAAATCGCGCTCCGCGCTTGAGCTGAATATCGGGATAGTCCATGGCCATCTGCTTGTATGCGGAGTGATGCGTGGTAGCGGCTTTGCCAGAAAGTAGACCGGTATTTGCAAGCAGAAACGCTCCGGTACAAACCGACATGGTCACGTCGGCAGTCTTTGCAGATTTGCGAATCCAATCCTGCATCGCTTGGCTTGGATGTCCCTGCGCCGATTGAGCGGGGATCACGATGACCTTTGGTGCGGGCGCGTCGGCAAAGCTGTAATCAGGAATGATCTTCATTCCGCCGCTGGCACGAATGGGCTTTGTAGTTTCCGCAACTGTGTACAGATTGAACATGCCCATCTTCATGCTCATATCGTTGGCGCCACTTGTCGCATCCTGGAAAACTTCCCACGGGCCGGCAAAGTCGATCATCACTGCACCGTCGGAAAGTACAAAGGCTACGGGAATGTTGCCATCGTCTGGAGGCTTGAGGGGAACTGGCGATGAACCTGCTTTTTCACCAAGGCCCGTCGTCATCCAGGATTTTGCCCCGAATGGAAATGCAGATAGGCACCCGAGTGCCGCTCCACCTTTGAGTAGATCTCTTCGCTTCATGTGTCCTCCTTCCATGACGGTTTTGCTACTTTCTACGAACTTGCCAATGCTTGCGAGATCGCCAGTGAGATTCGGCTCCAGCGCTCGCTCTCCGTCTCAAGCTGGCGTTTTCCCGATTTGGTAAGCCGGTAATACTTCGCGCGGCGATTGTTTTCCGACTCTCCCCAAACGGAACTCACCCAGCCTTCTTCTTCCATGCGGTGCAGAGCAGGGAAGAGCGATCCCGGTTTCACTTGAAACGTTCCGCCGGTGATCTGCTCTACTCGTCTTGCAATTCCCAGTCCATGCATTTGTTCGAGTGCGAGCGACTTCAAAATCAGCAGGTCGAGCGTCCCCTGCAACAGCGCCGTTTGTTCCTGTCCCACGTGCATGCTCCTATCGACGTTCTGTAGGAGCATAGGTTAGCAGACATATAGAACGTCAATAGGAGATTCTTTTCGAGCTATGATTTGGGACCATCAGGATTCGAAGGATCGAGCCGTGTCCCCAAAACGTGTTCACTTCCGGACACTCGCGTTTGATTGCGAACACATCTGCAGGACGTTGCAGCGTGAAGGCTACTGAGTCGACTTTCATCAATTGGGAATGGCGCGTTTTTGCGACGGGACCCGACGGGCCGAAAGAAGCGCAGCCCAGCGGCGTGAGCCCTGGGTAATACGACCATTAACGAAGAGCCCTGAAAGGGCGCGACCCATCGCTAGTTAACCTCCACGATGTTCAAGAGCCATTGCACCTTCTCCGCAATCGGGAAATCAAAAACTTCATAGGGGATGCACCGCCGAAGATGCCGCCCTTTCAGGGCTCAGCCAAAAGGCGCGTGTCTGCCCCAGGGCTTACGCCGCTGGGCTTTACTTCTTTCGACCCCTCGGGCCTGAACATTTCATCAAAGCGCAAATCTCTGAGGTGCCATCCTTCCGTTAGCACGTATTCAAGACGGAGAGACATTTCTATTGTGGTATTACAGCGTGATTATTTCGCTTGACTTTCGCCCGCATTCGCGATAGCACAGAAGTATGGGTCTGTTTCCCAATTCCGGAATATCTACGTCGCTCCAATATGCGGTTGCTCCTCAAATTGGACTTGGGGTTACCCCAGAAAATGGTGGGGTAACGCCGTGGAAATTTCGGCGTTACCCCGTGGAAAACTCGGGGTTACCCCGTGGAAATTTCGGCGTTACCCCACGGGTGAATTGGAGCAGTTTTGCTCGCGAAATCTCATGGAGATGCGAGCAGAACCATCGTGTTTTGTGTGACTTGGAAAGGCGCGCACCGGACGAGAAGCAACAACGTTTTCACCGCCCTCATAGGAAAACAGAGAAATTGCGCAAAGTAGTGCTCATCTGATTCAGCCAAGGCGGTCTTCCATTGGTATCAAAAGTGCCCACTTGTAAGAGACAAACCGCTTGAGGTAGTCAGTGACCAACTTATTCCAGGACATCCGCTACGCATTCCGCAACTTGTTCAAATCGCCGACGTTTGCTCTGACTGCGTTGCTGACTTTGGCGGTGGGCATTGGCGCGAATGTCGTCGTCTTCGGTGTATTAAACGCGCTGCTCTTGAATCCGCTTTCAGTGCCACATCCCGAGCGCGTGTTCACTGTGGAGCACGTTTCTCGAAATAACCCGTTGAACAGCTCCTTCCCCGCTTATCGCGATTTGCGGGATCGGAACCACGTCTTTTCCGATCTCGCCGCGGCGCGCGTAATGCGCATCGGACTGGACGCGAACGGAGCGGCACAGCCGGTCTGGGGATACGAGGTAACCGGAAACTATTTCCGCATGATGGAGGTTCGTCCCGTTCTGGGAAGACTCCTCGATGCCTCCGACGAAAAAGGAGATCACGCCAGCGAAGTCGCGGTCCTCAGCTATAGCTGCTGGAAATCGAGATTCGATGGTAATCCGAACATTGTCGGAGAGACGGTTCGAATCAATAAGCATCCATACACCGTCATTGGAGTTGCGCCCGCCGGGTTCCAAGGCACCGAGAAGATGTTCTGGCCGGAAGTGTGGATGCCGATCCTCAACGAGGCGCAGATCGAAGGCTACGACTGGCTCACGGGGCGCAACAACCAGAACTCCTGGGTCATCGGAAGATTGCAAGAAGGGGTTTCTACTGCGCAGGCAGAAGCCGATTTGGACCGCATCGGGCTTCAATTGGCTAAGGAACATCCAAACACCGACGAGCGCTTGAGCTTTCATCTCAGCCGTCCTGGATTTCTTGGCGACATGCTCGGCGGTCCGGTGCGCGGATTTATGTACGGCGTAATGCTGCTTGCGGCGCTCGTGTTACTCGCAGCATGCACAAATTTGGGCGGACTGCTCGCGGCACGCATGTCCGATCGGGCGCGTGAACTTGCCATTCGCGTGGCAATTGGATCGAGCCGCGCGCGCATTCTGCGCCAACTTATAGTCGAATCCATTGTGGTGGCAGTTTGTGGTGGTGCGCTGGCGATGTTGGTGGCAGCGGCGCTGTTGGGGGCGATCAGCAATTGGAGGCCAATCGCGGATTTTCCTGTGCAGTTTCTCGTACAGCCCGACAGCCGGCTGTATGCATTCGCGTTGTTGATTTCCATCGGCACCGGTCTGCTGTTCGGATGCATGCCGGTTCGGCAAATCTGGAAGACCGATGCCAATCACGTCCTCCGTGGCGGGGGAACGCAAATCGGTGCAGGAAGATTTGCTTTTCGCGACATCTTGCTCGGAGTGCAGATCGCCGTGTGTTGTCTGCTGGTCACTGCCTGCTTCGTGGCTCTGCGTGGCCTGCAATCCGCACTGCGAACCCCGCTCGGATTTGATCCGCAGGGCGTCACGCTAGCGGTCTTTGATCTTCATCTAGCCGGCTACAGCGACGCGGAGGTTCCCGCGATCCAAAAGCAGCTCTTGGATACGGTGTCGCATCTGCCGGGAGTCACAGCTGCAGGTTTGAGCAACAGCACTCCGCTCGCGCTCGATCAGTCGAGCACCAGCGTGTTCAGCGCGGACGAAACCGAGTTTCGCGCCTCGACCAGAAAATTCAACGCGAGCTACTATCAGGTTTTGCCCGGCTATTTCCCGGCCGCAGGCACGCGAATGCTCGTCGGTCGCGACTTCACCTGGCATGACGATAAGAGTTCCCCAAATGTTGCGATTGTTAACGCAGTGTTTGCCCGCAAGCTTTTTGGGACGGAAAATGCAGTTGGCAAATTGTTCCGCTCGCATGGTTCGAAGCCGTGGCAGATCGTCGGTGTAGTCGAAGATGGAAAATACGAAACTCTGGTTGAAGATCAGAGACCGGCAATCTTCTATCCAATTCTGCAGTTGCCGAACACCTCTACGACCCTGATAGTCCGTTCGACTACTCCAGCAGCACAGATGATTCCGGCGATTCATGCACAAATCAATCAGGTAGATCGCAGTATTCCCATGTTTGCACTCAATGCCTGGCAAGATTCGCTCGGGTTCATGATGCTCCCGACGGTTGCGGCTACGGTGGCGCTCACAGTTTTCGGCTCACTGGCCATTATTCTCGCGCTGACTGGATTGTTTGGGATGGCCTCTTACAGCGTGAGCAAGCGGCTGCGAGAGCTCGGCATACGCGTTGCCCTTGGCGCACAACAAATGCAGGTTTTGCAAGCTGCGCTCTCACGAACAGCCATATTGTTAGTAATCGGTTCCATTTCGGGACTCGTGCTCGGCGTAGCTGCGAGCAGGCTTCTGGCCAGCATTGTGTATCACGCGTCGGCCAGCGATCCGCTGGTGCTGCTCGGAGTGGCATTCACGATGGCGCTGGTTGGCATCATTTCCGCCTCGATCCCCGCGCGCCGCGCCCTCGCCGTTCATCCGATGGAATTGTTAAGGGAGGAGTAGTTTTTCGATGTTGCGGGCACCTTGAGCTTAAGCGGGAAACAATTCGGAACGTCTGAGGGTTGGGAGTGCCTTAATGGACTTTCCGGCTTTTCGTTGAGCCCGTCGAATTTCGTACAGACTCTGTAGATTTAGCCAGAATTCCGGGCTGGTTCCGAAGAAATGAGCGAGTCGCAGAGCTGTGTCACCCGTAATAGCTCGTCGACCGTTCAAGATTTCGGTAATCCGATTTGTCGGAACATTCAGTCGTCGAGCCAGCTCTGCAGCGCTCATTTTCAGTTCCTTCAATTCTTCCGACAGGTGTTCTCCGGGATGAATTGCCGATGATTGCATGTCTCTCCTAATGGTAGTCAACGATCTCGACGTTTGTTGGACCATGGACTCCTCGAGGCCATTCAAAACAAATCCGCCATTGATCGTTGATGCGAATGCTGAATTGCCCTTTTCGATCTCCTTTAAGCGCTTCCAGTCTGTTGCCTGGCAAGGCCGCCAGGTCTCTGAGATTGACAGCCGCTTCAAGGCGGTCGAGCTTCAAACGTGCTGCCCTTTCGATTGAGCCGAACAGCTTCACGCTCTTACCGAATGCAAAGTCACGCGTTCGCTTGTCGCGGAAGCTAAGAATCACGCGGTCGAGTTTAGCTGATAGTATGCATTACGTAAAGCATAATTGCAAGAATTAGACCCCTTTCTCCATCGACGCGTTTTGACCAGTTGGCGGCTGAGAAGAGGAGACACTCTACGAAACTCCAGCAAGGAATCAATCCATGTCCGTTCAATCTCCGGAATATATTGATGGCATGAGTAGACGGGCTATTTTCATCCTGTGCATGATGGCGTTGCTCGGGTTTGCCGCATCTCTGTCTGGTCAAGCGCGCAGGCGGCAGGCGCTTCAGATCATTACACCGGCTCTGCCTGCGCCAGTGGCGGGTGAAAAGTACGATGTCCAACTACGCGCGATCGGTGGACAGCCGCCGTATCTCTGGATGCTTCAGGGAGGGACATTGCTCCCGTCAGGCCTCAGTCTCGATCCTATTCTGGGAAAAATTACCGGTACGCCAACATCAAGCGACGAATTTTCTGTATTAGTGCAGGTTGCCGACTCGGCTGAGCCGCCATTAACGCACAGGAAATTGCTGGTCGCGCAGAGCGGCGCCCCGTTGACCGTGCGCTGGACTGTCCGTCCGCACATTGTCGCGAGCAATATTGCCGGAGCAGTGCGAGTTGCCAATGGCAGTCACGACACGGTCGACATGACGGTCATTGTGATGGCTGTCAACGAGAATGGCCGAGCGACTGCTCTCCGCTACGAGCGGCTGAATCTTCCTCCGGGGAAGGAGACTCCCGATTTGACTTTCGATGTATCGCTGCCTGTCGGCCAGTACGTAGCGCATGTCGACGCCACCGGAGAGGTTGCGGAAAAGAAAGCGATCTATCGCGATCGTCGAGAAGTTGAGGGACTGATCGTTCAGTCGCAGTGACCCTGGATCATTTGCGCTCGCGGCAGCCGCCGACCATCATGGAAAGGCCGCCAACGATAAGGATGGAACCGATGGCGCCAGGCATGGGTCGTCGATCAATCCGCTGCGAGGAACCTACTCCAATCCCGCCGGTCTGAAATCTTTGCGGGCTGGTGTGCGGCACAAGGATCAGAAACGAAACCAGGCCGAGTACAACACAAACGAGTCCGTACCAGAAGAGCGTCTTCATAGCTTCTCAATCAGATGGGCTTTCTTCAATTTGAGCTAACGATGCTTATTTAGATGCGACGCCGACCTCGCTCGGCAAACCGCTGGCACTTCGAGAGTTAGAACTGTGGACGCTCCGGAGAGTGCTGGTGAAACTAACTCTTATAGGACCGAGTGAGTAGAATTGCTCTATGTCTGTAGCCCACACTGCGCGTCCTGAACTCGCCTCAATCCCGGAAGTGCCGCTCACGATCGAGGGTTATAGCGTTCTTCATCAGATGATGAAGGTTCGCTGGAGCGAGTGGCGCAAGCGGAGCGAAAAAGAAAAGCGCGAGGTCGTAGACGAAGCCACCACGATTTTTTCTGCCATGGAGCAAAAGCAGAATGGTCAGTCTGCTCTCTATTCTTTGCTCGGTCATAAAGGCGATCTGCTGCTGGTTCACTTTCGGGAATCCTTCGATGCGCTGAATCAGGCGCAGTTGCAGCTGGCGCGCTCGCGATTGAACGATTTTCTCGAGCCTGCATCTTCTTACTTGTCAGTCATCGAACTTGGGCTGTATGAATCAACGGTGAAGACCTATCGCACTCTTGTGGAGCGCGGCATCGAGCCGCACTCTCCTGAATGGAAACGCGAGATCGAAGAGACGCTTGCCCGCCAACGCGAAGCAATGCATTCACGGCTGTATCCCGCCATGCCGCCGAATCGCTACATCTGCTTCTACCCCATGGATCGTCGTCGTGGCGAAGACAAGAACTGGTACACGCTTCCCATTGAGGAACGCCAACGACAGATGAATGAGCACGGGCTCATTGGACGTCGCTACGCAGGCGAGGTGAAACAGATCATTACTGGCTCGATCGGATTCGATGATTGGGAGTGGGGCGTCACGCTCTTTGCTGACGATCCGCTGGTGTTCAAGAGATTGATTTATGAAATGCGGTTCGACGAAGTCAGCGCGGTGTATGCGCTGTTCGGAGCTTTCTTCGTGGGTATTCGGTATGCTGCGACTGATTTGGGGAAGTTGCTGGAAGGTGAAGCGGATGGATGCTAATCCATTTTGTGCGCAGATCCCACGATCACGGGTGCGGGACAGTGAACAGAAGCGGCGGCGGTAGCCGCTGGGCCGGAGATGGCCGAATGGCCAGCTCCGGGTTCAACGACGCTGCAGCCGATTCCGAGAAACTCAGCCGCAAAATACGCGGCTGCCCCAGCGCCTACCGGCGCCGGTTCTGTTGCGTTTGGAAATACAGAAACACCGGTATTCCCGCCAAGATCACCATACTGCCAATCAACGAGCGTTTCAGGTTTTCTGTGAAGGTTGAGTAAAGCAGAAATGCAGCCGCGATGATGAAGATGGCAGGCACCACCGGATACCCCCAAGCTCGATACGGACGCGGAGCATCCGGCATTCGTCGGCGGAAGATGAAGATGGTGCTTGCTGCGACCATGTAGAAGAGCCACTCGGCGAAGATCGCAATCGAAAACAATTGCTGGAAGCGCGACACCATCAACAGCAGCACGGAGGAGAGAATCGCCTGCACGATCAGCGAGTTTCCCGGAGTGAGAAAGCGCGGATGAACCTCGGCCAGGACGCGAAAGAAATATCCGTCGCGGGCGACGGCAAAAGGCACTCGGCCCCCGCTCATGACCGTCCCGTTCAAGCCGACGACCATGGAGAGCGCCATGCCTGCGGAGACGATCATGGCTCCCACCGCTCCGATCGCGAGCAGCGTGGCATCGGATGCGGGACGATCCGAGGCCGCGACTTGAGCAGCCGGAAGCACGTACTGCACGGCGGCGTTCGTGGCCATGTAGAGCACGGCAACCGCGAGCACTCCAACGATGAGTCCCAGCGGGATATTCCGTTCGGGACGCTCGATCTCCTCGCTGACCATATTCAGATCGTTCCACCCGTCATACGCCCAGAGCGCTGCAACCAGCGCGATCATGAAACCATTCACGCCGCCCGTCGCTCCCGCGTACGCGGTCGAAAAATTGTGGAAGGTGCCGCCGCGAAAACTGAATGCGACGCCAACGATAGCGCCGATCATCAGCACCTTGAGCCAGGTGAAGATGTACTGGAAGTCTCCGGCTTTGCGCACGCCGATGTAGTTGAGTCCCGAAATGAGAATCGTAACCAGGATGGCTCCAACTTGAGCCCATGTGATCGCAAACGGCGCGGCTATTGCGACGTTACCCAGGAAGGCGAAGGTGTTAAAGGTGCCGAGGATGCGCATCACTCCGATCGTGATGGTGGCGATCGACGCCGGCTTGGCGATTACGAACCATGTCCACGCGTAGAGGAATCCGGCGAGTGGTCCGTAGCCGTCGCCGACATAGACATATTCCCCGCCGGCTTGCGGCTTCAGCGCTCCTAATTCGGCGTACGTGAGCGCGCCGAACACGGAAAGAACTCCGCCTACGATCCAGGCTAGATAAACCAGCTTGGCGGAGCCGACAGCCTGCATCATCTCTTTGGGAACGAGAAAGATTCCGCTGCCGATAATCGTGCCGACAACGATGGCGATGGCATGGCGTAGCCCTAACGCCCGCGGCAGTTGTGCCGATTCGGTTCTGGCCGTGGCAGTCATCTCATGCATGCTGCCGCTCCGCGGCAAGAGTGGTGAAGAGGCTTACGCCGTATCCGACAACGAACGTCACAACTGTGCCGATGGCTACGAGCCATGTGTAAGCGATGCTGAATCCCGCCCAACTCGCGAATTGCTTGGCTCCTAGCCACAGATACAGGTTCAGCGCTAGCCCGCAGATCATACCCACTATTGCGCCGCCCTCTGTGGCACGGCGGGTGAGAATGCACAACAGGAAGACGCCGAGCAGGGAACCATAGGCGACGGAGATGATCGTGAGTCCGATCTCCACGACGCGTCCGCCATGGCGCGACAGCAGCGCCAATCCGAAGAGTACGATGCCCCAGATGATCGTTGCAAAACGGGAAATCGCTACGCGACGCTTCTCCGACGCTTCAGGGTTCCGGCGCAGGTAGAAGTCGACGACAGTGGTCGAAGACAAAGAATTCAACGCAGCGCTCAGGTTCGACATTGCCGCTGCGAGGATGGCGGCAATCAGCAGTCCTGAAATGCCATGAGGCATGCGGTTAACGATGAACGACGGAAATATGCGGTCGGAACTTTCAAACGCGATCACTGGCGGGAAGAGCTTGTAGAACGCGTAAAGAGATGCGCCGACCAGGAGAAACAATCCAAATTGAATGAAGATGAAGACGCCGCTGGAGAGAAGCGCGATCTTCGATTGGCGTTCATTCCTGGCCGCCAGCAAGCGCTGCACCATGAGTTGATCGGTGCCATGCGTCGAAGTCGTGAGGAACGTTCCGCCAATCACTCCGGCCCAGAAGCTGTAGCTGTTCGAAGGACTGAAGCTAAAATCGAAAATGCGAAATTTTCCAGCTCCGCCGGCGATCTGGTGCACGGTATTCCATCCGCCGGGCATGAGATGAAGGATGGTGAAGAATCCAACTACGGTTCCGGCGACGTAGATGCTCATCTGCACCACGTCGGTCCACACAACCGCGGACATGCCACCCTCGAAGGTGTAGATCAGAGTCAGAAGTGTGATGATCGCGACCGAGAGAATGTCGCGACTGTCTCCAGAAAGCCCAAAACGGGCAAAAATGCTGCTGAGCGCAATCGCAATGACGATAGAGATCGCCCATACACGCACGCCTTCTGCTGCTGCCCGGGTCGCTAGAAACAATCCTGCTGTAACCCGATGCAGGCGTTTTCCGAAGCGATGATCGATGAGTTGATATGCCGTGAAGAAGTCGCCGCGAAAATATTGCGGCACAAAAATTATGCAGATCACTACGCGCGCGACCAGGTATCCAAGAACGAGTTGCAGAAAACCGAAGTCGCGATCGTAGGCGAGGCCGGGAATACTGATCACGGTCAACGTGCTCGTCTCGGCGGAGACAATTGACAGCGAAATGGCCCACCAGGGGATATTGCGATCCGCGAGGAAATAGCTTTTCAGCGAGCGATCGGCGGAGCGGAAATGAATCCCAAAAAGCGTGATGCCGAGCAGATAGACAGCGAGCAGTGTGAGGTCGAGAGCGTTGAGTCCCATGCCGGAGATGCTTCATGACGATACAGGAGTTCTCCGCAGGTTGAAAGTTCGTTTAACCGCATTTCTCACCACGGAGCCACAGAGCACACGGAGAACAGCATTCAGGGTTTGTCGCTTAGTCCATCAATCGAGGGTTGGTGCTCCGTCTGTTTGTTGGTGGTCAGATTGCGGCAGCGACGTTTCAGGATTTGCTGCCAGGTTTTGCCGATTCGGCCACTTCCAGAGTTTTCTTCGTGTTCTCCGTGTCTCCGTGGTGAAAAACGTTTAACGCCGCAAGAAGAGCCCGTGCTCGCGTTCTAGAATTGAAATGCAAATTTCCAGAACGGAGTGCAATTTGAAACTCGCTATAGCTCTGCTCATGCTCGCCAGCGTCGCCGCGATGGCGCAGGAGAATCGCAGCCCGAACTTTCTGCCGAATTCTATTTCTGTCGGCGCCGATGGGGAATTCGAATCGGCTCCTGATACCGCAGTGATCACCTGCTCGATTACGGCGCAGGAGAACACCTCGCAAGCGGCATTCGAGAGTGCCAGTCGGCTCGCCGAACAGTTGCGCGACGCGCTACGCAAGGCGGGCATCGATCCGAAGTCGGCCGAGCTTTCGCGCTACAGCCTCTATCCAGTGATCGATTACAAAAATCCCAAACAGAAGGTGATCGGCTATCGCGTGGGCACGAGCGTCACGATCAAGCTGAAAAACTTCGAGAAGATTGCTCCTGTCACCGAAGCGCTCGCCGGACTCAATGGCATCACCGGACAGAACATGAGTTATGACCTGGAAGACGTCGATGCGGCTAAGCAGAAAGCAATTGACAAGGCGTATGAACGCGCACGCGCCTATGCGGAGACTCTCGCGAAAGCGAGTGGCAAACAACTTGGCGCGTTGGTGTCAGCTTCAGTCGATACGCAGCAAGCGATTCCTGTGATGCCTTACGCGCGCACGATGGCCATGGAAGGAGCAGTGGCCAAAGCTCCGACGGAGGACTTCGCCGCCAGTAAGGTGAAAGTCACGGCGCACGTGAATGCGGTGTTTGGAGTTCAGTAGAACAGACGCATGTTCAGACCTGTCATCCTGAGCGCGTTTTTGCGCGAAGGATCTCCCGAGATGAGTCGGACTTAATTCCGCTAATAGGCTCCTCGGCCAATACACTGGCGCCCTGTCGAAGAGCCTCTCAAGTGCATTTCATCAGGAAACATCACGGGAGATTCTTCGCGCAAGAAACGCACTCAGGATGACTTTCTTTGAGAGCTGTTGAGAGCGATAGAACTCGTTAGTCTCTCAACTTCGCCAACAAATCCTGTGGGTGAACCGGCTTCGCAAGGATGTCGAAGTGATGTCCGCGGGCGCGGGCGTTTTCTAACAACTTCGCGGTGGCTGCCTGTCCGGAGAAGAGAAGAATTTTGCAGCCCGGCAGGAATTGGCGGATGTTGATGGCCGCGTCGATGCCGTTCATGTCGTCCATCATGACGTCGCTGATGATCAGATCGGGGCGTTCGCTGCGGGCCTTCTCAATCGCTCCTGTACCGCTATAGACCGCTGTCGCCGCGAATCCGTTCTGGTTGAGGATGATCGCAAGTGTGTCGGCGATCACGCGCTCGTCGTCAACGACCAGAACTTTAGGTTTTTGTTTGTTGCTATTGTGATCTGCCATCAGTGGTGATTCCCTGGTTTCCCGGCCAGGCAAGAAGTCGCTGGGGCGGGGGATTCGCAGAAGCGGCGATAACTTCTCTGTTCTCGATTATAGCGGATGGACAAGTTGACCGACTCTGGCCGGAGGTTGTGTCGCAAGTTAGCGGGTCACTCGATATTCAGGGTTACGTCGCGAGTGCCGAAGATGCGGATGGCGATGAACGTAAATGCCACTCCCTCCAATAATGCGGCAAAGATTGGGGACCAAACTATATTAGGCGCGAGTCCGCCGGCGGAGCTCATGAGCATGGCTGCAGAGCCGATGGCTACATTCGGTTTCGACATCGCGAGCGGCGCAAAAGCTGCGCTCCCGGCGATCGCTGCGGCGAGGAACGGATGAAGAAAAGTCGCAAATAACAGTGAGAGTGCCGCAGCCCAGAAGGCCGCACTGAATCCTTGTACAAGCAGGCAAAGACAGGCGAACAGAGTCGGTCCTGTAGTCCCGAGCAGCCAGATGACCGACCCGGCAACTGCGGCGAAGTAGATTGCGGCGAATGCGGAGCACGCCAGCAGCAGTCCGCATAAGTATTGGCCGCGGCTGATGCCCTTCGAGAGCACTCCGATAATGCGGCGTGAGCGCTTTTCGTTGTATACGGCAGAGCTTGCGAGAAACGCCACGACAGCGACTCCGTAGAAAACTTCCTGCTGCACGATTTCTGTCACTTCGACTCTGTTCGCGCGATGCTCAGGAGACCAGGTCAAAGCGCCGAGCAGAAACGGCCACAAGACAAATGCAATCAGCAGCCAACGGTTCTGGCGAATAAAGCTTCTTGCCAGCAGCAGGAGTGGAATCATTGCTGAGTCCGCTCAGGCGGTGTAGATGGCTTCATTAGCTGCACGAAGAGATCTTCTAAATTTCGCGTTCGCGGCGTGACGCTAATGACTCTTCCGCCTCCAGTCCAAATCGTCTCGATCGCCTGCTGCTGATGCTGCTTATCGACGATGAATGTCCAGCGACCGTTTTGCTGATGCGCCTCACTTGCGAAGTCTGGCGCGGAAGCAAGCCCTTCGGTGACGATCTCAAATTCGGTCGCAGATTCCGTTAGCTCGCTCATCTTGCCTGATGCAATCACTTCTCCCGCACGCACGAAAATCACGCGATCGCAGACCAGTTCGACTTCGGACAACTGATGCGAACTCAGGAAAACTGTTTTTCCTTTTCCGCGTGCATCGAGCAATACCTGGCGAACCTGCAGACGAGAAATGGGATCGAGCGCCGAGGTTGGCTCGTCGAGAATGAGCAGATCGGGATCGTTCATCAGCGCCTGCGCTACGCCAATGCGCTGCAGCATGCCTCGCGAGAACTTGCCGATGTTGCGATTGGAATCGGAAGCGAGGCCGACGGCATCGAGCAACTCGTTTGCTCGGCGCGATAGCTCCGGTTCGCGCACGCCGTTCAGCGCGCCGCTGAACTTGAGTACATCGCGCGCGCTCTGGTGATAGAAGGCTGGA
>DATEKE010000327.1:0-4355 GCA_035277605.1 Terriglobales bacterium | reverse complement strand
CGATTGGCGTCGAAGATCTCTGCAGGACGTTCGACGATTGTGTCGGCTGCCACTACGGCGATGTGCATGCGAGCGAGCAGGCTGATCGCGCCGGAGTATCCATGGTCAACGGTCACACAAACCGATCCGGTGCGTGCGACGCTGGCAAAAGCATCGGTGATTCCTAGGTCGCAGGCAGCGAGTTCCGATTTGGAACGTGCAGTGACGATGCCTGGCAATCGATACAAATCGGCGAAAAGCTCAGCAGGCAAATCGAGCGGCTCGGCGATTGCGATGCGTCCCTTGGCAGTTCGTTCGACAGCGGACGCAAGCGCGCCCGCAGTTGCCGGCAAACGCTCGACCGTCGCGGCGGCGGAACGTGCGGCGGCCTCGAACCTGGCGATCAGATCGTGTTTTGTGCCAACGGCGGAGCTCATGTATTCACAACGAATTGCTAAGAGTAACGCGCTGTGTCCTAACTGTACTACTCTCGACGCGAGCCCCAAGGACTGTCATCCCTCGCTCCGCGATGAGATTAGTTGCTCTATGGCGAATTGGTTTTGCGGAGCGGGGGACCTGCTGTTCGTCGCACCGCAATAAAAAACAGATCCCCTCGACCGCAACACCTAGTGATTCGTTACTTAAGCTACTCGGAGCGGTCGAAGGGATGACAATGTCCTTAGGGGGAACGTTAGTGCTGTAATCGCCACCGCTCCTTGATCCACAACAATGGTTGCCTGATTGGATTGTTCCGAATTATCTCTTCTACGTCCGGCTCGGACGGCAACTTCTTCCATGTCATTATGTATTCCCGATTCGAGAATGCAATTCCAGCGAACAACAGGTCCGGCTGGCGAATTGGCCAGTATTGAAAGTACTCGACATCGGGCTTGTACGGCCATTTCGCTTTGTCCTGGATATACGGGAACATCCAGGACATCGCCTTCCGAAATCCTCTTCCATCTGGCAGCGCAAATTCGAAGAGATTATCGCTTCTGAGCGTCTGGCAGATCGTTGCCAGGCCTGAAAGATTGAATAAGCAATAGTTGTACGGCTTCGTGCGCCGCAGCTCTTCGGGCATGCTGCCGTCGTTGGCGATTTGATGCGGAATGAGAACCGTTTTGAAGCGTTCGGCACAAAAGCTTGCCACTTCGCTGGCGCCAGTGAGGGTGGCGAATTCGGCAGCCTGGGTTACCCACCAGGTGCCGTGATTGTTCTTGGCGTCTCGCTCGTCCTGTCCGTTTTTCGATGTGGTCATCCACTTCAGATAATCGGCGAACCATTTCTTCACGCGATCGACTTCGGCGGGGGACAGAGCTTTCGCTGCGGCGAGTACCGGAACGGAACGAGCTACTTCGACCAGGTGAATCGTATCGATGATCCCGGTGCCGCGGCCAGTGGTGCGGCCATGAATCGCCTGCGCATATTTCAGGCTGGGATTCATCATCGTGTCGGCATTCAGGAACCAGGCTCGCAGATGCTCGGCGGCATGGTCGCCGTAACGCTTATCGCGCGTGAGCATCCAGGCCGCCGCGAGCGCCGGAACCTGGACTCCGAGCTGAATCAGCGCATGCCGGTGCGCGGTGAAGTTCTCGGGATTCGACATGCCGTCGCGCTGAATGTACGGCCCGTCCGGGTCCTGGGGATTGGGCCACCAGTAATCGCCTTCGGAAAAATAGTCGTGCTTGCTTCCAGCGCTGCGCGGGCTGGAGAACGAGGTAATCGTGACCGGCTTCTGGTCCAGGAACTTCTTGGCGGTGCTAAGCACGCGTGGGCGCCCAAATGCCGCTAGATCAAAGTCGAGTGCGTCTGCTGCCGCTAGAAACTTAGCGGCAGCAACGGTCGCAGCTGTCGCTAGAGCGCCTGCGCAGAAGCTGCGGCGGGAAATCCGGCCGGAGGAATTCCCGTCTTGAAACCGCATCAGTTCCTCGCCTGATCTGCAATGACGGGATTGCGCAGTGTGCCGATCTTATCGATCTCGATCACGACCTCTTCTCCCGGACGCAGCCACCGCTGCGGATTGCGGCCCAGGCCAACGCCTGCCGGGGTTCCGGTGCTGATGATGTCGCCGGGTTCGAGCGTCATCCCGCGCGAGAGGTATTCGATCAATTCCGGAATGCGGAATATCAGTTCGCGTGTGTTGGAGTGCTGCAGCATCTCCCCGCCGATGCTGAGCCGAATGTCGAGCGCGTGCGGATCGGGAACTTCGTCGGCCGTCACGATGTGCGGACCGATCGGCGCGAATGTGTCGAAGCTCTTGCCCACGGTCCACTGCGAGGTGGCGAGCTGCACATCGCGGGCGCTTACGTCATTAACGATGGTGTAGCCAAAGATGCAGTCCTGCCAATTCGAGCTCGATACATGCTTCGCTCTCTTCCCGATCACAACCGCGAATTCGGCTTCGTAATCGGGTTTCTGTGTCGCAGCGGAGAGCACGATCGGATCGCCCGGGCCGATCACTGCATTGGAGAACTTCGCAAAGACTGTCGGTACCGATGGAATCTCCATCTTCGATTCGATGGCGTGATCGCGATAGTTTAGTCCGATGCAGAGAATCTTCTGCGGACGCGGAATCGGTGCTGTGAGGTGCACGGATTCAAGCGGTAGCAGATCGCGCTTGGAAGCGCTTGCGGCGACATGTTCTACGCGCTGATGTACGTCGTGGCCGGCAGCGATGAAAGAAACCGCGTCATCGTAACCAACGTCCCCCAGTGGGAAAACTCCGCTGCCGTTGAGAATGCCGGCGCCTGTGTGTCCGCTCTGTTTGAAGCTTACGAGTCGCATGAGTGGTGTGTTTGGACCGGCAATCGCCCTCGGCCGGGTTTTGGCTGACAGGACGAAGGGGTACGAAACAAACCCGCGCGAGGGCGCGCGTCGGTCCTGACGACCATAGCTAGTAAAACAAAATGCCTCCGCATGATGGAAGTTTGATCCGCTAAATGCCGTATTTTCGACGCGGTCATTTCATATTGCGAAATCGCTAGGGGATGTTTCATTGCACTGCTTGGCTATCGACAGGACCTTGTTGACAATCGTTGCCGCCTTCTTTGAGAATGCTCTCCTCGCTTCGTACAATGGAATAAAGTTTTGTGAGTCAAAATCTCCTATGAAGTTACCCAAAGAATCCGACGACAAGTATGTAGTGGAAGCGGTGGTCAAAGCGCTCGACGTACTGGAAGTTTTTCAGGACGGCGAGGAGCTGCAACTGAGCGAAATTTCCAAACGTGTTTCGCTGAACAAGAGCCGTGCGTTCCGCTTGTTGTACACGCTCTGTGAACGCGGTTATGTCGAACGCGCTTCCGACGGACATCGTTACAAACTGGGGCTCAAACTCTTCGAGCATGCGTCCAATCTGCGGCGCGATCTGAAGCAGATCGCCCAGACCCACATGCGCAAGCTGCAGCAGCGCTTCAATGAGACCGTGAATCTTGCCGTGCTGCACAATGGCGAGGTTCTCTACATCGATTTGCTGGAGAGCTCGCGTCCGTTCCGCATGTCGGCAATGGTGGGCAGCCGCATGCCCATTTCGAATACCTCCTTAGGGAAGGCGCTGCTGGCGTACGCTGCCGAACACGATCTTGACGAGGTCTTCGATACGCTTACGCCTTCGGAGCTGCGTAAGATGCGTGCCGAAATGGAAATCGTCAAGCGGCGCGGATACGCAACCGACCAGGAGGAGAACGAGCCCGGAGTCGCCTGCATCGGAGCTCCGATCCTTAACGAGGGAGGCGTCTCGATTGGGGCGATGAGCATTTCCGGACCTTCTGTGCGTATCCAGAAGCAGGAGCGCGACATCGGAACAGCTCTGGCGGCAACGTGCCGCGACATCTCGCGTCAGTTGGGATTCTCCGAGCCTGCGCCGGCTCCGAAGCAGCAGACCAAGAGCGTGCCTCCACCGCAGAGCCGGCCTGTGCTGGCTCGCCGCGCCAATCCGTAACCGAACGCAAAACAACGAATGTCGTCACTCACAATCAAAGCAAAATCGGAGTGTAGGTGGGATCTGGTGAGCCTGGGCGAGGTGATGCTCCGGCTCGATCCCTGGGATTCTCGGATTGCCACAACGCGCAGTTTCCGTGTTTGGGAAGGCGGCGGCGAGTACAACGTGGCGCGTGGACTGCGCCGGTGCTTCGGCATGGATACCGCAGTCGTCGCTGCGTTTGCTGACAATCCCGTCGGGCGCCTCGTGCAGGATTTGATCTACCAGGGTGGTGTCGATCAATCCCATGTGAAATGGCTTCCTTATGATGGTGTTGGCCGCACGGTGCGGAACGGTCTGAACTTCACCGAACGGGGCTTCGGCGTGCGCGGAGCTCTCGGCTGCTCTGATCGTGGACACACGGCGACTTCTCAGCTCAAAGCCGGCGACATTGACTGGA
>DATEKE010000326.1:0-16178 GCA_035277605.1 Terriglobales bacterium | reverse complement strand
CGCGTCGTGTCGTGTGCCTTCATACCGATAGCCGAAGATTTTTTCTTCATTTAACAGCAAGCGCATTGCATCGGTGAGCTGCAGTTCGCCGCCGGTTCCTAACGGAGTGCGATCAAGAACTTCAAAGATCCTTGGCGTCAGGATGTAGCGTCCGATGATTGCCAGATTCGACGGCGCTTCTTCCATCCTGGGCTTTTCGACCATGTTATGAACTTCGTAAAGCCTTTCATTGCCGCTCACCGGAGCTGCGTCTAAAACTCCGTACGACGAAATTGCCGGGCCTTCGACCTGCTGTGTTGCAATGATGCTCGATTGAGTGTGATCGAATTGATCGATCATCTGCTTCAGGCAGGCAGGATTGGCGTCGATTACGTCGTCGGCCAGCAAAACCGCAAAGGGCTCATTGCCGACCAGCTCGCGCGCCATCAGCACGGCGTGACCTAGTCCCATCGCTTCTTTCTGACGAACGTAGGCAACGTGGATCATGTCGGAAATCTGGCGCACGATCGTGAGCAGCTCCGTCTTCTTCCGCTCCTCGAGCATTTTCTCAAGCTCATAGCTCACGTCGAAGTGGTCTTCGATTGCGCTCTTACCACGGCCGGTGACGATGATGATCTGATCGCATCCGGCGGCAAGCGCCTCTTCCACGCCATATTGAATGATGGGCTTATCGACAATCGGCAGCATTTCCTTCGGCTGAGCTTTGGTGGCGGGGAGGAAACGAGTGCCGAGTCCCGCTGCCGGGAACACTGCCTTTCTTACTCTCATGGGCATGAACGATGATCCTGCGCGATGCCAGCGCAACAAATGAAGGCTACGGAATCTTCGCCTAACTCACAGGCGAGGGCCGCGAGGGCGAACCGCGAATTATAGATGAAGGAAAAGCGTCAGGAGTGGCCGAAACACATTTAAGAAGGCTTGCCCCAACCGCCGCCGCCAGGAGATTCAATCCTCATGCGCTCTCCGCGTTTCAACCGAATGCTTCCCTTTTCGGGAATTGTTTGTTGGGTGCCATCAGCCCGGATGACTAGATTGCGCCCGGGAGCCCCCTCTGCCCCGCCATAAAGACCGTAAGGGCCGCGCTGGCGACGATCTGCCAGCAGCGTCACGTCTGCATCGCAGAGGAGCTCCAGCTCCCGTACGATGCCATCACCTCCGCGATGCTTTCCTGCTCCTCCGCTGTTCGGACGCAGTGAATAGCTCGTAACGCGGAATGGATATGCATACTCCAGAGCCTCCGCCGGGGTGTTGAGAGAATTCGTCATGTGCGTGTGGACACCCGATATGCCGTCCTGCGATGGACGCGCACCCATTCCGCCGGCAATGGTCTCGTAGTATGCAAACGGCTCGCCTGCGCGCGGATGATCATTTGGGAAGAGTCCGCCAATCGTGAGATTGTTCATCGTGCCCGAAGATGCGGCGGGGATACGATCAGGAGCCGCATTCGCCAACGCGCGCAACAGCGTGTCCACAATGCGCTGCGACATCTCAACATTCCCGCCTGCAACCGCTGAGGGCGGACCGGCGTTTACAACAGTTCCCGCTGGAGCGATCACCCGCACCGCTCGCATGATGCCCGCCGCAGCCGGAACATCTTCAGCCAGCAGGCACCTTAACACATAAAAGCATGCGGAATACGTAATCGCCTCGACCGCATTCACGCTGCCTTCGACCTGGGGATCGGAGCCGCCGAAATCAATCGTAACCATCGGTTCGCCAGCGCGCTTCTGCGCAGCAATGTGAATCTTCACCGCCACTCGCACCGGTTTATCGGTGATGCCGTCGCTGTCGAGAAAATCTTCAGCTTCGTATTCGCCTGCGGGAAGGCTCGCGAGGAAAGTACGGGTCATCTGTTCGGCATATTCTTGCAGTGCATCTGCCGCGCGTTGAACACGCGCTAAGCTGTAGCGCTCACACAGTTCCACAAGCCGTCGGGCGCCTGTGTTGCAGGCTGCAATCTGCGCGCCCAGATCGCCTTCGCGCTCCTCCGGCGTGCGCACATTCGCCAACACCATGTTGAGAACATCGCGCTGCGTGACTCCAGCACGCACGAGCAGAACCGGGGGAATCCGCAGGCCCTCCTGATAGATATCACGCGATAACCCCATCGATCCTGCGGCCGCACCGCCTACGTCGGCATGATGAGCGCGCGAGGCGACGTAGAATTCCGGCTTCCGTTCATCGACTTTCTTACTCCCAATCTTCCTCCTGGATCTCTTCTGTTCGACAAAAACCGGAGCGACGAGCGTGATGTCAGGCAGATGTGTGCCGCCGGCGAATGGATCGTTGAGCATTGCGACATCGCCGGGTCCGAGCTGCAAACGAGCGATTGCCGCCTGCACCGACATCGGCATCGAGCCGAGATGCACCGGCATGTGGTCGCCCATCGCAATTACCTGCGCTTTGCTGTCGAACACAGCGCAGGAGTAGTCGCGTCGTTCACGGATGTTGGGCGAAAACGCGCTGCGGCGCAGCGATGCGCCCATTTCTTCCGCGATCGAATGGAACAGTTCGCGGAAAATTTCGAGCTCAACCGGATCAGACATGCGTCGAGCGCCGATTATAGAAGCGGCAGGAACTCACAAAATTCTTGACACAATCGCAAAGTAGGCACAATATCTTGTGGTAGTTGCGATGTAATCGCAATAAGCGGAGTAGCTTTTGCAGCTCTCCAAAACGCAAGGGAGAACGTTCCACAAGGAGGAACTTAACAATGCCAATGAAAAAGAAGGCCACAAAGAAGAAGGCAGCGAAGAAGAAATAACTGCTGCTTTAGGCAAACTGATTTGCGGCCTTCGTGCGTACGAAGGCCTTTTTCATTTTGGGAAGGAAATAGCACCTCTGCCGCTCGGCACGAGTAGGCGCGCTGCTTGCGGCCGCGTTTCCCGAAAATCTTGACATAACTTCGGAGTGGCCATTCGCGCATTTTCCGATGCGCAGGGTACGTGCTTCCGTACCCATAGGTCGCACCTGCGGCGCTATCGCATCGCTCGTGCAGGCTCAAAATACGCGCGATTCGGCAGCGAGGGAAAGAAACTAGCGAGGCGCGAATCAGCTAAACTGCAAAGAAGTTCGAAGGCAGTCACCATGCTTCTAGTCGTTGATGTTGGCAATACCAATACGGTTCTTGGGCTATACCGGCCGGTTCGCGAACAGGCGGCAGCAGTTCCGCGATTCGATCACATGGCTGCGCATTGGCGCGTAGGAACGATTCGCACTAATACGGCCGACGAGTACGGGGTGCTGTTTAGAAATCTTTTTGCGATGCAGAAGATCGATGCGGCTGAGGTGAAGGCTGTGGTCATCTCCTCCGTTGTGCCTCCTCTCGATTCCACTCTGCGCGAGGTTAGCGAGCGCTACTTTCAAGCGAAGCCGTTGTTCATCGAGCCGGGAGTAAAAACCGGAATGCCGGTTCTGGTCGATAATCCGGCGGAGGTGGGAGCCGATCGCATTGTGAACGGGGTGGCTGCATTCGAGCGATACGGCGGTCCGTGCATTGTGGTGGACTTCGGAACGGCAACTACCTTCGATGTGATCTCTGAACGCGGCGAGTATCTCGGCGGAGTCATCGCTCCCGGAATAGGAATTTCCGCCGAGGCTCTTTTTGTGCGCACCGCGAGACTGCCGAAGGTCGATATTCGTCGCCCTGCACGGGTGATCGGTACAAATACGGTCGCGCATATCCAGTCGGGATTGTTCTACGGCTACATCGGGCTTACGGATGGAATCATCGAGCACATGATCGAGGAGCTCGGTGGAAAGAAGCCCAAGATTATTTCAACCGGTGGACTCGCGACACTGATTGCATCCGGTTCGCGTTATATCGGACTTGTCGATGAGATGTTGACGCTGGATGGAATGCGCATCATCTACGAGCGAAATACCGGAGCCCGACAAGTGAAAAAGACTCAAGCCGCCGGCGAGAAGCGAGCGTAATTCTTACTCTTGGGATCCGGGCACAACGGAAGGGCTCGACACATCATTCGCGTCGAATGAATGACGCAACGGGTCCAGACTCAATTTGGTAGTCGCGGTTCGTGATGTCGACTATAGCTTTTCCGATTATTCGCGTTTGCGCTTCGGAGTGGAGATGTAGAGGCAACGTGAAGCCGTTCACGTGGGCGTAGTCCTGAACGAAGTCAATCTTCTTGATGAAGAACGATGGCGATTTTGCGATGCGTCCCTGCGCGCGCACCAGCTCACCGGTAGCTGCGTCCAGGTAAACCTTTCCTTTGAAGAGTCCCACGCGTTTCTTGTGCGGCTTCACCTCATAGACGTAGACAGGAATCCCATCAATCAGCGATGAGCCCTTATAGCTGAACTTGTAGTTGGCCGAGCTGATTGCAGTCTGCGATTGCTCACGCCGATGCACGTGATCGACTTCTGATTGCAACAGGCGCACAATTACGTTGCTTTTCACGAACGCGTCGCCGGACCAACGCAGAGGAGAAAACTCAAGGGCGCCCGGAGCCGCGTAGTGCTGCTTCAACTCGAACTCGGCCTTTTGCGCGGAGTTGGGCAGTTCAGCGTCAATAAGACTTGTAGTCGTATAGCCGCCGAGTCCGGTTGTCTGATGCTGCAGCGCACGTTCGTACGTAGCGAGCGCAAGGTCAGGCGTGAGCAAAGGCACGAACGTAACAATTGAATACTCAGGAGCGGCGTTAGGGGCGGCAAAGGCGGATTGCTGAGTGCCGGAAATTTGTGCAAGGGAGAAGCTGCTGAGCAAGAATGCCAGCGCGAGTGGCGCAATCGACGAAATGGTACGGCGTGGGCCCATCACTAAGACTATTCCAGAGTCTCCCAATGCGGCTGATAAAGAAAGTAACTGAGGTAATACCTGATATTCGCGGTGAGGAGCCCTGCAAAGTTGCTGAGGATTAGACGTCGGATCAATTCCGCAGTTGCAAAAACATGACCCGGATCACACGGATTCTACGGATACTTCGCTGGAGGAAATCGTTCAGAAGACCGAAAGAGGGGCGGTGCAAACTTCAAAGCCCGTCCGATTTCCCAGATCTAAGCCCCTCGTTATCCGTGAAATCCGTGTGATCCGTGTCATGTTTTTGCTTTGACTTCCTTATAATCCTTGATCATGCCCAAAACAGTCCATGCGGCGTGTTCGCACGATTGTCCTGATTCGTGCGGGGTTCTGATCACGGTCGATGATCTCGGCCGCGCAACGCGATTGCGCGGGGATCCCGCGCATCCGGTGACGCGTGGATTCTTGTGCGCCAAAGTCGCGAAATATCTTGATCGCGTGTACTCGCCCGATCGCGTGCTCTATCCAATGCGGCGGATTGCGCCAAAAGGACGTGGCGTCCGCAGCCGGGAGGACGTCGCGCAGATCTTCGAACGAATTTCCTGGGACGAAGCTTACGATGAGATTGCGGGACGATTTCGCGAAATTAGCTCCCAATTTGGACCTGAGTCCATTCTGCCTTATTCCTATGCTGGTACGACGGCGGTGCTCAGCTACGCATCGATGGACCGACGTTTCTTCTACCGACTTGGAGCTTCGCAGCTTGATCGCACCATCTGCTCGACTGCTGGCGGCGAAGCTCTAGTCTCCGTTTTTGGCCGCAAGATCGGTACCGACACAGAACTGTTTGCGCGAGCGAAATACATCATTGCATGGGGCGCGAACATTCACGGCAACAACGTTCATCTGTGGCCATTCATTGAAGAGGCCCGACGTAATGGCGCGAAGCTCGTCGTCATTGATCCGTATAGAACGCGAACCGCACAATGTGCTGACTGGTATTTGCCCATCAATCCAGGAACCGATTCTGCGCTGGCGCTCGGGTTGATGCACGTAATCATTGCGGAGAAGCTGTTCGATGCCGAGTACGTCGCGAAGTACGTGAATGGATTCGATGAGCTGGTCAAGCGCCTTCAGGAGTATGCGCCGCATCGCGTGGCGGAATGGACGGGTATTTCGGCGCACGACATTGTGAAGCTCGCGCGCGAGTATGCCGCTACCACTCCAGCCGCGATTCGCGTGAACTACGGCGTGCAGCGGTGCGAGAATGGTGGCACCAACATTCGGCTCATCACAATGCTGCCCTGCATCACCGGCGCCTGGAAGCATGCAGGCGGCGGCATTCAGCTTTCGTGCAGCGGCGCATTCAAGCTGAACAAGGAAATACTTGAGCGCTCTGATCTGATGTTGCGCAGCCCGCTTGGGCGCCCGTCGCGAGTGGTGAATATGGCGGAGTTAGGACAGGCGCTCACAAAGCTGAGCGCTCCTCCTGTAAAAGCAGTCTTCGTCTATAACTCCAATCCTGCAGCAATCGCGCCAAATCACAACGACGTTGTACGAGGGTTTATGCGCGAGGATCTATTTACGGTCGTACACGATCAGTTCTTCACTGACTCCACTGATTTCGCCGACATTGTTCTACCTGCAACTACGTTCTTCGAGCAAAAAGACATTCAGCAGGCATATGGGCATTACTACCTTCAGATTTCCAACCAGGCGATCGCGCCTGTAGGTGAATCGAAGTGCAATGTCGAAATGTTCAGCGAACTCGCCCAGCACATGGGCTTCACCGAGCCATGCTTCCTCGAAAGCATTGATCAGATGATCGACGCGGCGCTCGACAGCCCTGATCCGTGGCTCAAGGACATCACGCGGGAGCGCCTCGAGCGCGAAGGTCACATCCGCTTAAATTTTGGCTCCGATGAGTTTGTCCCATTTGCGGACGGCGGCTTTCCGACCGCTGACCGCAAGGCGCGAATCTGGAACGATGATCTGACGAAGCTCGGACTTGATCCGGTCGGGAAGTTCAAGGCTCCAATCGAATCGCGGCACTCACAGCAAGCAGCAAAGTATCCTCTGGAGCTTCTGGCGCGAAAGGCCGATAACTTCCTCAACTCGACCTTTTGCAACCTCGGTTCGCACCAGCCACTCGAGCCCAAAATGAACAGGTTGGAAATGAGCCGGGTAGATGCGGACCTGCGCGGCATCTCGGAAGGCGACGCTGTTCGCATCTTCAATGATCGCGGTGAGATCCGGCTGACTGCGCTGGTCGATGGAGCAGTGCAGCCCGGGGTCGTCGCCACACGCCTGAACTGGACAAAGCTCATGCCGGATGGAATCGGCATTAATGCCCTTACTTCTGAACGGCTTACCGACATGGGCGGCGGGCCTACGTTCTATTCGTGCTTAGTAGAAGTCGAGCGCGCAGGAGATTGAGAACTCGCAATTGGATTCGGCATTCTGCCGAAGCACCAGCAATTTCGATGCACTAAACGGTTATTCCAGAACGGGATAGATTCTGTCGCACCGGTTTTTGGCCGAAAACCGATGGGCAAAAGCCGACGGCTGCGTTTCCGGCAACCCGCCTTTCGGCAACTCTCATCGTAATCACCTGTCTGCAATACATACTTGACATGGCAACTAGTCAGGCTACAATCTCCCAAAACCGGACTGAAATTCCCGGAGTATGAGCGCTACCCAACCCACACCTGCAAAATTTCCTCCTCAGAGAATCAGCATGGAACAAGTCTGCAAGCATCCTCGCGTGCGTGTTGTCGCGCGTGAAGAAGACGCGGAATTTGTAGAGTGCCAGGAATGCGGAGAAGTCTTCGATTCGAGCGAGTTCAAAGACATGGCAATCGAAGAAAAAGCCCGCGTCGCCGAACTCTAGCCTGACTCCATCGCCATCCCCGATTCCTAAACTGAAACGCGGTCAGGAGTGGTGTGTCTGCTTAGCAGGACAGAACCGCCGCCGTTAGGCGGTGGGCCTGAGGTGGCCGGATGGCCAGCTCAGGGTGACCCGATGCTGCACGCAAGCTGAGTGACCGCAGCCGCAACACACTCGGCTGCCCCAGCGGCTACCGCCGCAGGTTCTGTTGCGCTACCGCGCGTTCGCCAGCTCTGGCGTTTCGATCACCGCTTCACGCAGATAACGAGCCGCCTCTTCCGGCGATGTGGGATTGATGTAAAACCCGGTGCCCCACTCGAAGCCGGCGACTTTCGTCAGTTTGGGAATGAGTTCGATATGCCAATGGTAATAGTCGGCTGACTCTCCGGCGACAAGGGGCGCAGTGTGCAGCACCATGTTGTATGCGGGACGCTCTAGCACTGCGTCCATTTTGCCTATCACCAGTTTGATCATTTTCGCCAGGCTCTCGAAATCGGCCGAACTGGCGTTCTCGAACGATGCCTCGTGATTTTTGGGCAGGATACAGGTCTCAAACGGGAACCGAGGAGCGTAGGGAGAAATGGTCACAAATCGGCGATTTTCAGCTACCAGGCGCGGTTCCTCTCCGGAGCTCTCCTGCTGCACCATATCGCAGAAAATACAGCGCTCTTTCAGCTCGTAATACTTGCTTGCGCCTTCGAGTTCTTCAATCACCTGACGCGGAACAATCGGCAGCGCGATCAACTGGCAGTGCGGGTGTTCGAGCGTCGCGCCCGCGGCTTCGCCATGGTTCTTGAAAATCAGGATGTACTTGAAGCGGCGATCGCGCTTGAGATCGACGATGCGATCGCGGAATGCCCAGAGCACGTCTTCGATGCTCTTGTCGGGCATGTCGGCGAAAGTCTGCCTGTGATTCGGAGTCTCGATAATGACCTCGTGTGCGCCGATGCCGTTCATGCGGTCGTACATTCCGTCGGCACGGCGATCGAGATTGCCTTCGATCCCCAGAGCAGGATATTTGTTCGGAACCACGCGAACAGACCAGCCTGGCTTGTCGCGCTCGCTTCCATTGCGATAGGCGAGGATCTCCGGCGGAGTCTTGCTCTCGTTGCCCGGACAGAATGGGCAGAACCCGCCTTTAAGAACCACGGTATGTCTGGTGAAATCGCTTGGCCGGCGTGCTCGATCGGTGGCGATGATGACCCAGCGTCCGCTGACGGGGTCCTTCCTAAGCTCGGGCAACTCTGGTCCTTTCCCTGCGGGCTACTCTCATTTTATGACATGGTAAAAGCATTCCTGAACAGGGTTATATCGGCGGAATCGCCGAGATCATCATTACTTTCGATATAAACACTAATTACATCAAAGCGATGCGGCGGCTGTTTGCCTTGCGCATGAGCGTATTGACGCAGGTACTCGCGGGCGAGCGAGGAGAGCGTCGCCCGCTTGTCTTCGTCGACTGCTGCCTCGGCGGGCAAGAACTTGCGACTCGCGCGCGTTTTGACTTCGAGGAAGCAGAGGGTTTCCTTCTCAAACGCAATCAGATCGATATCTCCGGGACGACGAGGAGACCGATAGTCTCGGGCGATTATGGCGAAGCCAAGCTTTCGCAGGTAGAAGTAAGCTTCATCCTCGCCTCGCACTCCGAAGGCGAGGTGAGGTGCGAATTTGGGAGTACGCCCGAGGTGGGCGGTGATCCGGTCAAGGGCACGGATGGTGGAGCGAAGGAGCATTTGCGGGTTGTCATTCCGAACCGCCTGATGTCGGCGGTGAGGAATCCCTACGGTAGCCCATACTGCTTGAATTTGGATAGGGATTCCTCACCGCAAAACCAGCGGTTCAGAATGACAAGCGACTAGCCTTCTACCTGGCTAATACATTTCTCCAAGATATCCAAGGCGTAATCCGCTTGGTGCTCGCTGATGATCAGCGGAGGTGACAGACGGATTGATGTCTCTCCGCACCCAAGCAGCAGGACGCCGTTCTCGAAGGCGAGATCCACAATGCGATCGCGTTCTTTTGAAACCGGGGTTTTGCTCTGTTTGTCTTTGACGATTTCGACCGCAAGCATCAATCCCTTGCCGCGAACATCTCCGACCATCGGATGCTTCGGCACCCAGCTCAGCATTCGCTGCTTCATCTTGTCGCCGAGCTTGGCGGCATTGGAGAGACCCTGGCGTTCGATCACGTCCATGCTGGCGAGCGCGGCAGCGATCGCTACCGGATTGCCGCCGAAGGTCGACGCATGCGAACCGGGCACCCAATCCATCACATTGGCGCGCGTCATGGTAATGCCGAGCGGCATGCCCGACGCAATTCCCTTTGCGATGCAAACGATGTCGGGCTCAACGCCCGTATGCTCAATCGCCCACCACTTTCCTGTTCGGCCGGCGCCTGATTGGACCTCGTCCGCGACCAGCATGATGCCGTGCTCGTCGCAAATGCGGCGGAGCTCGCGCAAGAACTCCGGAGGAGCTGGAACATATCCACCCTCACCCTGAATAGGTTCAACGAAGATTGCAGCGAGCTCTTCCGGAGGAACGGTTGTCTTGAACAACCGCTCTTCGATGAACTTCGCGCAGGCCAGTCCGTATTCGCGCTCGCTTTTGCCCTCACCGAAGCGGTAAGTGTAAGGAAACGGAACGTGAGTGATGCCGGGCACGAGCGGAGCGAAGCGGCGGCGCTGCTGCGGCTTTGACGCCGTCAGCGAGAGCGAGCCCATGGTGCGGCCGTGGAACGCTCCATAGAAAGCGAGCACGCCCTGGCGCTTGGTGTGATAACGCGCCAGCTTCAGTGCGCATTCGATGGCTTCAGTTCCGGAGTTCCCGAAATAGAACTTATGCGGTCCTTTCATCGGGGCCACGCGGCTGAGTCGCTCGGCAAGCTGCGTCATCGACTCGTAATAGAAGTCGGTGCCGGACATGTGGATCAGCTCGCCCGCCTGTCGCTGAATTGCGCCGACAACTTCAGGATGGCAATGTCCGGTGGAAGTCACAGCAATGCCGGCGGAAAAATCGAGAAACTCGTTTCCATCTACATCTTCGATAATCGCTCCGCGTCCGCGCTTTACCACCAGCGGATAAGATCGCGTGTAGCTAGGCGAAATGAGGCGGTTGTCCTCGGCGATGATGCGCTTGGCATTCGGGCCAGGAAGCGACGTAGTAATTCGTGGAAGGGCAGATTTCGTCTCTGCCGGACGGGTCATGGTTTCGGTGGCCATGTGGATTCTCCTCGCGAAAGAAAGCACGGAGTCCGTGCGTTGCAGCTCGCGGACACTTGAGTGCCCGCATTTTTTGGCGAGGTGAGCCTGGTTAGTCGCCGGCGAAGAGATTTGGACGAACGTTAGACGGAAGCACAGCCAGATATCGACGCGGTCCGGCCAGGTACTTCAGCCAGCATGCCGCTGCGCCAAATACGCCAACGCTGATCAGAGCCAAATTGTGAGTTGCGCTCCGCATGCTTCCAAGTCGATTATAACGTCCCCACACCACAGAAAGGACCGACGCGCGCCCCCGCGCGGGTGTTTTCCAGCTTACAGGGTCTTTCGCACCTTACCGAATGTCTCGCACTTTTAAAGCTCAACGAGCAAAACTCGCGCGGGGGCGCGCGTCGGTCCAAGTCCAAATCCTATTACGCTACATTCGCTGACGCATTTTCCGATTGGTCAGCGACTTCCTCCGGCTGCTCTGCCGGGGTTTGCGGCAGATGGAGTACGTCATTCAGCTTTGTGACCAGAAACGCCAGACTTCCCTTGGGCAGAGTGCAGGTGACGTGCTCGAGCAGGGGATCGTGAATCTCCTTATAACCGGTATGCAGAATGATCGGAATTGCCGGATTCTCCTCCCGCAGCAATCGCGCCACCTCTCCGCCCGACATTCCGGGCAAACCGTAGTCAAGGATCACTGCGTCGAACTTGATTTGCTTGAAGAGCTCGAAAGCCGAGGCGCCGTCTTTGGCCGACACCACATGGAAGCCCCGCCGCTGCAGCATGATCTCCATCGGCTTGAGAACGGCAGGTTCATCGTCGACGCACAGAATCACGAAGTGGTTCTCGGCCATTTGGTCCCCTTACTACCTTTGACGCAAGAATATGCCCGGGGGACGTGTGCCACAAGAAACCGAAAGGTCATGTACCCGGTCTGCTGTGCATCTCCTGTGTAAAGTTTTTTGAAGCTCTGGGAAACCAGGGACGCTCTATACGAAGTAGTTCTTTTGCACTAGCCTCCCACGAGGCCAGGTTCCACTTTACAGGCGAAATCCGGATGGCGTGTAGGCACCGTCTTTCGTAGCATCTCTGAGTCCCCAACAGGAAATGGCTACGCTGACCCAAATCCCGTCCGATGTGCGGCAGCCAGACCGGCGCCGTCTGCAGGTTGGGACCAGTTTCGGCCTGGTTTACCTCTTTTGGGGATCAACTTACCTGGCGATAGCCATCGCAGTACACCATTTCCCGGCGACGGTGCTCGGGGCCCTGCGCTTCCCAATCGCTGGAGTGCTGATGCTCGGGTGGTGCTTGGCCACAGGCAAGAAAGTGTCAATCTCCAGGGGTGACGCTCTGCGCCTGCTGGTCGTAGGGGTGCTTCTGCTAACCGGCGGGAACGTGGTGCTGTCATGGACGGAGCAGTACATCAACAGCGGACTGGCGGCGATGATCGTCGCTGTCGTCCCAATCTGGGTCGCGCTGATCGAGATGTTGATCGGCGGTGATCGCCTCAATCGGTTAGGATGGACGGGCTTGCTGCTCGGTATCGGCGGCCTCCTGGCTCTATTGTGGCCGGATATGACGACCGGAACGGCAATCGGCAAGCGCGATCTCGCCGTATGCCTGGTTCTGGTGCTTGGATCCTTAAGCTGGGCGACGGGATCGGTTTTGTCCCGCCGTTTCACTTTGGGAATCGGGCCATTCGCCGCAACCGGATGGGAGATGCTCTTCTCCGGCATCGTGAACGCGCTGCTGGCGTTTTCGTTCCGCGACTTCCGTCACGCGGATTGGTCCCTCTCCGGCTGGCTGGCGATTCTGTACCTCGTCATTTTTGGTTCGCTAGTCGGATTCACCGCATACATCTGGCTGCTCGAGCATGTGCCGACGCCGAAAGTCGCGACATATGCCTATGTGAATCCGGCTGTCGCAGTCTTTCTTGGATGGCTTTTCCGCGGGGAGCACATCGATCGCTACATGGTGATCGGAATGATTGTGATCATTGGCGCAGTCGTCCTGGTAACCACTTCCAAGCTGCGCTCGAAGCGACGCGTGACGGAGCAAAACACCGTTTGCCAGGCCACCGCCGATTAAAGATCCTGAGTGCGCTGCGTTTACAACCCGTGTTCAAGCTGTGCGCCTCCCAGCTGTTTCCAGTACTCTGAAGATGCAGCACACAAGCGCGCATGGTTAGCCGTCTGGCTCTTTTCTCCCTGATATTCCTGATTGTTGAATTAGCTCCTGCCCAAAGCACGCGGCCATCTTCGGATTTTCGCACCGACGCCTTTCACGAGGGCGGAAACGAATATGAAGTCTGGTCCGGCTATTCACCAAGTTCGCTGCAATGGATCGGGAAGACCGAAAGTCGGCGGCTGTTCATGGCTGGATTCGGCTGGCGTCGTGTAATTTTGGCGAGCAATTCCGTGGCGTGGAAGTTTACGGTCGACACGGTACCCATCGCGCTGGTTTCGCAGCCCACCGTCGTCGGGTCAGCGGAGAGCTTTACTGGAATGCCGCCGAATCTTGTTTTCGCCGGATGCACGGGACCACAGGTGACCTTTGAAGTGGTCAACAACCCCGCCGGACAAAACCTTGGTCCGTGCGCACACGCGAATCGCAGAATAACTCGCGGCATTGGTCTGGAACCTGTGGGCTTCGATTTCAACTTCCGCCGCCGGCATCGCGTTCAGCCAGTTGTCGGTATTAACGGCGGATTTCTCAAGTTTCCTCGCGACGTGCCCATCTCCAACTCCAACTCATTCAACTTCACCTTTTCACTGCGCGGCGCAGTGCAAATTTTCACCAGCGAGTCGCGGTCGCTCACGATCGGCTATCGCTTTCACCACATCTCCAACGCCAACACCGGCAATCCGTTCAATCCTGGAATCGATTCGAATTTCATCTATGCTGGCTACAGCTTTCACAGGTGAGATTCAGAGCGGGAAATGGAATCAATCAACGAGCAAGCCTCAGGCCATCCGGGCCTGCGCGGCTTTCTTCATCGTGCCACTAACGGCCGCGATGGCCTGGTTCTCACGCACGGAGCCGGAGGGAATTGCAATTCAGCGCTGCTCGTAACCCTTGCAGAGAATCTCTCCCAAAATGGGATCATAGTGCTGCGCTGTGACCTTCCTTTTCGCCAACAGCGTCCGTATGGTCCTCCGCTCCGAACCGCGGAGATCGATCAGCAGGGATTGCGGCAAGCGGTGGAATTTTTGCGTACGCGAGTGAGCGGGCGCGTTTTCCTCGGCGGCCATTCTTATGGCGGGAGGATGGCAACGATGCTGGCCGCAAAAGAACCTTCGTTCGCAGACGGGCTGTTGTTGCTTTCTTACCCGCTGCATCCCCCGAACAAACCTCAACAGCTACGTACGGCGCACTTTCCTCAGATTCGCACGCGGTGCTTGTTCGTTCACGGAACTCAGGATCCCTTTGCCTCAAGCGAAGAAATCCAGTCTGCATTGAAACTGATTCCTGTCGCGACGACGCTTTTGTCGTTTGAAGGTGCAGGTCATGAGCTGGTTTCGAAGAAGAAATCAGATGTGGGACGCCTGGATTGTGTGGCTCTGGCGGAGAGGATCAGGTCAAAGATGTTTGGGATTTGGAGTTGTCTAAACCAGAACCGTACGCCAGCGAGTGGGAACGTTTGAAGAGGTGCCCGATGGAAAGCAGCGTGTTGGCTAGATCGACTTAGGGAATTTCTGTTGGCGTCATTTGGTGGAAGCCTCCGACTTGAGTCGGAGGCGCACGCCGCGAAGCGCCCGCGTCGTGGGCGGCATCACACAACCACTGTCGATTGCAAAACGTCTTCGTCGCTCGCGAACGCCACGAGAGTGCGCGTAGCTTCTTGCCATTTTCTCATTCTCCTGTGTCGCGGAGGCAAGACTCGCCGCGTCAATGCATGCGGCATTTGCATGCGCGCTTGGCGCGTGGACCAGCGCTAAAGCGCGGCTTTCAGCTTTGCATAGGCGCACGGCTTCGCGACGTGCGCCCCCGACTGAAGTCGGGCGCTTCCACCCAAAACCCAACTATGCTATCCAATTACGCTAGCGGTTAAGCTGCTCTAATCCAGATCGAAGTCGCGCAATGGCTTTCCCGTATCGGGAGTATCTTTGGCGCGCTTCACGGCTTCCTGGAATTTGCGCTCCAGAACATCGGCTTTGTTTCGCTCCGCATCGACCGCCTGCCGAAAGAGCGATTCCTTGCGTCCTTCCTGCTCGCGCATCGCGCGCGCAGCTTCTTCGAAGTCATTGAAGGTCTTTGGACGCGCCGGCGGCGTATGCGCAATCACTGCACGCGTCTCGGGATCAATCTTCAGCAGCGCTCCGCAGCACGGACAGCCGACTTCGAAGGCATCGATCTTTGCTTTAGCCATGATGTTTGCCTACGCGGATGATAGCGCAGTTTGCGCCTCCGCCGCACGCGGCAGAATTTCGTCGATGCGGCAGAATCGATGCGTGCCCTTATACCGTTGAATGAGTCGCTCGGTAGCTTCGACGCTGTGCGAGCGGTCTGCACCCAGCCCGGTGTGGCCGCCATCGTGAAGAAGAATGATGTGCCCGTGAGTTCGATCGCGGTCGATTCGCCTGCGCGCATGGTGCTCGACCGTGTCGGTTGTTGTCGGCCGCCAATCGAAGCAGGTCACATCCCACATCACGGGTTCAAGCCCGAGCTCGCGTGCAGCAGTGAGCACCGACGGTCGTCGTGCTCCAAACGGCGGACGAAAGAATTTCGGCATCATTCCAGTTGCGTCGGCAATGATCTGCGAGCAGTCGGATAGCTCGCGCATAACGTTACTGCGCGACTGCAAAAGTAGATTGGGATGATTAACGGTGTGGTTCGCGACAAGATGTCCGGCGCTGACAATCGAACACGCAATCTGCGGACGCGCTTTCACAAACCTGCCGATGAGAAAGAAAGTTGCTTTCACTTCGTGCCGCGCAAGAATCTCGAGGAGGCGTTCGGTGTGGATGTCGTTGGGGCCGTCATCATAAGTGAGCGCCAGGTTGCGAGGATCCGGACAGTGCGAAACCGCCGCGCCGAACAGTTGAGAGCTCGGTGAATAAGCGTGATACGCGAGCAGTCCAGCCGCAGCGATCGTCCCAGACGTTAACTTCGCAATCACGCACACATTCTAAAGAAGAGCGAACACCAGGTCACGAAGGCAATACAGGAGAGGTCACAAAGCTCGATTTGGTTTGTGACCTCACTTGTATTGCCTTCGTGACCTCCGTGTTCGCCCTTCTTCGGTGGAAATTTTGGGATTGTCTGGCTGCTCTCTCCAAGCTATGCTCCGAGCAGACCCGGTTTATGGCCAAGCTCTTCGACCCCCC
>DATEKE010000325.1:0-8372 GCA_035277605.1 Terriglobales bacterium | reverse complement strand
GATTCTAAACAACTTGCTGAAAGCAAAGGACCACTTTGGGAATTCGGCTTACAGGTCCACTTGCTTCAATTTCCAAAGAGCCCCACCCAGCAGCGAATTCCTCTTATCGTGGGACTGCGTTTTGATCGGGCAGCGAACTGGCGTTGGTCGCTCCGGTCAGGAAAACTTAAGGCCAGCCGCACGGATGCTGTAATCACATCCATACGACTGGCCTGGTTTTCAGCTGCTGCTTCAAAACTGCTCTTATTTCGCGCAGGCGGTGGTTAGCGGGTGATCAGCGTCCCACAGTATTTGCGAGGTCTGCGGGGTGCCGTTGCTATCCACGTAAATACGCAGCGTCCCATCCATTGTGAAACTTCCACCCTGTCCGGCCCATATTGAATGGAACGGCAGATCGTAGGTCGAGGCTAATGTGTTGTACGACTGGTTGGCCTCGAGGTTCAGGCGATACGCACTCTGCGAACTCATATCCTGTCCATTGTTGTGAAATTGCACATGGACGGCCGCTTGGCTTCCGTTTTGTGAATAGTTCACTTCGGTGAAGCCAGAAGCAAAAACAATCGTTTGATTGTTAGTGCAGGCGTTGTACATGCCAATTCCGCCTTCAATTGACGCGCCTTTTGCGGCAGTTTTGCCACCCTGCGCGGCCATAGCTCCAGGCACCGCAAACGCCAAGCTCAAGGACAACACGGACAACAGAAGTTTCGTGCTTCTCATCAAAATTCCCTCCTTCTCGGTGGGGATTTCCGAGCACGCAGAAATGATTACATGGCGTTGCCCGTTTTGGGAGGGAGACTTCAAACCAAAGTCATGTCATGGGCGAATGCCCAGATGCAAGTAAGATTCCACCTATCACTTTCAGATAGATAGCGCTCCGCTGTAGCGGTGCAAAGGTCTATGACCGGAAGGACATGTCCTTTGGTAACCCAGCCTTGATTCGTGATGAGACAGACCAGCAACTATAGCGAGAGAGAGGTCAGTGGTGCCGTCCCACGCGTGCCGCGGTCGCGTGATGCGAAGGGTGAGGCGGAATTTCTTCCGATTCGAAGACGTGCTCTGATTCCGTCGATTCCGGACGAGGGATCGTCTCTAATAGTCGAGCACATCGATTCCAGCGCAGAATAGCCTCGTCATTGGCTCGGCCCCGCAGCCGCTCGGCATTCTCGAACTGGCGCATGGCCTCTTCAAGTTCCGCGGCAATCGCCTGCGCTGGACGTCCGGCGCGCAATTGCGCTTTTGCGTGCCGCTCATGCAGTATGCCGGCGTAATACGAGCGCGCATATTCTTCTTCGAGAGTGCTGAAAATTGCCGCAGCTTCGTTGAAGCGATCTTTCGCTCCACCGGTAAATTGATCTGTGATCGACAGACCAAGAATACGTTGTGCCATTTGATTCAACGGGTCGACCGCGAGTACGTCGCGGCAGATCGATTCGGCTTCTTCCGGCTCATTGAGATAACGATAGCGCTCAGCTTTTGCAATTGCTGCGCCGATACTGGCTGAAGAAATCGTCTTGAGTTTCAATTCCACGATGCACCTCGGAAAAAACAGGCTATCGGCTGTCGGCACTCGGCTTTCAGCCAGCAGCCTTTCTTGTCATTCAGAACGAAGCGAGGAATCCCTACTCAGCCGAGAATGCAGGCGAGCAGCAGAGATTCCTCACTGCGTTCGGAATGACAAACACCCTGACCTTCACACCGTCACCACGAGATAAGCCGCCAGCAACGTCCCAACCACAGCCACCCCATAACAGCCCGCGAAAACCATCTCGTTCAAGTGTTTGATCTGCAGGCCGTCATAGAGCGTGTAGCGGAACCGATGCGCGAAATGGAACAGCGGCAGCGAGCAAACGACGAGCAAGTAAATCCGTGTAATGGGCGATTGCAGCAGTGCAAGCATTCCTGCGTGAGTGGGTACATGGACCCACCCCAGCGGTACCGCAATCCCAAAAAGGAACAACTGTGCCGGCAGGAAAAGCGCTGCAACAACTCCGCCGGCGCTAAATAGCGTCCAGAAGATGGGCTCGGTTTCTTTGTTGACCATCGTTCCTCCTCAGCGCGTGAGCACAACCGCGAAGATAATTGCGCTGATCGCAATCCAAGCCGCGTATTGCGGTCCGGAAATCAGAAGGCCGGGAACGCGGATCCCGCGAATGCGCACGGCCATGGCCTTCGGCGCCAGATTGAACCAGGTAATCGAGTGCAGCATCAAGAACGCGAAAGCGAAGATGTTGATCGCGATCATCCACGGCGAAGACATTCGATGCAAGAAACGCGTATAAGCATCGCCACCGCTGCTGATCGCGCGAATCTGGACCAGAAGCAAGGCCACCGCCCATGCGACCGCAACGCTGCTCAACTCGCGCAGGATGAACTTCACATAGGCCGACTTGCCCAGCCACCAGTAAGTCGAAATTGGTGGTCGATACCACCGAGGATGGAATTCGGTGTAAGTAGGCGCTGTTTCGGGCTGTGGCGCGGCGGACGGCCGAATCGGAGCGCGTGCTTGTCCTGCTCTGCTCATCGCTCCTCCTGTCTGTGTCCCCATGGCATCAGGAACTGCTTCATGCCTTCCATTGCTGCTGCGAGCTTGTACTGCTGGATGGCTCCTGCAGGATCGACGTGTTTAGGACAGACCTTCGTACACTCGCCAACAAACGTGCATCCCCAGATACCCTCGGGATGCGAAAGGATCGCCATGCGTTCTTCCGCTCCCTCATCGCGAGAATCCTTGTTGTACCGTTGTGCCAGGGCCAGCGCAGCGGGGCCGATGAATACTGGATCGAGTCCTGAAATTGGACACGCCGCATAGCACAGCAGACAGTTGATACACATGCTGTGCTGGCGAAATTCCTCCAGCTGGCTGGGGGTCTGCAAATATTCGCCCGCGCCGTTGCCATTCTCGTGAATCAGCCACGGCCTCACGCGTTTCAGCTTTTCCAGAAAATCGGAGATCTCCACGACGAGATCGCGAACGACGGGAAAATTCCGCAGCGGCTCGATCTTTATAGGTCCGGGAAGATACTGCGACAGGAAAGTCGCGCAGCCGAGCTTCGGTTCGTTGTTGACCATGTATCCGCAGCTTCCGCAGATGCCCATGCGACACGACCAGCGGAAAGTCAGCGTTCCATCGAGCTTGTCCTTGATGTAGTTGAGCGCGTCGAGGATCACCCATTCCGGCTTCACCGGCACTTCAAAGCGTTGTAAGTAGGGCTGCGAGTCCCGCTCCGGCGAATACCGTGCGACTTGCATTTCGATCATTGGAGTATTCATGCGCTTGCCACCTGCTTGATGGTCTGAGGCTGCTGCTGCCCGTAAACGCGCTCGCCCGGAGGCCAGCGCGTGATCGTCACCGGAGCGTAGTCGATGCGGATGTTCCCGCTCGATGTCTGCGTGATAACGGAATGCGCGAGAAAGTTACGATCATCGCGTTTCGGATAATCCGTTCGTTGATGTGCCCCGCGCGATTCCGTGCGATGGAGCGCGCTGTGCACGATGCAAGTGGCGACGTCCAACATGCAGGTTAGTTCCAATGCCGAAAGAAGCTCGGTGTTGAAGGTTCGTGAATGATCGTCGAGCGCGATATTGCGCGATCGCTCCTGCAGGTCGGCCAATTTCTGCGCGGCGTCTCGTAGGGAACTCTCGGTGCGATAAATTCCTGCGCCTTCTTCCACCGCTTCCTGCATGGCTTCGCGGATCGTCGCCACCCGCTCCGTACCGCCGCTCTTGTGCAGGAAATCCTGCTCGAGACGGCGACGCTCGTCGTTGGCTTGCGCGAGAATCGCTGGACTAACTGTGTCGGAAACAACCTGCGCATATTCGGCCGCTGCTCTTCCGGCGCGCGCTCCGAAGACCAATATTTCCGGCAAAGAGTTCGAGCCGAGGCGATTCGCGCCGTTGATGCTGACACAAGCGCACTCGCCCGCAGCGAACAGTCCAGGCAGCGGAGTCGCGCCGTCGATGTCCGTCGAGATGCCGCCCATCATGTAGTGAATAACCGGGCGTACAGGAATGAGATCCGTCACCGGATCAAGCCCTTCGTACTTCAAGCAGAGCTCGCGCACGAACGGCAGCTTCTGATTGATCAGCCGCTCACCAAGATGTCGTAGATCGAGGTGCACCACCGGTCCGTACGGCCCTTTGATCGTGCGTCCGCGTTCCAACTCTTTTACGAATGCCTGTGAAAGGCGGTCGCGTGGTCCAAGCTCCATAGAGCGCAAAACGGGGCGAGGTTCCGGGCGACCCAAGTTGTAGTCCTGAAGATAGCGATACCCATCTTTGTTGATCAGGTACCCACCCTCGGCGCGCGCGGCTTCGGTGATGAGAATTCCCGTAAAGGGAAGTCCGGTCGGATGGTATTGCACGAACTCCATGTCTTTGAGCGGACCGCCGGCGCGAAAGACGAGCGCCATGCCATCCCCGGTCTTGATTGCTGCGTTTGTTGTGTAGGGAAAAACGCGCCCGCAGCCCCCGGTGCAGATGATCACCGACTTCGCCGTGATTGCTTGGATCCGTCCTGACATGAGCTCGATCGCGACTACGCCCTGCACCCGTCCATCGTCGATCAGCAGCTTGGTGACGAACCACTCGTCGTAGCGCTGAATTTCGTTGTATTTCAGAGTTGTTTGAAAGAGCGTGTGCAGGATGTGGAATCCGGTTTTATCGGCGGCAAACCAGGTGCGCTTCTTCTTCATCCCGCCGAATGCGCGCACGGCAATGTGTCCGTTGGGCTCGCGGCTCCAGGGGCATCCCCAGTGCTCGAGCCTCAGCAGCTCCTGCGGAGCTTCGCGCACGAATGCCTCAACGGCATCCTGGTCGCACAGCCAGTCGCCACCGGAAATCGTGTCGTAGCAGTGCTCATCGAGCGAATCATCAGCTTTGATAACGCCGGAAGCGCCGCCTTCCGCCGCCACGGTGTGACTGCGCATCGGATAGACCTTGGATATGACGGCAACGCGAAGATTGGGATTGGTTTCGGCAACGGCGATGGCAGCGCGCAAACCTGCGCCTCCGCCGCCAACGAGCAAGACGTCGTGGGAAGAGGTGTCCATGGGGCCTCAACGAACCGCGCAAGATCCAGACGCGCGCCGACGCGCGAACGACTGGCGTGTTTCTGATCAGGGCCTGAGCTCGGGCCTAAAAGAAGCCCGAATGGACAGCAGCCAATTGGGCGATCAAAGTCGCTCGCGCTGCTCCAAACTGCAGACAGGATCCGCCTGAGGCGGATCGAATCGGGCCGAACGCTCACTCCGGCAAACTGCCGAAGAAACTAACTGGGGCCTTTGAGCCGGCAGCAGGTGGCTGCGGGCTTCCTTTATCCCATGAAACCGAACGCGCGGAGCCGTGGCCTGAGTTGGTTCAACCAGGAGTGAACAGCAGAGAACCAACTCAAAGCGGCCCAAATTCTGCTACTACTCGGGGGTATTTTGCAAGCGGAAAGATTGGCTGCAGCTCACTTGCCGGCAACCAACGTGGGCAGGCTTTATCGACACATCCAGGTTTGCGCGTTAGTATTTCCCGTTCTTCATTCGTCCCAAACCCACACCTACCGCGAGGTGAAGATTGGCTCGGAAGCTGGCTTCTCGCTGTACTGGTCTATTCCTTCTACTTCTCGTAACAACCTCATTCCTGGCGATTCGGGCTGCGGCACAGCAGAAGCCCTCGGCCAATGCTCCGCAGAATAAGAAGAAGTCCGGGGCAGGACCGGAAACTCACGCGGGCGCGCAGCCCGCGCCGGCGACCTCGCCGACAGAGGCTGCGAATGCCGCACCTGAGTCTCCCTTCGCGCATCTTGAGTACCGCTTCATTGGACCACCGGGAAATCGCGTGAGTGCCGTTTTGGGAGAGCCGGGCAACCCGAACGTTTATTACGCCGGCGCCGCTTCCGGTGGCGTATGGAAATCTTCGGACGGCGGTTTCAATTGGCATCCCGTTTTCGACAAAGAAACTGCGCAATCGATCGGCTCGATCGCGATTGCCCCTTCGAATCACAGCATCGTCTGGGTGGGCACAGGCGAGACATTCATTCGCAGCAATGTCTCTATCGGCAACGGTGTCTACAAATCGACCGACGCGGGCAAAACGTGGCAGCACATGGGACTCGATGCCACCGGCCGCATCGGCCGCATCATCATCGATCCGCATAATCCCGACATCGTCTTTGTCGCGGCGCTCGGCACCTGCTATGGTCCACAGCCGGAACGCGGGGTGTTCCGCACAAAAGATGGCGGCAAGACTTGGGAGCGTGTGCTATTCGTCGACGAGAATACCGGCGCCTCCGATCTCTCGATAGATTCTAGAGACTCCAACACGCTCTTCGCCGGAACCTGGCAGATCGATATCAAGACCTGGGGACGCAACAGTGGTGGTCCGGGAAGTGGAGTGTTCGTCACCCATGATGGCGGAAACACGTGGAGGCGGATCACCGGACACGGCTTGCCAGATTCCCCTTTAGGGAAAATCGCAGTGGCTATCGCTCCGAACGACTCGAGTCGCGTGTACGCGCTGATTGAAACCGGCCAGCGCGGATCTCTCTGGCGCAGCGACGACGGTGGTGAGAACTGGCACGTGGCTAATTACAGCCGCTTGCTCATCGAGCGTCCTCACTACTACACGCGCATGCTGGTGATGCCCGATAACGAAAACGAGGTCTATTTCCCCTCTAACAGTATGGGCGTGACCTACGATGGCGGGCAGACTGCAGATCTGGTGCGCTGGGGCGGCGACAACCACGACATGTGGTCTGACCCTCAAGATCCGAATCGCATGATGATCGGCAGCGATGGCGGCGTCGCCATCACTCTCGTGCGCGGCAAAGAGTGGAACTGGACGCGGCTTCCCATCGCGCAGATCTATCACGCATCGACCGACACGCGCATTCCTTACTACGTCTATGGCCAGATGCAAGATGGGCCGTCTATGCGCGGACCAAGCAACGATCTTGGTGGCGACAGTATTCCCGCTGCGGACTGGATCACCACGGGCGGATGCGAGACTGGCTGGAGCACTCCGGATCCCGCTGATCCAAATATCGTGTGGGCAGGCTGCTACGCAGGCGTGACCGAGCGCTTCGATCTGCGCACCGGGCACGCTCGCTCAGTCAGCGTTTGGCCGGATCGTACGATGGGCGCCAATGCCGGGCAGGTGAAGATTCGCATGAACTGGACGTATCCGATTGCGATCTCCCCGCACGATCACAACACCGTCTATGTCGGCAGCCAGTACGTGCACAAGACCTCCGATGGTGGACAGACCTGGCAGACGATCAGTCCCGATTTGACGCTGAATGATCCCTCCATGCACGGCGACTCCGGCGGGCTGACGGTCGATAACCTGAGCGTCGAGTATGCAGGGGTGGTCTTCGCTCTCGCCGAATCGCCGGTTGAGAAAGGACAAATCTGGGCAGGCACCAACGATGGGTTGGTGCAGATGACGCGCGATGGCGGCTCGCACTGGTCGAATGTCTCGCCCAAAGGCATGCCGCCGAAGATGACGGTCGATGCGGTGATTCCCTCGAAGTACGAGGCAGGCACATGCTATATCGCGGTCGACGGACACCAGGTCAACATCCGCGATCCATATCTCTACCGCACTTCCGATTTTGGGAAAACATGGAAGCTGATCGTGAACGGCATTCCCAAATCGCCGCTCAGCTACACGGATTCGATTCAGGAAGATCCGGTTCGGCGTGGGCTTCTGTATGCGGGCACTGAGAACGCCCTGTACATCTCCTTCGACGACGGCGATCACTGGCAGCCGCTGCAGAACAATCTGCCTCATGCACCGGTCCATTGGATCACCGTGCAGGAGCACTTCAAGGATCTTGTAGTCGGGACCTACGGTCGCGGTTTCTGGATTCTGGACGACTTGACTCCGCTCGAGCAGTTCGACGATTCCGTTCGTAGTAAGAGCGTGCATCTTTTTCCGCCCCGCTCTGCCTATCGCTTCCGCGAAATCTTCCATCGTGAGATGGCCGAAGGCGTAGAAGGCGAGAACCCGGCCTATGGCGCTTCGATCAACTACTTCCTCAAACAGCCCGCGAAGAAGATTGAGATCACCGTTGAAGGTGCAGATGGCAAAACGATTCGCACACTGAAGGCAGAGAACGCGGTGGGCATCAACCGCACTTATTGGGATCTTCGGTTCCCGCCCGTCACCGATGTTGCGCTGCGAACTACGCCCGAAGGCAATCCGCACATTTGGGAAGAAAAGCGTTTTGTCGGTAAGGAATCGCGGCCGGTCTACTACTACGGAGTTGGTCGCAGCCAAAACGACCGTCCTATGCGCGCCCCAAGCGGCGAGCCTACTATCGGCCCTCTGGTCGCTCCCGGCGAGTACACCATCAAGCTGGTCGTCGACGGGCAGACGGTTACGCA
>DATEKE010000324.1:0-4023 GCA_035277605.1 Terriglobales bacterium | reverse complement strand
TTCTGGATCGTGCCGGCCGGCGCTACTTACCAAGGCACCGAATCGACGGTGGATGAGAACAAGATCAAACCGATCCCGGATCATCCCGCAGCCAGAAGAGCTCCAGCTCGCCGGCGTCCGGCGGCTGCAGCCAAGAAGCCGAGCTGATCGAAATTGCAACCTCAAACCATCGGCCGAAGGAGCAATCCTTCGGCCGATGTTTGTTTTTGCCTTGTCTCTGTGAATTATCCGCCTCCTCGCCCTTGCCAGCTGAAAGCAAACACAGGGTGCTTCGCGGTTTGCAAGGCGGGGCTGCTGTTTAGCTCTGCGATGCGTCCGCCCACCGCCCCGCAGCTTCCATTAGACGAAAGTTGCTCCTCTCACCCCCTCAATCGCACTATAATTTTCCTTTCCCACTGCTCACATTGCTCGCAGTAAGGAACGACACGCTCAAGGACTATTCATGGCATCAGGGGACTTAGCCGTTCAGGACCTTGCACAGGGTTCTGAACGCAATCGTATCGTCAACGATTTCAGTATTCAGGTAGCCACGGTAAACGGATCGGGATCGCAGTCGGCCAACACCGTTCTGCTCCGCAGCCTGTTTCGTATGGGCATCCCGGTTTCCGGCAAGAACCTTTTCCCGTCGAACATCGCCGGCCTGCCCACTTGGTACACCATACGCTGCAGCAAGCACGGCTACATCGCGCGCAAAAAAGAGATCGACATGCTCGTGGCGATGAATCCGGAGACGGCGAAGGACGACGTGATGTCGCTCGACTCCGGCGCTGCCGTCGTCTATGACGAGCCGCTGAAGCTCGACGCGATGCGCTCCGATCTTATCTTTTATTCAGTTCCTTACGACAAGCTGGTATCGACTGTCTGCCCCGAGGCCAAGCTGCGGAAGCTGGTCAAGAACATGATTTATGTGGGCGCCGTCGCACAGCTGCTCGGCATCGACATGAAGCAGGTCGAAGCCGCGCTGCGCAAGCAGTTCGCAAAGAAGATCAAAGCCGCCGACCTGAACATGAACGCCGCGCGCGCCGGCTACGACTACGCCGCTGCTTCTCTCACAAAGAAAGATCCGCTCTGGGTCGAGCAGATGAACGAGAACGAAGGCAAGGTCATCATCGACGGCAACGCCGCGGTCGCACTTGGGGCGATGTTCGCCGGAGTCACTGTGGTCACCTGGTATCCGATCACGCCTTCTTCTTCCGTTTGCGAGCAGTTGATCGACTACATGAAGAAGTACCGCATCGGTCCTGACGGTAAGGCGACCTTCGCGATTGTGCAGGCAGAAGACGAGCTCGCTGCGATCGGCATGGTTTTGGGCGCGAGCTGGGCTGGTGCGCGATCGATGACCGCAACCTCCGGCCCCGGCATTTCGCTCATGACGGAATTTACCGGCATGGGCTACTACGCCGAGATTCCCGCCGTGATCTTCGACATTCAGCGTGTCGGACCATCCACGGGACTGCCAACTCGTACTTCGCAAGGCGACGTTCTGTCCACCGCTTTTCTCGGTCACGGCGACACCAAGAACGTCATGCTGTTCCCCGGCAGCGTGACCGAGTGCTTCACCATGGCCGGCGATGCCTTCGATGTTGCCGAGCAACTGCAAACCCCAGTCTTTGTGCTGTCGGATCTCGATTTGGGAATGAATAACTGGATGTCCGAGCCATTCCCATATCCGGACAAGCCGTTTAAGCGCGGCAAGGTTCTTACTGCGGAAGACCTGACTCGGCTGGGGGGCTTCGCCCGTTACAAAGATGTCGATAAAGATGGCATTCCATACCGCACGCTGCCCGGCACGGATCATCCAGCAGCGGCATACTTCACCCGCGGCTCGGGACACAATGAGAAGGCGCAGTACAGCGAGCGTCCCGATGATTACCAGAACAATATGGAACGCCTGGCGCGCAAGTTTGAGACAGCGCGATCGATTGTGCCGCGTCCGGAAGTAGTTGCGAACAACGGCGTCAAAGTTGGCGTGATTGCCTACGGCAGCAGTGACTTTGCCGTTCGCGAGAGCCGCGATCAGCTCAAGCGCGAGTATCGCGTCGAGGTCGACTACCTCCGCATTCGCGCGTTCCCGTTCAGCCGCGAGGTACACGAGTTCATCGAAAAGCACGATCGTGTTTACGTGGTCGAGCAGAATCGCGATTCGCAGATGCTCAGCCTGCTGAAACTCGACATTAACCCGTCGCACACTCCGCGATTGCGCAGCGTGCGCCATTTCAACGGGCTCCCGATTGACGCGCGCTCGGTGACCGACGACATCATCTCCCAGGAAGGTAAGTAGTTCATGGCCTCGACCCCAACCTCCGTCCCCGCGCCAAAGACGAATCGCCTTGGCCTGCAGGTCCTCGACTATCGCGGCGGCAAGACAACGCTTTGCGCCGGCTGCGGCCATAATGCCATTTCGGAACGCGTAATCGACGCGCTTTACGAGATGGGCGTAAAGCCCGAGCGCGTGCTCAAGCTGTCCGGGATCGGCTGTTCATCGAAGACACCGGCATACTTCGTGAGCCGCGCGCACAGCTTCAACTCGTTGCATGGACGCATGCCGTCCATCGCCACCGGAGCGGTCTTGGCAAACCGCAGCATGCTATCGCTCGGAGTGAGCGGCGATGGCGATACGGCCTCAATTGGCATGGGTCAGTTCGTGCACCTCATGCGCCGCAATCTGCCGATCATCTACATCATCGAAGACAACGGCGTGTACGGCCTCACGAAAGGCCAGTTCTCCGCGACGGCCGATTTGGGATCGAAACAGAAGACCGGTGTGATCAACGATCTGCCGGCGATCGACACTTGCACGCTCGCAATTCAGATGGGTGCGACGTTTGTCGGCCGTTCCTTCTCCGGAGATAAAAAGCAGTTACTTACCATGCTTAAAGCGGCGATCGCTCATCGTGGCACCGTGATGCTCGATGTAATCTCGCCCTGCGTCACTTTCAATGACCACGAAGGCTCGACCAAGTCATACAAGTACGTGATGGATCACGAGGAGCCGATTGCAGAAGCAGGGTTTGTCCCGCATTTCGAGGACATCGCGGTCGAATACGATCCCGGCACAACTTTTGACGTGCGCATGCACGACGGCTCTCACCTCCGTTTGCGCAAACTGCATGAGGATTACGATCCGACAAACAAAATCAAAGCCGTTGAGTCGCTGATGGAGGCGCACGAGAAGGGCGAGGTCCTTACCGGTGTCTTCTACATCGATACGCAAAAGCCCAACTTCGTCGACCTACTCCACATGACCGACACACCGCTCGCCCAAATGCCGCAGGAGGCGCTACGTCCTCCCAAGCGCGTGCTCGACGAAGTTATGGAGAGCTTGCGATAAGGCCGGCGGTCAGCAGTCAGCGCTCAGCATTCAGCACTCAGCGAAATCTCATAGGAGCAATCTGCAATATTGCTGACTCGCTCTTCTGCTGATTGCTGAGTGCTGATTGCTGATTGCTGACTGCTGATTGCTCCACCCGGATGTAATAATCGACTCATCTGCTCTATGAAAGCCCTCGTCACAGGCGCAACAGGATTCGTCGGCAGCCATGTCGCTGAACTCCTTCAGCAACAAGGCGCGGAGTTGCGTCTCCTTGTACGCACGAATAGCCGGACAGAGAACATCGATTTTCTCAAGGCTGAGCGGGTAATAGGTGATTTGCGCGATCTCGAGTCACTGCGCAAAGGAATGTCGGGTTGCGACGCTGTCTTTCACGTGGCTGCCGATTACCGGCTTTGGGTTCGCAATCCTGAGGAGATGTATCGCGCCAACGTGGATGGCACGTTGGCGATTTTGGACGCAGCTCGCGAGACTGGCGTGAAGCGCGTCGTCTACACGAGTTCCGTCGCAACCATGGGATTCTTGTCCGACGGAACCATCGCTGATGAGAATACGCCAGTCGACATCTCTCACATGATTGGTCACTATAAGAAATCGAAGTTCATGGCCGAGCAGGCGGCGCTTGCTGCGGGACGCGCCGGCGCGCCCGTCGTAGTGGTGAATCCAACAACCCCGATCGGCGAACGCGATAT
>DATEKE010000323.1:0-8316 GCA_035277605.1 Terriglobales bacterium | reverse complement strand
CAATCTAATGTTTGTCTTTCTTATCAAATTCCCAACAAGCTAGACGGAGTCACACTTGCCAGAGACTATCTATGACGTAGCCATCATCGGGTCCGGCCCGGGCGGCTATACGGCTGCGATTCGTGCCGGCGAATACGGCCTGAAGACCGCGTTGATCGAAAAAGACGCGAAGCTCGGCGGCACCTGTCTGCACGTGGGGTGTATTCCCACCAAAAGTCTGCTCTTCGATGCCGAAATCTACGACCATTTCAAGGCCGCAAAGGAGCATGGCATTGAGAACGTCGACGGCATGAAGGTCAATTGGGGCACAATCCAGGACCGCAAGAACAAGATTGTCAGCAAACACGCCAAGGGTCTTGAGTTCCTGATGCGTAAGAACAAAGTGACGGTCATTCCCGGATACGGACGCCTCACTGGCCCGGTGAAGAATGGCGTGCTCGACATTGAAGTCACGGGCTCGGACGGGAAGAAGAGCAAGCTACAGGCGAACAACGTGATTATCTCGACTGGCTCGCAGGCGCGTATGCTGCCTGGCCTGAAGCCGGACTCGACGATCCTCACAAACATCGAGATTCTTTCGCTCAATTCCATTCCGAAATCGCTGATCGTGATTGGCTCCGGCGCAGTAGGTGTGGAGTTCGCGTCGATTTATAAGTCGTACGGCACTGACGTAAATGTCATCGAGGCTCTGCCGCGGCTGGTCCCAGTCGAAGACGAAGATGTGAGCAAAGAACTGCTGCGTGTCTACAAGAAGCGGGGAATCAACTGTCATTTGGGCGCGAAGGTCGAGAAAGTCGAGAAAACGAAGGATGGGGCATCGGTCACATTTACCGGCTCGGACGGAAAGCAGCAGAAGCTCGAGGCCGAGAAAGTTCTCATCGCCATCGGCCGCGCGCCGCAGACCGATGATGTAGGCCTGGACAAAACCAAGATCAAAGCCGAGCGTGGCTTCATTCCTGCCAACGAATGGATGCAGACGGTCGAGCCGTGCATTTACGCCATCGGCGATATCGTTTTGGGAATGCCGCAACTGGCGCACGTCGCGGCCATGCAGGGCATGGTTGCAGTGGCGAAGATCGCCGGCAAATATGCGCGTCCGGTGAAGCGGAACCTGATTCCTGGCGCGACATACTGCGAGCCCCAGATCGGCAGCGTCGGACTGACTGAGGCTCAAGCGCGAGAGAAGGGCTACAAGGTCAAAATCGGCAAGTTCCCGTTTACGGCGAATTCCAAGGCCAGCATCATCAGCAACCACGAGGGCTTTATTAAAGTTGTCTCCGAGGAACAGTACGGCGAGATACTCGGCGTCCACATCATCGGACCGTCGGCGACGGAGTTGATCTCAGAAGCCGTCACCGCCATGCAGCTTGAAGCAACCGTCGAAGAGATGATGTTCACCATCCATGCCCATCCGACGCTCTACGAAGCGTTGCTCGATGGTTTCAGCAGCGTGGAAGGCAAGGCCATCAACATCTGAGCCGCCCCGGGGTAAACACGAAGGTCACGAAGTTTGAACGTCAAAGTTCACGGAAACGATTTCCTCGTGAACTTTGTGTTCAACCTTCGTGTTTACCCCGTTTCCTGCTACTTGCAACAACGTGGACAGGGCAGCAGCTCTCGGAACTGTAAGTTCTGCGAATCTCTCTGCAAACACCTCGCACTTAATGCACATCCAAGCCATTAGTCCCGAGCATTCGGGACGCAAGTTACAGGAGGGTGCAATGGCAGATCCTCTGCACAACAGAGACTTTCCCGAACTGGACACACGCACGACGGACCCGATCGGCACAGGACTTGAAGAGCATCGCAGTGATACGGTTACGTATCAAGCTCCGCTTGAGGATCCCATTCGCAAGGGCGAGATGTACGGATCGACTGCGTCGGACAACCCCGGGAATCCGCGACTCAATCGCACCGCGGAACAGATCGGAACGGCATTAGGCAAAACCGTGTCGCAGGTGAAGCGCGCACCGGAGACGGCACGCCGCGGTCTTCATGTGGTTCGTAACCGAGCGCAGGAAGCGCAGAGCAATGCCACCGACCAGCTCTCAAGCTCAGCATCATCGCTGGCCGATACTGCCCAGCAACGCGCGCGCGAGCTCGCCACCTCTGCACAGCAAAAAGCACGCGAGCTAACCGACACGACGAGGCGCCGCGCAAGCGAGCTCGCCGACGCTGCGGAAGAACGTGGACGTGTGCTGCTCGATAAAGCCGACGAGATCGGTGATAAGGTCGCTGAGCGCAGCAAAGAGCTGCGTGATCAGCTCGAAGCTCGTGCCCGCGAAGCTCGCGCACAGGCCCGCTTGAAAGCGCAGCAGGCTCGGATGCAAAGCGAGCGTTTAATTCAGGAAAAACCTTTGCACGTGCTTGGCGGCATCGCTGCCGCAGCGTTTTTGCTGGGGGTTTCACTCCGGATTGTGAGGTCACGCAATGCAAGTCGTTACTGAGAACAACAGAACCATCGGGCAAGTTGTTGCCGAGCTGAAAAGCGATGCTCGCGATTTCGTCTCCACGCGTCTGCAGATGCTCTCGCAGGAAATGAAGGAGAAACTTGGCATCTGGAAGGTTGCGATACCGATGCTGGCAGTCGCCGCCCTGTTCGGAGTGGTCATGTTTCTGGCGCTGACGTTCGCCTTCATCGCGTTCTTCGCGGGCGTCTTCTACGGCAGCGCGTATTCGTGGTGTTACGGTGCGCTGATCGTTACCGCAGGATATTTCCTGATTGCGATCGGAATGTTCTACCTGGGGCGCCGAGAGCTTACTCAGGCAGGACTGGCTCCTACACGCACTTTGCGTGTTTTGAAAGAGGATCAGATCTGGATTCAGCATGAAGCGAGGTCACAGGCATGACGCAAGCACAACCAAACCTCCCCGCGGAAATTTTGGAAAAGCGCGCCGCCGAACAGCGCCGGGCGCTGCACAATGACGTCCGTGAGCTCCGCTCAGCAGTGCGCCATGAAATTCGCGAGCGCACCGACATCAAACGCAACGTGCGCCGCCACTTCGCGCCCATTGCCGGCGGGACAGCGGTGGTCGCCTTGGCACTGGGATACGGCACAGCAGGCATCTTCACGCGACACTAACGACGGCTTTCCGCGACTTGAGCGAGCCTGGTGAGATAGTCGTCAATGGTTCGTGTGTAGCCAATCAGGAACCGCGAGACGAAGCGAAATACAGGATTGTAGATTTCTCCGTCCTCGATAATTGTGACGAGACAGCCGTCATTTTGCGGCTGCACGTTCCACGTCCATCCACCGCCGAAGGGAAGATTTTGGTCGGCGATGACTGTCTTCAGCAAAGTTGGCTGGCGATACTCAATGCGCTCGTATGTAACGGTCTGACCGTGCTTGTCTGTCTCACGCACTATATGCTTTCCGCCCTCCTCAATGACAGAATAGGTCTTCAAATCTGTACGCCAATCCGGCGGTCCTGAGATCAGTTGAAACACTTGCTCCGGTGAAGCCTTGATGAATGCTGAGCGCGTAACGATGTGGTGCTTGGGCAGCATCGCGCCGATGACGACTACAAGCGCAATCACCGCCGCGACGATGCCGATGATAATGAACGTGATCTTCATTTCGCTGCCTTTGTTCTTCGCAAACGACGTTTCTCCATCAGAGCCTCGGCTGCGCCGCCTAATAGTTCAAGACCACGCAATGCAGTCTCTTGATCGTCGCTCTTGAGCAACGAAAGCATTTCCGTCGCCAGATCGGGATCAAGCACCGAGTTCTGTTCACGCACGCGCGCTCCTGCCGAGGTAAGTCTCACGCCGATGCGTCGGCCGTCGCCGTGATCGCGAATTCGCCGCACGTATCCAAGGCGCTCAAGCTTGCTGATGTGAAGCGACATCGTCGATTCGGTCACGCTCATGTGCCGCGCCATCTCCGATATCGTCCTCGTATTCTGTGGATCGAGATGGTCGATTATGCCCGCCATATGAGCGGTCAGTACGCGGCCGCTCTCGTCATCGCGGAGATGCTGCCGATGACAGGCAAGGTAGATCTTCGGATACTCCCTAAACAGTCGCTGGATGTCGGCGCTCAACATAGCAGGAGCATGAGTCAGAAGCTTTGATTCGTCAAAGTAAAACAGAACCGCCGTTCAATCGGTGGTGAGCCGGAAGATGGCCGGTTTGGCAGCTCAGGGACTTGGAGTAATGAGGCTATTTCGGAAAGCGCAGCCGCAAACACAAGCGCCTGCCCCAGCGGCTCCCGCCGGCGGTTCTGTCGGGTTCGTTCGGTCGCCTCGCACTCGTGTTGAAATAGATCGTTGAACTACTTCAACTACTTCACGGAAATCGAAGAGCACTTTCAGCGACGCCGAGGCACTCTTCTTCTGTTATCCACGCTCGATTGGGCATTGATTGAGACCTGGAAGGAAGCAGGAGTGCCGCTTGAAGCCGTGCTGCGTGGCATCGACGCAGCTTTCGACACATATGACCGGAAGCCCAGAAAAACTCGCAAGGTAAACAGCCTCGGCTTCTGCTCGCAAGAGGTTCTCGCGGCGGCGGAGGACATGAAGGAGGCCGCAGTTGGCGCCAACCGCGCGCCAGCGGAGCTCGATACCGGACTTGCCGCTGAGGATGTGAGCGCTTACCTGACAAAAAATGTGGCTTCATTGCGCGTCGCAAAATTGCAAGGCTCGCCGGAGCAGGTAGTGCGCGAAGTCACGGATTCTTTGCTTACGATCGCCGAGAATTTGAAGCAGAGTCCGAACAAGAGGCTGCACCTGGAAGATGTTGAACGTAGACTCACGGTCCTCGAAGAGAAAATTCAAGCGGCATTGTTGAGTTCAACGTCCGAAGAGGAGCTTGTCGCCATTCGCGCGGAAGCTGATCGGCAGATCGCTGCCTATCGCGGCAAGATGAATGCCTCCCAGATCGATCAATTGCAGAAGCAGTTCCTGCATAAGAGACTTCTAGAGCGCTACTCGCTGCCGCGGCTTAGCTTGTTTTACATGTGACTGCGCGTGGAACTGACGATTGAAAAGCTGATCTATGGCGGCGACGGCCTCGCTCGTGTCAATTCGGGCGAGCGCGCGAAAACGATATTCATCCCTTATGTGCTGCCAGGAGAACGGGTCCAAGCGAGCATCCTCGAGGATAAGCCGGGGTTCTCCTACGCAGCCCTCGATCAGGTTATCGAGCCCTCACACCTACGCAGCTCTCCATCGTGCCCGTACTTCGGTGAGTGTGGCGGCTGCCATTATCAGCACATTGGTTATGCAGACCAGCTTCGCTTCAAAGCCGAAATACTGACAGAAACATTGCGCCGCGTCGGCAAGCTGGAGCTCCCGATTGAAATTCAGAGCCATTCCTCACCGCCGTTCAACTATCGCAACCGCACTCGCTTCCATGTGCGTACAACTCCTGAGTTCGCGATCGGCTATTTCCGCCACGCTTCTCATGAGCTTCTCCCGGTCCGGGAATGTCCAATCAGTTCTCCTCTTATCAACCGTCTCTTAACCGAACTCTGGAAGCTGGCAGAAGGACATAGAATCCCGCGAGACCTCGAAGAAGTTGAACTGTTCGCGAACGGCAGCGATGATGCCTGCCTAATCGAACTCTATACTCGAGAATCAGCCGAGGAGATCGCTCTCCAGACGTTTGCGGAGCTCTTTTCAAGAGCGGTTCCAGAAGTGGTTGGGATCGTTTCTTTCCGCAACTCGCGCAAGTTCGACGGCATACCCGACTTGCTCTGGGGCGAGCCAAAGATCAACTATGCTGTAGGCGGCGAAACCTACGGCGTATCCGCCGGCGCATTCTTCCAAACCAACCGTCATCTGGTCTCGCGCATGGTGGATTTGGCGGTAAACGACTGCAACGGAAAGTTCGCTTTAGATCTCTATTCCGGCGTAGGACTGTTCACGCTTCCGCTCGCGCGGCGCTTTGAGCGCGTGATTGCAGTCGAGTCATCATCCCCATCAGCCGAAGACCTCCGAGCCAATGTGCCCGCGAATGTAAAGGTTTCGGCACAAAGCACAGAGAGATATCTAACGAGCGCGGTGGGCAAACTTCGCCCAGACCTCGTTGTGGTCGATCCTCCGCGCAGCGGCCTGGCGACCGCTGTTTGCCGAGAGGTCTTGAAGCTTTCGGCAAAAGAATTGGTCTATGTTTCCTGTGATCCAGCAACTCTGGCTCGCGACTTAAAGCAGCTCACGGCGGGCGGATTCAACATCGCAGCGATGCATCTTATTGATCTATTCCCGCAGACATTCCACATCGAAACCTGCACGGTGCTGAGGCGCTGAGCTCCTGTAAGAGATTGGCAGTTCAGCAGCTGGAATCCAGCTACTCTGGATTTAACTGGCGCGCAGCTTAGTTCCCCTAGACAATGGGTAATCGGCATGACGCACGGCGCCGACCCATTTCTGCTGCAGCTCCTGGTGATCTTCCTCTGGGCTAAGATCTTCGGCGAGCTTTTTGAGCAGCTCTCGTTGCCAGCGGTGCTGGGAGAAATCCTCTCCGGCGTCGTGCTTGGTCCTTACCTCACTGCATTCGTAATTCCTACCGATGCCACGACGTCGATCGGCGAACTAGGCGCAATTTTTCTGCTCTTCACCGTAGGACTTGAAACGCGGCCCAAGGAACTCATAAAAATCGGGACGTCGGCATTGGGAGTAGCAACCGCGGGTATGGCGTTGCCGTTCGCCATGGGATTCATTTACCTGCTGTTTCGGCATCACCCGACGCACGAGGCTGCCTTCATTGCCGCTGCCATGGTGGCCACGAGCGTCGGAATAACAGCCCGTGTGCTGGAAGATCTCGGCGTGATGCAGACACGACCGGCAAAGATCATTCTTGGCGCCGCTGTCTTCGATGACATTCTGGGAATGGTGCTCCTCGCCGTCGTCGTGGGGCTGGTTTCTTCGGGCGAAATCGCCTGGATTCAGTTGTCGCTGCTGCTGGTGGAAGCCGTTGGCTTCGCGCTGGCAATGATTTTCTTCGCGCCGCGAGTGATTCAGCATATGCGTCCCGGATTGGAACGCATGGAAACGCACAATGCTCCTCTGGTACTCGCGCTGGCAATTTGTCTAGCGCTTTCTGTGGGCGCTGAAAAGATTGGGATGGCGGCTATCATCGGCGCGTTTTTTGCAGGCCTCGCATTCGCCGAATACGCTCCAGAATGGAACTTGATGTCACGTGTAGCAGGTATAAACGAGTTCCTGGCCCCGTTCTTCTTTTTCATTATGGGAGCAAAGTTGAACCTGAGTGTATTCAACGGATCGCTCCTCGTCGCGGCCGGCGTGATCTCCGTGCTTGCGATCATCTCGAAACTTATCGGGGGTGGCCTGCCGGTATTGCGCGAAGGTTGGGATACGGCGCTAAAAGTAGGGGTTGGCATGACGCCGCGCGGCGAAGTGGGACTGATTGTCGCGTTGCTTGGCCTGCAAATGAAGATGATTTCCGACGCAGCCTATGCGATCGTTGTTTTTATGACTGCCGCGACGACGATCTTTGCGCCGATCACGCTTCGCGTGCTTTACCGCAGACAGGAGCACACAGATAAGGCCCCCGAGTACGACACAGGCGAAACGGTTGAACGGGTGTAGTTACCTCGTTGCGTGGTTTTCAAATTGGGAAAAACGCGTTTGCAGATCAGCAAGCAGCTTGCCCTTAATTGCAGGCTCCACAAAACTGTACTGAAGCGAATCGCGCACGATCTTTTTCAAATCTGCATAGCTCAATCCATAACTCTCAACCGCGCGTAGATACTCATGCGTCATGTCGGAGCGGGAAACGCCCTCATCGTCGGTGGCGACTACGACCGGAACTCCGTACTTTCGGTAGACGGGAAAAGGGTGGCGGTCGCCTTTCACTCCGAGAATCAAATCATTGCTCGTCAGGCAGATTTCGACGGCAATCTTCTTCCGCGCCATCTCTCGCAGCAACTCGATAGGATTATCCTCATGCATTACATCTACGCCATGGCCGATGCGCTCTGCGTCTCCAATCTCGACGGCATCGCGAATATGCGAGCGCAGCCCGGCAGGAGGCACCAGCCCGGCCGCAAGCTCGCCGGCGTGCTCGGTGAGATGAACGTCGGGGTACAGTTTGTGAAAGTACGCGAATATGCGCATGTGCAGGTCGTAATCGTGCATCGACGTGTAGCCGTCTTCCGGCATGACCGGATTTACTGCTACATAGCGATGATCGGCCTTGGCGAGCGCGAACCCTGAGAGGATCTCAGCAAACACCTGCTCTTTCGGAGTGCCACGGTAAACCTCGTAAATGTAGCGAATCGTGACTTTACAGCCGGGATCGGCATGCGCGGAGTCATTACAGGAAAGCAGGCGGTTCTTCTCAGCTTCTGCCTC
>DATEKE010000322.1:0-4355 GCA_035277605.1 Terriglobales bacterium | reverse complement strand
GTAATCGGTGTCGAACTTATCGCCGACGAATTTGAGGCTGGTAATTCCCGCGCGATCGAATTGAACATGGAACTGAGGAGCAGACGCACGAGCTTCCGCACCATACATGAGCGCACAGTGCAGAACCGCGACTGCGACGATTTGAAGCGCACCGCGCAGCGGCAGCCGCATGGGTGCTTAGCTCCACTCGCCAAGCACTTCGAACTGGCGTTCCTTTCCAGTGGGAATGATGACTGTGTCATTGTGGAGGCCTGCCAGCTTCGCAGTTCGGCCATTTACTGTCACAGATTTCAACTGAACGTCCCTCGGCACTCGCAGCTTCACTTGAATCTCCTTCGGAGAACCTGCGCTTGCCAACTCCGCCACCGCACGCACTCGTTTCTGCTCGGGTTGCGAAGCCAAATGGAAACTGACACGTCCCCAGCGGGTCGGCGCCTTTTCGATGCTGATCGGCTTTCCCGAGGCCACCCACGCGCGCGCGAGTCCCTTTCCGAAGTAGAGCCGATCCTCATCAGAGTCTTCGAGCACCAGTGTCCAGCGCAATAGAAGAGGAATAGTTTGTTGCGCGGGAATGCAAAACAGCGCTGTTCCGCCGGTAACTCCTGAGACCTCTCCAGCTACCCAGCTTCCGCGAGTGTGGTCGTGATAGCGATGGGAATAGAGAAACAGCAGATACTCCTCGACGCGGTCGAGACGAAGCAACATCTGAGCGTAGCCATAAGAGATAAATCCCAAAATGGCGCGCGACCCGGCACGCGGAGCACCTACGTTGGCGACGACTCCCAAAGTTGTGGCGCCGTAGGCTTTCATGCAATTGATAACCGTGTTCGCCAGGTCAGCGGGTAAAACGTCCGCTTGGAGCAACTCACTGTATGGACGATGCGCCCACTGCTGCGGGCTTGGACGCTCCTTCGCCAGCGAATCGCGGAACATCAAAGTCGTTCCTGGATATGTTCCGATGTAGGGCGGATTTTGATCTTTCCGGATGTCTTTCTCCATGCTGGCTATCGTGGCATCTTGCAGAGTCTTGCTACGACGCAGCCACTCGTCGGCCTCCTGCTTTGATGTAGTCCCAGAATGGGACGCCGACATGCCCGGCCATGCCCGTGCGAGATCTCGCAAACCGCGAGCGGCGAAGGCACTGTTGCCGAAATAAGGCAGCCACCACATCGATGGATTGGCGGCAAGACAGGAATCGGACTCGCTCCATCCGTGAATCAGACCGTACCCGGGATCATCCTGCGGCAGTTTCAGACTCTCATCGTGCATCTCCAGCAGCATCTTTGCCGTCGTGGCGATCTTGTTGTGGTGCTTTGCCATGAGTGCTGCGTCATGTGTGTAGTTGTAGTAACGCGCGAGCAGTGAGAGCGTAAGGCCGTACTGCGCGGTCTCCGGACCGCGCATGTTGATCATTCCTTTGTCGTCGACGAAGTCGGTGAAGTAGTTATCAAGAATCTGCCGCGCCGGCTCTAATCTTCCCCACTCCAAGTTTGTATAGAGTGCACTGGTGAAGATGTCCTGAAAGCCGTCGTACTCGGAGCCGTAGTAATCGCGATCGACTGCGCCGTACTTGGGATACACGCCTTTCGGCCTGACCATCAACTCTTTGGCAAAGCAATGCTGTGCCATATCGACAAACGAGTCGTCAGGCAAAGAGGTCTTAGCAAAATCTCGGAGGTGGTGGTCCCAATAATTAGCAAAGACCAGGAGCGCTCGATAAAACTCCTCGGGCTTCGGGTCAAGATGCGCCGGGGGATATGCCGGGTAACTGTATCCGTAGTAAACGCGTGCAACCTTTCCATCTTTGATTTCGGCCGTGCGGTGCCATGTCTGAACGATGAATTTATCGTTCGCCTCAACATCTCCGAAGACGATGACTTCGATGTGCGAATCGGCGAGCGGAAAAACTTTACGAACAGCCGGCATCCAACCACCAAGCAGACCATCGAACCGGTTCTCGACTACCTCACCGCGAATCTCAGTGATGTACTGACTCGGATGATAAGTGCGAGTATTCCCGCCCGGGTATACAGGTTGCGTATCTTCGGCTTGAACCGTCCCTACGAATGCGTCCCAGCGAAAGCGCGGTGGAGGGAAGTTTTGTCCTTCACGCCGAGGCGGCCGGAACGATCCTTGCGGAGGCGCAGCCTTTTTCACCTGCTCGATATCTGGATCGTCGCCTCCGGCGAGAAGCTTATCGGCCAGCAAATCAGGACCGGATAGCCCGATCTCGTCCATACTCAATCCCAAATGCGCGGGATCTGCGGTTTCGAATGCCGCTTCGGCGCTTTTCGTCAAAATTCGCGACCCGCTTGGCGAGATGAACGTAATCGCTCCATCGCGTTCATGCAGATTTTCATAAACCTTCCAGTGCGTACCGTTGAGCGTGAACTCGGACATCAAGGTGTGTCCTGAGACATCCGGAGGCGCTGCATTCGTGCCTTGCTTTGCAGGCTGCTCAGCCAAGGCCGCGTATATCTCTCTTGCTTGGGTCAGAAGAGCCGCGCTCGCAGTTCCCTTCACCAGAAATTCCCGACGGTCCATGTGTCTCCTCTTTATCGCGGATCTGCTGTCATTGTTGAACGGTGCCCGGTCGTGGTCGACCAGTAATCAATCCAGGCTTTGCGAATTCCGTTCGTTCGTTCGATTAGTTCTTTGCTCGGACTCTGCCCGTGCTGCACGACCATCACGAACCCGGTGTTGAAGGTCTTCTGCGCGTGATCGACATCGGGTGAGCGAGGCCCTTCGGCGGCAATCACATCCTGGATAGTGATCTTCGTGCGCTCGGCCTTGACGATCGGATGGCCATTGGCATCCCGACCCGCCGGCGTGAGATTTCTCAAGATGAAGAAATCCGGCACTTCTGCGGCTGAAATCATGCCCATGGAATAGAGATCGAGATACGACCACCCTGTGGCGGGAACATAGTAGTCATCATCGAGCTGTGTGAACGTCCCATCGTGATTGTCCTGCCATACGCTGCCTCCCATGGCTGAGGCTTCCGTCGGCCGCTGAAACGGGAATGCTACCGGCGCTTGCAATCCTCGCGTCCAGTGAACCGGACCAAGTTCGATGGTTTCGTCCTTGACTTTGGCCCGGTCGTCGGCGCCCCAGCGATGTCCCATCTCATGCCCAATTTGGGACATGGCGTAATCGTATGGAAGCAGCTTTCCATCTGGCGTGCGCTCTCCGATCTGGTGGGTGTAGAAAGTGACGTCATGATCGGTGCCAACCGGAGCATCTGCGGGCGGATACTCCTGCATCTGGTTCGATCCCACGTACACCGGCTGAATGAACTGCCACTGGAACCTACCCTGAGTGCAGTAGCTCTCGAGATTGCCTTGCTCGCTGCCAATGCCGGTTACGTTCCCGCCTCTCGGACCATTGCTCGGGGTACCTGCCTCCTGGTTGTCCACGCGAAAGTCTGAGTAGTAGGCGAGAAAGTCGAATTTGTCACCGAGCGTTTTGATCACACTGCAGGTCAAATCGCGCGCATTCGGCAGCGCGTAGTAATGAAAAGACTCGTAAACGATCGGATACGGACCATCGCCTTGCTTTAACTTCGAGAATTCCACTTCGGGACTGCGGATTGAGGACAACTTCAGGGGTGCGGCAGCAACCTGACTGGCTGGCGTCGATGAATCTCCAGCCGCAAAGGCTTCGGCTGAGACGTCCACCTGAGCAACATCGCGAAGGGCAGGGGGCAGGATTCCTTGAATCGAGATGGTGTTGCCGCTCGTTTTCACTTCCCTCGACAAACCAGGACCAAAGGCAACGTATCTCGAGGTTCCGCCGCCGTTGCGCTGCCGTGGCGCGAAGCCGCGCACTGTCCAAACCACATCGGACTTTTCTGAGTCCTCAGCCGCGGATCCGCCATGGGGCTTGAAGTGGACACGATACCCAATGCCCGGCAGATTGGAATCGCCTTCTTTCAACACGGGTCCGCCGGTATTGAGGTTGATCTTCAGAAAGGCGCCCCCAACGTTCGCGACGGTCACTTTGCGCAAATCGAGATATCCAGGGGCGCCAGAACGCTGTTTGTTCGTGAGAGTGGCAATAGTTTTTTCTGCAGCGCTCGTCACAATCGGGAACACACCGACTACCCCGTCCTTCGCGGCAAGCTCTTTGTACGACATCTTGATAGTGCCGTCCCGAAATAGAGCTGCCTGGAACTGATTGACGGTTTTCGTCCAGGTGAAATCCTGAATGTTGCCCCACGGCTCGGTCAGGTCCCACGTAACGAGGACGCGATCATCCAGCTCTTTTACGTAGCCTTTTCCGCTCATTCTCAGTTTCAGGAAGACACAAATGGCTGAGACCGAATTGATCAGCGTGCCGGGAGCTTCGGATAACTG
>DATEKE010000321.1:0-5790 GCA_035277605.1 Terriglobales bacterium | reverse complement strand
AATGTGATACCAGCCCATGCGAGTACGGCGATGCGCGACATGAAAACATTAAATGGCGGAGAGAGTGGGATTCGAACCCACGATACCCGTTAAGGTATACACGCTTTCCAAGCGTGCGCCTTCAGCCACTCGGCCATCTCTCCGTGGGAGGCAAAAGCGGGCGCTTCTATTCTACTGGATTCTGTCGGGCGCACACGTTTCCTCGCTCGCGCGAAGCGAGGGATGTCCATATGCCTCAATACTGCTGCGCGTAAGCTAATTGCGTGGATCAGGCCAAACAGATTCTGGTGGGGACAGCCGGTTTCTCCTACAAGGACTGGGAAGGAATTGTCTATCCACCAGGACTGAAAAAGCGGCAGCATCCGCTGCAATTTCTGGCGCAGTATTTCGATTGCTGTGAGATCAATACATCTTTTTATGGACACATTCAGCCCAAGACGGGAAAGCAGTGGTGCGAGCTTGTGGCGGAGGTGAATCCGAGCTTCGAGTTCACGGCAAAGCTGTTTCGCGGTTTTACTCATGCGCCCGGAGCGGTGTTGCAGTCGACCTCCGCGGCCACGATTAATCCAGTTGCTGAGGACGAAGCCAATGCAAAGGCCGGCCTTGATTCGATTGCTGCACGAGGCAAGCTGGGTGCACTGCTGATTCAGTTTCCCATCTCATTCAAGAACACGGAGGAGAATCGCGATTATCTGCAGGACTTGATCGAGCGTTTTCGCGAGTATCCGGTGGTGGTTGAGGTACGGCATGCGACCTGGGACAATCCCGAGATCCTCGCGCAATTCGCGGCCGAGAAGGTTGCGTTCTGCAATATCGATCAGCCGCTGCTGGGGCGATCGCTGCGCGGCACTGAGCACGCCACGTCGAATATTGGCTACGTGCGTCTGCACGGACGCAACTATAAGGAATGGTTTCGGTCTGACAATCGCGACGACCGCTACAACTATCTCTACACTCCCAAGCAGCTCGAGCCGTGGAAGGAAAAGATCGAGCGCTTGGGAGAGAAGGTCGAGAAGACGTTTGCGGTGACTAACAATCACTACAAGGGGAAGGCCGCGGTGAATGCGCTGGAGTTGAAGCAAATGCTGAAACGGGAAAAGGTGAAAGCGCCGAGTACACTCATGGAGCACTATCCGGAGCTACGCGATTTTGCGGAGCCAGGATAAAGATTGAGCCCGAGGCAGCTACCCGATGCAACGCATCTTCTCGCGCGTCAGCACTTCGCGGACAGCGTCTTTTAACGCGTTCAGAGAATAGGCTTTCTGCACGAACGCATCGACTTGCTTGAGGACTTCTGGGGAAGGGCTGGTTTGTCCGCTCACGATGATCACCGGAACTTTGGGATCGACGCTGCGAAGCTTACGGATGAAATCTGCATCGCTCGACGCGCTGGAGAACAGGTCGGTAATGACCAGGTCGAAGCGATCGGCGGCGAAGCGTTCCAGGGCGTCGGACGGCGAGAGCGCGATTTGGACTTCATATCCGGCACGCCCGAGCACAATCTCGTTCAACTCGTTGATTCGAGGATCGTCGTCTACGCAGAGGATACGAGGGACTATCATTGCGTCTCCGCGAGTTGCATCTCCTAGGATGCAACATCTATTGCATAAGGGCACGAACGTTCCCAATTCGGTACAGTTACTTTAGGACAATACGCCCATTGTCCGAAAGGACATGTACCTCATCCGGAGTAGGTGCCGGTTTCGGAGCATGCGTTCCTTAATAACCTCCAGCCGGTCTCGAAAAATCGTTTGATTGTGCGCGAGGAACTACACTTGTTCCCAAACCATGCAGAGCTGCGATGAACACTTCTGGATCAAGCCTCCACTCGATTGAACTTGTTCTTCTGTTGTTGCTGCTTTTCGTGGCTGGATTCGCCTGGCTGGCCCAGCGCCTGAAGATTCCCTATCCGATTGTGCTGGTAATCGCGGGCCTGGTGCTCGGCTTTGTGCCCGGGATTCCGCGCGTCAGTCTTGATCCTGAGCTAATTTTCCTTGTCGTTCTTCCCCCGCTCCTGTATGCAGCGGCGTGGGTTACATCATGGCGGGACTTCGTCGAAAACTTCATCAGCATCGCCTCGCTGGCGATTGGTTTGGTGGCATTCACGGTGTTTGCGGTGGCTGTTGTCATCCCGTGGTTCTTTGCGGGATTCGACTGGCGCATCGGCTTCGTGCTGGGAGCGACCGTCGCCACCACCGATGCGATCGCGGCGACCTCGATCGCCAAACGTGTCGGGCTTCCCAAGCGCATTGTTGATGTGCTCGAAGGCGAGAGTCTGCTGAATGACGCGACCGGCTTGCTCGCACTCGAGTTTGGCACCGCGATTGTCGTATATGGACAAACTCCCAGTTTCATTTCGGGAGTTGCTCGATTCATCTACCTGGGCGGAGCGGGTGTCGCGATCGGAGTTGCACTCGCTATCATCGTCGAATGGTTTGAACGACGCGTTGACGACGCAAACATCGAGATTACGATCAGCATCTTTGTCCCCTATGCTGCATATCTTGCGGCGGAAGCTGTTCATGCATCTGGCATTCTGGCCGTCGTCGCTGCCGGATTGTTTTTGGGAGGACGAAGCTCGCGGTTCTTTTCGCCCAGCGTGCGCTTGCAGGCAAACGCTGTATGGAACTCGCTGACGTTCATCCTTAACGGACTCGTCTTCGTGCTGATTGGACTGCAGCTTCCTTATGTGCTTTCGGGAATTCGCGAATCTTCCCTGCTCCATCTCATCACGCTCGGAGCACTTTTCAGCGCTTTCCTGATCGCTCTGCGCCTTGCCTGGACTTTTCCCAGCGCTTACTTCGCAAATTTTGTCGGCGGCAGAATCCTGCATCATCAGGAGCCGGCACCGAACGCTCGCGGGTTGTTTGTCGTTGGATGGACGGGCATGCGAGGCGTGATCGCGCTTGCAGCTGCAATTTCGTTGCCGCGAACCTTGTCGAGCGGCGATGCCTTTCCGCATCGCAGTCTCATCATCTTTCTTACGTTTAGCGTGATCCTCGTGACGCTCGTTCTGCAGGGACTCACGCTTCCCGTTTTGATTCGCGTGCTTGGTCTGGGCGGCTCCTCTCGCCCGCATACGCGCGAGGAGGAAGCGCGACGTTTGGTTCTGGAGCGAGCCTTGGGACACCTCGAGAAACGCCGGCAGGAAGACAAACCGGAATTTGCCGGCACGTATGACGATCTGGCGCAGCATTATCGACAACGTCTCGCCAGTCTGAGCGGAGAGCCGGAGGAGGACGTCAGCCCAGAGCAGTACCGCAGATATCTTTCACTTTCGCGCGAGATGCTCGAGGTGGAACGCAATTCAGCTCTGGAGCTGCGAAATCAGGGACGCATTGATAGTGAGATCGCGCGGGAACTGGAACAGGAACTCGACCTGAGTGAGACACGGCTGCGCAGTGCAATCGAGCATCGGAATCTGGAGGAGTAGACATTACTCCCGCTGCGCTACAGTGTCTGGGATTTCAGGAACTTTGTGAGCTCGCGGTGAAAACCTTCGTCACCTTGGTGTTCGCTCCTGGTTATCGCACGCGCGCGAGAACAAGGGTGATGTCGTCGGGCTGCTCGTTTTCGCCAATCCAATCCTGCACAGCAGCAATGACAATTTCGGAAATGCGCTCCAACGAAAGATGCCGGTTGCTGCGGACCAGCTCCAGCAGGCGCTCTTCGCCAAACTCTCCAAACTCATTTTCCGGTTCGGTCACGCCGTCGCTATAAGCCACGAAGATGTCACCAGGAGAAAGACGCACTTCCTCCTCTTCGAGGACAATTTCGGGAAACAATCCAACCACCAGTCCACCGGTTTCGAGCTTGCGCACTTCGCCGTTGTCATGAACGATTAGCGGCGCGAGGTGCCCGCCGTTGGAGTACATGAATTTGCGCGTGGCTCCGTCAAAGATGCCGAGGAACAACGTCGCGTATTTTTCCGGAGGCGTGCTGCTGTACAAGTGGCGATTTAGAAGGGTAAGCACTTCGGCGGGGGATTCGATGTTCTCGGATGCAACCGACCATCGCGGAACTTGAACGTTGTTGCTGGCTGAGGCGATTGCCGCCGCTCCGGCCGCAACAAGCTGCTCCCTTTCCGGCATCGCTCCCAACTCGAAGACCCGAACAGCAGAATGGATGGTAGCCATCAACAGCGCGGCAGAGATTCCTTTTCCGCTGATGTCGCCCACGGCGATGCCAAGTCTTTCTTCACCCAGAGCTACGAAATCGTAGTAGTCACCGCTCACCGTGCGCGCAGGCTTGCAGATGCCGTGCAGCTCCAGTGATTGCAGCTTCTTTGGATCGCGCGGGAAGAGCTGCGCTTGAACTTCCTGGGCAATGGCAAGTTCGTTTTCCAGCCTCTGCTTTTCTTTTTGCTCCTGCAAGAGCCGCTGCAAGGACTCAGTCATGGAATTGAATGAGGTTTCCAGAGACGCAAGCTGATCGCTTGAGTGCACCCGAATGCGATGAACCAGATCACCTCGATTGATGTGCTGCGTGGCGCGATAGAGTGCGCCGACTGATCCGGTAATCGTGCGCGTGAGCCGCACGCCGATAATGAGCGCTATCAGTTCGATAATCGCAAACGCAATCGCAATCACAGCGAGCAGAACTAGCACCGCCGAGCCGACTTCACCTAGGTCGGTAAAGACTCGGCTGTTCAGAATTGATGGGCGGGTCCTCACATTCACCCAAGCCCGGCTCTCCTCTCCCGAGGCCCAATCGGTAATCCGGAACACGGAACCGAACTGGATCATGGGGTCAAAGCGGTAGACCTGTGGCGGCCTCGTCCCAGCGCTGACAGTGGGAACCGGTGTCAGATTCTTGTTATCGCCTTCACTGAATTTGAACGAGCTTTGGCTATCTTTTCCGCCATCGCTTTGTTCGAAGTGGTAAAGAGTGACAACACCTAGATCAGGCACTGCGCGCGAGAGCAGTTCGGAAGTAATGGGCACGACTATCACGACCTGCAAATTACCTGCTGATGTTTTTGTGCTGCGATAGCTCCGCACAAAGAACTTGCCATTAAAGGCGATGATTCCACCTGCCTCGCGCGAGCGGTCAGCCAGTTCTGGACGCGGCGCATTTCCGTTCACAAGCTGAAGTGCTCGGTTGTTTACCCACGCGGCGATGGTCCAATCCGGAAATCGTTGAGTCGGTCCCAGAAGTTCGAGACTGGAAAGATGGAGCGCACCGGTTGATTTCTTCTGCAGCGCATCTGAAATTTCTAAAGAGACCGTGGAGTTGAGCGTGTCGAGGCTGAGAACTTCGGCTTGCAGGTCGCGATGGACAAGCATGGTTGTGAGTTGGTTTCCGAGGATGTATCCCGCGACGCCGGCCATCGTCAGGATCAGCACGACCGGAATCACGCCGATGAAGACATAAGTAACGATCAAGCGGTTACGCAGTCTCCAGAGTAGTTTGTGTCTGACCCAACGAATGAGCAGCCATGTTCCGCTGCAGATCGCTACAAACTCGAACAGACTGGCCCAACTGGAGAAGATCCCCGACCACTTGATGGCTGCAACCTGAGACAAAACGCGCGAAAAGACCAACGCCAAGACTTGCGACAACACATAAAGTCCGACGACCCACACGGTGAAGCGCGCGAGGCCGCTGCGTGGGTAAACACCCCAAGCCATGAGGCGGCGCTTCACACTACGGAGAAATTGGTCCATGAACGACTGCTCTGAGCCGATTATATGAGGCTGGAGGATACCTGGCGCGCGCGCAAAACGCTAAACTGCGCGCCTCCGAGCAGCAGGAGGCCGGAGACAAAGGCCCAAAACATCAGCGTGACGG
>DATEKE010000320.1:0-11130 GCA_035277605.1 Terriglobales bacterium | reverse complement strand
TTTGCCGTTTCCTTCATGTCTGAAACGCCCAGCGAAAAATGATTCAACACGCCGAGCTGCTGCGGAGTTACCTGGGCTCCCCTGGGAGTCAGCATGCATTCAATCCACTGATGGCCTTCCGGCACTTGCGATGCGCCCAATCAACTTTGTCGTCGGTCCTTCCACCGAACCAATACGGGGGGAAACCAAGAATTTCGCGATCGAAACTGTCTTCTCTCCGGAGTTTCGGAATTTAGAGCATCAACTTCATTTCATTCGTGGGCTCGAAACCCAGTGAGTCGTACAGAGGCTTTCCGTGCTTGCTCGCATGTAGCCACAGAATCTTATAACCCTGACTTCGACACCACTCGATCGCCTTAACAGTGAGCAGTCGTGCCAATCCACGGTTTCTAAACTCCGGTTCGGTGTAAACGTTCAACAAATATGGACGGCAGGTTTGCTCGGGACTGAATGGACCTGAGACCAATTCAGTGATGATCAAACCAACCCCGGCGGCGACGCGGCCGTCAGCCGTGGCGAACCACCCACGATAGGATCCATCCGCGAGATAGCGCTGGATACATGGACGAGAACTTTGGACCACCCGGTCGAGTACCGAGTCATCCTGGTATCCCATGTCGTAAAACATCATCCGTCTGTGGTGGAGGACTTTTTCGAGATCGGCGGCCGACGTTTCTCGAATGCTGAATGCAGGAGCTACCGCATGAGTTGTCATGTGCTGTTATTGATTCAGTTCAGCTCAACTCAGATTCTTCTACCACTGGATTCGCCACCTCGTCCCGGCCCATCCGTCTTGATGCACTGAAGAGACTCCCGTGTGCCTCGATGAGCGGGGCGAAGCTCCCAAATCCAATGCGTTTCGGGACATCGTCATAAATTGCCTCCATACCGCCGCGCATCGTGTAAGTCTCGTGCCAAAAGCCGGTGCCGCCGCTGTCGCGGAGGAAATCCTTCCACCACTGGCGATGAGGATCGCTGCGCGTCCAGGCAAGCAGGGAAGGCATATCCCGCCAATACTGACGCATGCCTGCGTGAAGAGGAAACAATGAGTAGAAAACCTGCTCATGGTGCAGCAAACCATCCGGTTTTGCAGCCACCGAAGCATTAATCTGTGGGCCAATTCCGAACAGGCGCTTCAGCCCATACCAGGCATTCACGCGCATTCCCAGATAGATCACGACAAGGTCGGGATATGCGGACAAATCGACGGTTTGCCTACTCACTCTGGCCACGATGACCTCCTTGCGATTTGCAGTTTCGCGCAATCGAACAGTCGGATATCATGTCTTTCCCAAGCCTACCGCAGCTGCTCCCCCTGCCTCAGGACAAAGGCCTTCGCAGAAAGACAGAGTATGTTGACTAGATTACGAATCCAGAACTTTAAGACTTTCGGGGAGCGAGTTGAATTTGAGCTTCCGTCGTTGACCGTTTTAACCGGCCCGAACGGCGCAGGGAAGAGCTCGGCATTGGAGTCCATTGGGCTCTTCGCTCAGAGCACTCCCATTCCGGAACAACCTGCCCAGTTTCGATGGAGCGATCGTCTCGTCAACCTGGGCGCAAACGGCCAATCCGCTTTTCATAAGCCTGACCAGGATCTCCAACTGGTATTAGGCATCGAAATCGAAGCCGGCGACCATCTTCGCGCCTGGCTGCGCAAGCACAACTTCGATGCCGACCTGCGGGCCGAGAGCATCGGGTATACCGTGGAACATCGGCGGGGAACTGAAGAGTGGAGGCACCATCTCCATCTCGACGGTGAACTCGTCGCCACCAACGCCACGATGGCCCTGGGACGCGGCGTCATCAAGAGAGGTCAGGGCTCATTTCTTGAGTACCACTCACGCTCGGCCCTCGAGCGCATGTTCACGCCCGCAGTCTGCGGCAACGCGGTTCTCGCGCCCAAGCTCTTTGTGGGCACAAGAGCAATTGGCGGCAACGAAGTTGATGAAGCGACTCAACATACCTTCGTTGGCTTCGGCCTCTACATGTCGTTTCTGATCGCGTGTCTGAAACAGAAGGTGTTCATGCTTGGCCCTAGCCGCATGCCGGTAAGAGAAGCCCCGCAGGCAGAGGCAGGACCGTTGAGCGTCGGACGACGTGGCGAGCGGACAGTTGCCGTGCTGTCGGTCTTATTCGCTCATCCCAGGCATCTCGCCCAAGCTCGACAGATCCAGCATTGGGCGGAGATCTTCGGGATGGGATCGCTGACCAGTGGGTGGGTGCGCGAAGAACTCCTTCATGCCGGATATCTGGACTCCGATTTCGATACTCCACTCGGCTTCGAGTCGGCAGGGTGCGGCGCACAACAGGTGCTGCCGATCATTACTCAAATCTTCGCCGCACCTAAGAACAGCCTGATATTGATCGAGGAGCCAGAGGCCGGATTGCATCCTGAGTCACAGGCACATTTGGTACGAATGTTTGCCGAGGCGGTCAGGCTAGGGCATCAACTCGTCGTCACAACGCACAGTGAAGCTCTACTTGAAGGTTTGCAGAGCCAATTCGGTGTCTCTACAGCAGGAGCTCCGGAGTTATCGATTTATCGGTTGAAGAAAACACAGTCAGGTACAACATTACAAAGACATATATGCGTGACGCCAGAGCATAGAAATGCCGTAGAAGCGATTGACTCGCGCTTGCCCTCAGTTGGACTTTCGCACAAAGCTCATGCGTAGACAGCCACCGGGCGATCTCCCAGGCGAAAAGCCATCAATGTCGAAGAATGCTTTCTGAGCCATGACTGATTCAGCGGAGATACTGCAAAGCCTCTACGCTGCCGGCTTTGACCTTCAGAGCTTTGAGCGTTTTCCGCGAGCCATTGGCATCAGCCGAGGCGGCTGTATTGCGCTATTCGAGTCCGATAACGAAGCTGGTCTGCGCATGCTCGGCCGACCAGGATGGAAAATTGGGGACTCGATCGGTGTGCTGACCACTCAAGACGGACGCTCGGTATTCCAATGGAAAGACCAGGTCGTTGAAGCCACACCGGAGCGTATCAAAGCACTCCAAGACTTCGAGAGGGAGCTGGCGCACGCGTTGATGCCGAACCCAAATCAAAGCCGGGTGGGAGGGCCCATCTTGCGTAGTTAACAGAATATCCATTATCGGACATTGCCAATATTCCCGGGAATTGCGAGCATATCTGCGGCTCTCAGGAGCTCAACACCACTTTGGGTTGAAAAAGAGTTCCTGCAATTCTGCTGGCGATCGCCAGTAGTCGCTTTTCCCCTTCGAAGACCTTCACCTGAGGAGCGCGCGAAAGATCCGCCAGGTTCACGGCGCGACCGTTTGAGATCATCCCAGCCGTTTCGGAATTTACTGTTACCGCCGGCAACTGCGGCAGAATCTGTCTCGGATGCAGCGAAACGCTTGTAATGTAATGTTCAAAGCTTTCTGCATCAGCGCCATGCTGCTCCTTCATTGCCGACAATTGTTCAAGAGTGACGGATTGTCCCAGAGTAAATTCGCCAGATGCTGTACGGCGCAGTTCCGCCAAATGAGCGCCAACGCCTAACTGCTCCCCTAAGTCATGGGCGAGCGAACGCACATATGTCCCCGCGCTTACCTTGGCAGCAAAGAATGCTCGGTCGGAATCGAGCTTATGGATGTCGAATCCCTCAACCCGAACGCGGGTGCTTTTGAGTTCTACACCCTTCTTCTTTCGCGCCAGCTTGTAAGCCGGGACGCCGGCGATCTTCTTAGCTGAAAACCGAGGAGGCGTTTGCTCGATATCGCCTATGAATTGCTGCGCGACCTCGCGTAGCTGTTCGAGTGTCACTTTAGGATTTAGTTCGCGAGGGCCGTCCTGTTCGCCTTCAGCATCGTAGGTATCGGTCGCAAATCCGAGGCGAATCACACCTTCATAGCTCTTGTCGGCCGCTGCGAAGAACTGTGCCAGGCGCGTATAACGTCCGATAAGCAGCGGCAGGACGCCTGTCGCCAGTGGGTCCAATGTTCCCAAATGGCCTACCGAGCGCTCTCCGAGGAGTCGACGAACTCGGGCGACTACGTCGTGTGAGGTCATCCCGGTGGGCTTATCGATTACGAGGATCGCATCCATATTTGAACTGGAGATTCCACCGCGCCCCGAGCGCAGGAGCTGCTGCGCGGTTATGGTACGTTCTAAGATTGGCGACAGCGTTCCCCCATGATACCGATTCGCGACGACACCCCAAAGTTCACCACACCGTTTATTAATTACCTGCTGATCGCCTTGAACACGATCGTGTTCCTGTTTGAAGTATCACTCGGCCCTCGCACTCGTGATGCGTTCGTTTATCAGTTTGGAGTTGAGCCTGTACGAGTGCTGTCTGCCCTTGGGTTGTCGAGCGTTAACGTAGCTCATGCATCGGCGGTGCCGTTGCTGACATCCATGTTCCTCCATGCGTCCTGGCTGCACCTCATCGGCAACATGTGGGTGCTTTGGATCTTTGGTGACAACATCGAAGACCATTTAGGACATTTTTCGTATGTGATCTTTTATCTGGTCAGCGGACTGGCCGCTTCACTCGCGCATATCATGCTCAATCCGAATTCGACCATTCCCAGCGTGGGAGCCAGCGGCGCCATCGCCGGAGTGATGGGGGCATACTTTCTTCTCTATCCGTCCGCCCGTGTTTTGACGCTCGTGCCTCTGATCATCTTCTTTACCTTCATCTGGCTGCCCGCCTGGATTGTCCTGGGATATTGGTTCGTGCTGCAGTTTCTGAGTGGAGCGGCGACATCGATCGCCTATTCGAATCGCACGGGAGGCGGAGGCATCGCATTTTGGGCCCACGTTGGGGGTTTCGTTGCGGGATTGATCATGATTAAACTCATGCCTCAGCGCCTGCGACCTAGATCGAGATTCACCTACTAAGCTCCTGAGCTGCTAAGCTGCTCAGCTTCTAAGATAGCTATCGATAAGGTGCGTGTAGTGGGAATCGGATCCCGAGATTTCGTGGAGGCCATATCGGGTCACCAATAACGCAGTCCCGCGTCTAAGCTTCTGGCGGGAACGTCTCTCCCGCGCTCTGAAATGAACATTCCGTAGTTCGCTGGGAGGTCGCGTGGATACACTGCTTCAAGATCTTCGTTTCGGACTTCGTCAGCTGCGGCGCACTCCGGCATTCGCGATCATTGCCGTCCTGACGCTCGCGCTCGGCGTCGGTGCGAACACCGCAATCTTCAGCGTGATGAACGCCGTGCTATTGCGAGCCTTGCCCGGGACGAATCCCAACCGGCTCGTGTTTCTCCATTATCGCGATCAGCCAGATGAGACCTCGCAGACTGGATATGACGATGCTTCCCTCTCAGAGCCTGTGTTTGAGCAGCTGCGTCAGGATCATCGCGTTTTCAGCGATGTGATGGCGTTCGTTCCGCTCTCCGGTCCAAAACTTGGGGTTCGCGTCGGAGACGATCTGCAGCAGGCTTATGCAGACATGGTAAGCGGCAACTTCTTTTCGGGACTCGGCGTGCATCCTGTTTTGGGACGAACCTTCACCATCGATGACGAACGCCAGCACACGCAGACCGCGGTGCTCAGTTACGGATACTGGAGCAGCCGCTTTTCTCGCGATCCAAAGATCGTCGGCATGACTTTATATATCAAGTCTGTTCCGTTCACGGTAGTTGGCGTTGCCGGACCGCAGTTCACCGGATTCGAGCGTCGTCGCGCGACAGACATCTGGGTACCATTTCAGAACCGACCTGACCTCAAGCCATGGGGAGCGCCGGCGCAATTTCCTATCGGCATGTACCAGACTCCGAAATGGTTTTTCCTGATGATGATCGGGCGTCTGCAGCCAGGCATCTCCGAGCAGCAGGCGCTGGATGTAATCAATCCTGAGTACCGCGCAACCATAGAGCAGAGCGTCGGAAAAACGAAGGATGTCAGCAAAAAAGTTGAGTTGTACTTCACAGCCGCGCGAGGCATCGAGGGGCTTAATGAGGAGTACCGTGAGCCAATGCGGGTCCTTATGGGCATGGTTGCTCTGATTCTCGTCATTGCTTGCGCCAATGTCGCCATGCTGCTCATGGCCCGCAACGCGGCGCGGGAGCGCGAGTTCAGCGTGCGTATTGCTCTCGGAGGCAGCCGATGGCGAATCTTTACTCAGCTTCTTACAGAAAGTCTGTTGTTGGTCATCACAGGAACCGTACTCGGGTGGGTCTTCGCACGTTGGGCTACGAGCTTGCTGGTTTCTTGGTCGAATCTGGAAGTAAGTCTCGCTCCTGATCGCACGGTGCTGCTGTTCACGATTGCAGTATCCGCGCTGGCAGCCCTCGTATTTGGCCTGGCGCCGATGCGCAGCGCAACCAGTGCTCCCGTCGCGATTGGACTCAAGACTCCGGCAGCAACCGCCCAAACGGACAAGAACAAAGTGCGGACCGGCAAGCTGATCGTTGGACTGCAAATGTCGCTCTGTCTGGTGCTGCTTGTCGGCGCTGGATTGCTTCTGCGGACATTACAGAACCTGGGGCGTGCCAATTTGGGATTCCGTGCCTCCGGTCTCGTCGTCTTCGGAATCAGTCCTCCTTCGACATTGAAGTCCGATGCTGAAGTCGTCCAGTTCTACTCCGCTCTGCTGGAGCGGCTGCGTACTCTTCCAGGCGTCGAAGGAGCCACGCTCATGGAGAACCGGATGGGCTATGGCTGGAGCAACAACACTGCCGTGCGAGTGGATGGCGCGGATCCCAATCCAGGAAAGTTTTCGCCCATTCGTTGGAACTCTGTGGCTCCGGATTTCTTCCACGTCCTTGGCGCGAACCTGAAGATTGGACGAGACATTGCTCAATCAGATACGGCAGCCTCGCGGCGAGTGATCGTAGTCAATCAAACCTTTGTCGATCGGTATCTGGCCGACAAAAATCCGCTCGATCACAAAGTGACCCTAAGCGGCCTAGGTGACAAGGAGAACCAAGCCTATTCGATCATCGGCGTAGTTCCCGATTTGAAATACACCTCCGTGCGCGAAAAGGCACGGCCCATGGGTTGGATTCCCTACACTCAGAATCCTGGAATTGCAGGAATGAATGTTGAACTCCGCGCTCATGGCGATATTGGCGCCGTGCTGGAGGGGTCCCGCAGCGTCGTCCATGGATTCGGTCCAGACATTCCCCTATTGCAACCCATTAAACAGACCGAGCAATACGAGCAGTCCTACTCTGATGAGCGGCTCTTCTCACGCATGGCAACCTTCTTCGGAGTGCTCGCAGCCCTGCTGGTCGCTACTGGCCTGTATGGCACGCTCGCATATCGCGTGAGCCGTCGCACGCCAGAGATCGGAGTACGGATGGCGCTTGGCGCGCAACGAAGGCAAGTGCTCTGGATGATCTTGCGCGAAAGCTTGATCATCGGAGTCATCGGAATCGCCGTTGGCCTCCCACTCGCATTCGCCGGAGCGCGTCTGCTCAAATCCATGCTGTTCGGCGTAACTACAAACGATCCACTCGCTTTCGCGTTGGCATTAATTGGAATTGGTGCGGTAGCGGTGATCTCGGCACTACTGCCCGCACGACGAGCCTCGTCGGTCGATCCGATGGTAGCGTTGAGGTATGAATGAGCTTCGAAACCACGAAGCCTCGGAGCCACGAAACCGAAAACCGTTTCTCAAATGAGAGTGTCCTAGTTGTTAAGGTTGAAGACCGTTGGCTTCGCAGCTTCGTGGCTTCGCGGCTGTTATAACGTTCCGCTCGCCGGTCCCATTCTGATCTCGTCGATCGCTGTATTCGGCGGCATCGAAAGGGCGAGTGCGACTGCGCGGGCTACGTCGTGAGGGGACATCATCTTCTCGCGCGGAGCGTCTGGCCAGAACTGCTGCCAGATATCGGTATCAACTGCGCCAGGTACAAGAGCTAGGACGCGAATTCCCTTCTCTCTGAGTTCCTCGCGTAAGACATTCGTTAATGCCAGCGCCCCTGCCTTTGAGGCGTTGTACGCGGACATTCCAGCGAACGTCTGATGCGCCGCTACGGATAAGTTATTTGCAATTACTCCTCCTGGCCCCATTAAGGGAAGACCCGCACGGCAACAGAGAAAGGTCCCTATCAGGTTTACGTCAATGACGCGACGAAACTCTTCTGGAGCGATCCGATCGACATTCGCCAAAGCATGTGCCGCGCCAGCATTGTTGATGAGGAAATCGAGTCCGCCCAGTCGCTCGCGAATTGCGTGAAAGAACTCATGCACCTGATCCGGATCGGAGACATCGCAGCGCTTGGCGGAAATGGAAAGTCCTTCAGCTTTGAGTTGCGCGATGGCAGATTCGAGCGCCTGCGGATCGCGACCGGCAATCGCAACCCGGCAACCGCTGCGCGCGAGCTCGCGCGTGATTCCCAATCCGATACCGCGGCTTCCGCCGGTGACCACCGCAGTCTTTCCGTTCAGATCAGGCATTCAGCTTTCCTTTTGTCATTCCGAACCGCATGCTTTTCGCGGTGAGGGATCCCTATCGACTTTAAATGAAGTCTCGATTGACGATATCGGCTGAATCCTCTGTGCCCATCTGCTCTACCCGTAAATCTAAACGATCCGCTTGGCTCCGCCGTCCACCATGGAAATCCATAGGGATTCCTCACCGCAAACCGTGCGGTTCGGAATGACAAAAGAAAACGGTTCAGAACCCGTTTGGCTTGCCGGAGCGGATTAACGAAAGGAACTCCTCACGCGTTTGCTGCTGTTCGCGGAAGGCTCCCACCATCGAGGAAGTCACGGTCGCAGAGTGCTGCTTCTCTACGCCGCGCATCATCATGCAAAGGTGACGAGCCTCGATCACCACGCCGACGCCGATCGGCTCGATTGCGTCCTGAATCGCGTCGGCGATTTGCTTGGTCAGCCGTTCCTGAACTTGAAGGCGGCGCGCGAAGACATCAACCAGCCGTGGAATCTTGCTGAGGCCGATGACTCGTCCTTTAGGCAGATACGCAACGTGGACCTTGCCGAAGAACGGCAGCATGTGATGTTCGCAGAGGCTGAAGACCTCGATATCCTTCACAATGACCATCTCGTCGTAATCGACATCGAAGAGTGCTCCGCGCAAGAGCTTTCCCGGGTCTTCCTGGTAGCCCCGCGTCAGGAACTGAATGGCCTTTGCAACGCGCTCGGGAGTTCGCTTCAGGCCGTCACGATCGGGATCTTCGCCAATGTTCTCCAGCACCTGCAGATATGCCTTTTCCAGTGCTGCCTGTGTTGCCTGTGCTCGCTCGGCTCCATTGGTTATGGTCTTTGGCATAGTCATCACACGCTTGATTGCTGCAGACTTCACTCGATCTCCCTTCATCACGTTCTGGTCGTGCCTATTCCGCTCCCAATTCTCTTCCGCCGGCGTATTCGAACGAGTTCATCATGGTCTCTTCGATCCGAACTTTCTCAACTTTCGCCTGCTGGAAGCGATCACGAAAGAGATGAAACAGCTCGCGCGAAAGATTCTCAGTTGTTGGCACCTGGTTACGAAAGTTCTCCAGCTCGTTGAGATTGCTGAAGGCAAAGCGCGGCATCAGCTCGCGTTCGGCAAAGCTGTCGAGGTCGGCGAGATTGCAGACCATTCCCGTTTCAGGATCTGGCTCGCCGCTTACCGTGATCTCGATTTTGTAGTTGTGCCCGTGCCCAAACGGATTGTTGCATTTGCCGTACGTCGCGCGATTCTGCTCATCGCTCAATTCGGGCGAATGCAGCCGATGGGACGCGGAAAACTTATATCGTCTTGTTAGGTGCGCTTTCATTTTTCGCCGTACACGTCTACGTACAGGTCATCGGTCTCATACAGCCGGACTCTATGCAGCCTGGTTCCATTCAACTTCCCTGCGAGGCGGGTCCAAATCGCGATCGCCAGATTTTCCGTTGTGGGAATTTTGTCGCGAAACTCCGGTATTTCTTTATTGAGGTGGCGATGATCGAGCACATCGATCACCTCGCGGTTCATGATGTCCTTGAGCTGTTTTAAGTCCATCACGAATCCGGAGCGCGCATCCACATCTCCGGCGACCGTGACCTCCAGGGTGTAGTTGTGCCCGTGTCCATGCGGATTGCTGCACTTGCCGAAAATGCGCTCGTTTTCTTCCGGGGAGAGCTTGGGATTGTGGTAATAGTGCGAAGCCGAAAACTCAGCCCTTCGCGTGAGATAAACCATGCTGTGCCTTGAGTTTACGCGTGATACCTTTATTATACGGTTGTGACCAGCAGTTCCCTTCTAATCAGAGTCGCCAAGGTGGTTTTCGTTGCAGTTTTTCTTGCCGCAACAGGATGCGATCGAGGCATGCATCCCGAATTGGTCGGTCATTCGGCGCCGGACTTTACCGTCTCTGACGCCCAGCGCACCATCTCGCTGCACGACTATAAAGGCAAAGTCGTCGTCCTGAATTTCTGGGCAAGCTGGTGCGCGCCTTGCATCGAAGAAATGCCTTCCCTCATTCAGATGCAGCACGATCTCGGGGATAAAGTCACAGTTCTTGCCGTTGCCACCGATCACGATCCCGACGCCTACCGCCGATTCGTCCGCGACCATCATGTCGATCTGATCACGGTCGATGATCCCGCACAAAAGAGCAGCGACACGTATGGAACGTGGGGATGGCCGGAAACCTACATCATCGATCGCAAAGGCATCGTGCGGCGAAAGTTCATCGGGCCTGTGGAGTGGACCAACCCGTCAATTGTGGCGTACCTGCAGAAGCTGCAGACGGAATCTTAGAAATACTCGCTGCACCTTTTCATCAGAAATCGACTTGCATCATTAGCTCAGTCATCCTGAGGCCCTCTTTTGGCCGAAGGACCTCCCGAAAATGCTTCAGAAAACGATGCACTCCTGAGGCTCTCCGTCCCGCACGCGTGAGGGCTTGGTGTAAGAGCCACACCGGAAGCAATTAAGTGCGACATATCGCCGGAGATCCTTCGCGCAACAGAAGCGCTTCAGGATGACAAATCTTATTAAGCGATAAATCAATGTATTCCCATTATGGGAATCATCCTTTCGACGTTATCGACGATCATCCGTCCTACAGCCTCCTGAATCACGGCCGAGGATCGCAGCGGCGCCATCAGCGATCGCAATTGCACCTGAACGGTCTTTGCTGGATTCGCGGTGAGGAGCTTCTGTTCGAGCTTCGCTGCGAGATTGGCATCGAAGCCTTCACACACCAGAACGCCGGAGCCAT